>NZ_JBIVCD010000049.1:24830-36567 GCF_044746425.1 Pseudomonas sp. NPDC086112 | reverse complement strand
TGCGCCTGCACGAAGACGGCCTGATCTACCGCGGCAAGCGTCTGGTCAACTGGGACACCAAGCTGCACACGGCGATTTCCGACCTCGAAGTGGAAAACCACGACGAGAAAGGTTTCCTGTGGAACCTGAAGTACCCGCTGGCCGACGGCGCCAAAACCGCTGAAGGTAATGATAACCTGATCGTCGCGACCACGCGTCCGGAAACCATGCTCGGCGACGCCGCCGTGGCGGTTAACCCGAACGATGAACGCTACAAAGCCCTGATCGGCAAATTTGTCGAGCTGCCGCTGGTTGGCCGCCGCATCCCGATCATCGCCGACGATTACTGCGACCCTGAATTCGGCACCGGTTGCGTGAAAATCACCCCGGCCCACGATTTCAACGACTATGAAGTCGGCAAGCGCCACAACCTGCCGCTGCTGAACATCTTCGACAAGAATGCTGACGTGCTGCCCGCGGCCCAGGTGTTCAACCTCGACGGCAGCGTCAACGAGCAAATCGACGGCACGCTGCCCGCCGAATACGTCGGCCTCAACCGCTTCCAGGCCCGCAAGGAAATCGTGGCCGCCTTCGAAGCCGCCGGCCTGCTGGTCAGCGTCGACGATCACGCCCTGAAAGTGCCAAAAGGCGACCGCTCCGGCACCATCATCGAGCCGTGGCTGACCGACCAGTGGTACGTCTCCACCAAGCCATTGGCCGAGCCGGCCATCGCTGCGGTTGAAGACGGCCGCATTCAGTTCGTGCCAAAACAATACGAAAACATGTACTTCTCGTGGATGCGCGACATCCAGGATTGGTGCATCAGCCGTCAGCTGTGGTGGGGCCATCGGATTCCGGCCTGGTACGACGAGTCGGGCAAGGTCTATGTCGGTCGCGACGAAGCCGAAGTACGCGCCAAGAACAACCTTGGCCCGGACGTTGCGCTGCAACAGGACAACGACGTTCTGGATACCTGGTTCAGTTCGGGCCTGTGGACTTTCTCCACGCTCGGCTGGCCGGAGCAGACCGAATTCCTGAAGAAATTCCACTCCACCGACGTGCTGGTGACCGGTTTCGACATCATTTTCTTCTGGGTTGCCCGGATGATCATGCTCACCATGCACTTGGTGAAAAACGAAGACGGCACGCCGCAGGTTCCGTTCAAGACTGTTTATGTCCACGGTCTGGTACGTGATGGCCAGGGCCAGAAGATGTCCAAGTCCAAGGGCAACGTCCTTGACCCGCTGGACATCATCGACGGTATCGAGCTGGAAGAACTGGTGCAGAAACGCACCTCCGGCATGATGCAGCCGAAACTGGCGAAGAAGATCGAGAAGCAGACCCGCGACGAGTTCGCCGACGGCATCGCCAGCTACGGCACCGACGCCCTGCGCTTCACGTTCTGCTCGCTGGCATCGACTGGTCGCGACATCAAGTTCGACATGGGCCGCGTCGAAGGCTATCGCAACTTCTGCAACAAGATCTGGAACGCTGCGCGCTACGTTCTGGACAAGGGCGAAGACTGCGGCCAGAACGGCGAAGCCTACGAGCTGTCGCTGGCGGATCGCTGGATCATTTCGCAGTTGCAACGCACTGAAGCCGAAGTCACTCGTCAGCTCGATCAGTTCCGTTTCGATCTGGCCGCACAAGCCTTGTACGAGTTCATCTGGAACCAGTATTGCGACTGGTACCTGGAACTCTCCAAGCCTGTGCTGTGGGACGAAAATGCACCGGTCGAACGTCAACGCGGCACCCGCCGCACGCTGGTGCGAGTGCTGGAAGTCGCGCTGCGTCTGGCGCATCCGTTCATGCCGTTCATCACCGAAGAAATCTGGCAGCGCGTCGCGCCGCTGGCCGGTATCGAAGGCAAGACGATCATGCTGCAACCTTGGCCAGTGGCCAACGAAGCACGCATCGATCAGGGCGCCGAAGACGACATCGAATGGCTCAAGGGCCTGATGCTCGGCACGCGTAACATCCGTGGCGAAATGAACATTGGTCCAGGCAAGCCGCTGAATTTGTTCCTGAAAAACGTCAGCGCCGAAGATCAGCGCCGCCTCACCGAGAACGAAGCCTTGCTGAAGAAGCTGGCGCGTCTGGAATCGATCACCGTTCTGAAAGCCGGCGAAGAAGCACCGCTGTCCGCCACCGCGCTGGTTGGCGAGATGGAAGTGCTGGTGCCAATGGCCGGCCTGATCGACAAGGACGCCGAACTGGCTCGCCTGGACAAGGAAATCCTGCGTCTGCAGGGCGAAGTTCAGCGCGTCGGTGGCAAACTGTCCAACGCCGGTTTCGTTGACAAGGCCCCGGCCGAAGTCATCGAGAAGGAACGCGCCAAACTGGCTGAAGCTGAACAGGCTTTGGGCAAGTTGGCCGAGCAGCATGCGCGGATTGCCAGCCTGTAACGGCAAGTCGCAATGAAAACGGGAGGCCCGCAACGGCCTCCCTTTTTCATGCCCGCCCCTTTCCCCCCAAAAACACCAAAAAACCCTTTCTGTAGGAGCGAGGCTTGCCCGCGAAGAACGATGACGCGGTTCAACAGATACACCGCGCTATCCTTCTTCGCGGGCAAGCCTCGCTCCTACGGGATCCACCGCGCGGCCATTGTCTGTGGGACAATACCCGCCACTTTTAGCCATACCCGAATCGACAACGCCCATGAACGCCCCCCGCACACCAAGACCTGCGCGCAAGAAGCCTGACTCCGCTACCCCGGCCAAAGCCGTGGAACCCCGCGAGAAGGCCAGCCTGCACCCGCGCAATCGCCATCAGGGTCGTTACGACTTCCCGGCGCTGATCAAAACCACGCCGGAGCTGGCGAAGTTCGTGATCATCAATCCGTATGGCAAGGAAAGCATCGACTTCGCCAGCCCGGACGCGGTTCGGGTGTTCAACCGGGCGCTGCTCAAGTCATTCTACGGCATCGCCCATTGGGACATCCCGGCCGATTACCTGTGCCCACCGGTGCCGGGCCGTGCTGACTACGTGCACTTCCTGGCTGACCTGCTGGCCAGCGTCAACGACGGTGAAATACCTCGCGGTGCGCCGGTCAAGGTGCTCGATATCGGCATGGGCGCCAACTGCGTCTATCCGCTGATCGGCTACAGCGACTATCGCTGGCACTTCCTCGGCTCGGAAATCGACCCGACGGCCGTGGCCGCCGCCAAAGCCATCGTGCAATCCAACGGGCTGAACAAAGCCATCCAGCTGCGCCAGCAAAGCAATCCCAAGCACATTCTGCTGGGCCTGCTCGAACCCGGCGAACGCTTCGACCTGACCATGTGCAACCCGCCGTTCCACGCCTCGATGGACGAGGCAACCAAGGGCAGCGAGCGTAAATGGCGCGCACTGGGCCGCGCCGACCCGAAACGCAAACTGCCAGTGCTGAACTTTGGCGGTCAATCGGCCGAACTGTGGTGTGAAGGTGGCGAAGCACGCTTTGTGACGCAACTGATCGCCGAGAGTGCGCATTTTCAACACAAAGTGCTTTGGTTCAGCACTCTGGTCTCGAAAGCCTCAAACCTGCCTGCGATCCAGACGGCACTGAAAAAGGCCGGTGTATTGGAAAGCCAGGTCGTGGAAATGTCTCAGGGGCAGAAGCAAAGCCGCTTTGTCGCCTGGACGTTCCAGACTAAAAGCGAGCAGCAGGTCTGGCGTGAACGCTGGGCGCGTAAAAGCTGATTAACTGACCGACGTAGATCAACTGTGGGAGCGGCGGTGCGACGATTCGACTTGCTCGCGAAGGCGGTGTGTCAGTCAACTTCAATGGTGACTGACACACCGCCTTCGCGAGCAAGCCCGCTCCCACATTGGTTTAGCGGTGTTTGTGGTAAATCGCACGCACAAAAAAACCGTGCCCGGATTGCTCCGGAGCACGGTTTTTTCTAACAAGTCTTACTTGTTAACAGCGTCGGTCAGGCCTTTGGCCACAACCAGCTTGATAACTTTCTTGGCAGCGATTTCGATGGCAGCGCCAGTCGAAGGGTTGCGGCCGGTACGGGCAGGACGCTCAGTCACTTTCAGCTTGCCGATACCTGGCAGGGTGATTTCGCCGCCGTTTTCCAGCTGATCAGCAACGATTTGGCCCAGTTGGTCCAGAGCGTTACGCGCGGTGGTTTTTGGCGCGTCGATAGCTTCAGCGATGTCGGCGATCAGTTGGTCTTTAGTAAGAGCCATTGTAGTGTTCCTTCCCTATCAAATTCATATGGATTGCAGAGTGCAGTGTCAGCCATCGAGCCCGATCTTCTGGATCTGGCACCCTCGGCATAACCTCGACGAGTCGGGGTTATAGATACCGAAATCAGGGTTTGGTTCGACCTGACAAATGCTGAATGCACGCTTAACGCAGTGACTTCGCGTAAGACCGGGCAAAACTAGCACAGAGACGGGGAAATATCCGCCTCTAGCTACCCATTTGGTCAGCTTTATTGCTCTAAATCGTGAAAAAGCTGCATAAGGGCCGTCGGGCAGCTTCGAATTGACCTTCGTACCGCGCCAAAACCAGTGGTTGCGGTACACTGGGCGCTTTTTCGGGGGAGCACGCCCTCCTCTCTTCAATCAGCCGAGAAGCCCATGCCGATCCGTCATTGCATCGTCCACCTGATCGACAAAAAACCCGACGGCACACCCGCAGTTCTTCATGCCCGCGATTCCGAACTGGCCGAGTCCAGCGCCATCGAGTACATGCTTGCCGACCTCAACGAGAGCTACAACGCCAAACAAGGCAAGGCCTGGGGTTTCTTCCATGCCGAGTCCGGGGCGCATCCGTTCAGCGGCTGGCTGAAGGAATACCTCGACGGCGGCAAGGACTTCACAGCCTTCAGCCGGGTGGCAGTGGAACATCTGCAAAAGCTGATGGAAGAGTCGAACCTCTCTGTGGGCGGCCACGTGCTGTTTGCGCATTACCAGCAAGGCATGACCGATTACCTGGCCATCGCCCTGCTGCACCACAGCGAAGGCGTGGCAGTGACCGATCAGCTGGACGTGACCCCTTCGCGACACCTGGACCTTGGTCAGTTGCACCTGGCAGCGCGGATCAACGTCTCCGAGTGGCAGAACAACAAGCAATCCAAGCAATACATCTCGTTCATCAAAGGCAAGAATGGCAAAAAGGTTTCGGAGTACTTCCGCGACTTCATCGGCTGCCAGGAAGGCGTCGACGGCCCCGGCGAAACCCGCACCCTGCTCAAGGCTTTCAGTGACTTCGTCGAAAGCGAAGACCTGCCGGAAGAATCCGCACGCGAGAAGACCAAGACCCTGGTGGATTACGCCAGCAGCCAGGCAAAAATGGGCGAGCCCATGGGCCTGGAAGAACTGTCCGGGCTGATCGACGAAGAACGCCCGAAAGCTTTCTACGATCACATCCGCAACAAGGACTACGGCCTGTCACCCGAGATTCCGGCAGATAAACGCACCCTGAACCAGTTCCGCCGCTTCACCGGTCGTGCCGAGGGCTTGTCCATCAGCTTTGAAGCGCATCTGCTGGGCTCGAAGATCGAATACGACGAAGAAGCCGGTACGCTGATCATTAAAGGCCTGCCGACCCAATTGACCGATCAGCTCAAGCGACGCAACTGATGCTCGGCGGTGTATTGAAGAAGTGCCTGCTGATCTTGCTGGTGGTCGTGGTTTACCAGAACTGGGGCAAGATCGAGCGGGTGTTTCACCCCTCGCAGGTGGTGTCCGAGCAGACCCAGGCCAAGGCCAACGTCGTGCTCTACGCCACCGATTGGTGCGGCTACTGCAAGCTGACCCGACGCTTTCTCGACCAGAAAGGCATTCCGTACAAGGAATTCGATATCGAGAAAGATGCCCAGGCGCGCAAGGCCTACGAGGCGCTGGGAGGACGCGGGATTCCGCTGATCGATGTGAACGGCACGTTGATACGCGGGTATGACCCGGACAAGGTTCTTGCTGCATTGAAGTAAATACAAACCTGTAGGAGCGAGGCTTGCCCGCGAAGAACGATAACGCGGTGTATCTGTTGTACCGCGTTATCGTTCTTCGCGGGCAAGCCTCGCTCCTACGGGGTTCAGCGTTTTTCGATTCGGAACCCGAACCGAGGAAAGTGCACATGCACCACGCCGGCCCGCTCATCTTCGCGACGCAAAATCAGCTCTTCGCTACCCGCAAACAGCAACTCTCCCGCCACCGGATCAACACCGTAATCGGTCGCTGCAATCACCACCTGCTGGCCAACCTCGAACCCGTTCGGCTCATCGAACTGCTCATCCGGCAACGCAGCCGGCGTGGCGTTACGCGCGACTTCAAGCGCTTCCTCGGAAGTCATCTCGCTGAACGCGCCATGACCAAACCCCATCACCCGGCCAAACCAGGCCGACACAGCCGGATAAGCATCCACCAACGGGGATGTCACGTGTGTCGCTTTGAGGAACCACAGCGAATGGGCCAGGGCAAAGTCGGCAATCGACGGCTCGCCGAACAGGAAGTCGCCCTGTTCGCGCTGAAGCTGCTGCTCCAGACGCGCCATGATCGTTGGCCACTGATGCCGAGCCTGCTCTGCCGATAACCGTGTGGCGCTGCCACCACTGAACAAGCCGGCGCGATCGGCCAGGAACCCCTTGATCGCTTCCGGCGACAACTTGCCAAAGCGCACCGCCACCGACGCCGGCTGGAACACCAGGCTGACCGCATGCTGGAACACCACTGAATCAACCCATGCCGCGAAGGTCGCGGTGATCATTTCCTGGCCTTCCGGGAAGAACGCCGGCAAGGCTTTTTCCTGCTCCAGACGACGCGCCATCAGCGCCGTGTCGCAATAGACATCAGCACCAATCTGCAATACCGGCGTCTTGCGATAGCCGCCGGTCAGCGCCGTCAGATCGGGTTTCGGCATCACTGGCGAGATGTTCACCGAGCGCCAGGACAGCCCCTTGAAGCCCAGCAGCAAGCGGGCCTTTTCGGCGAAAGGGGACGTCGGGTAGTGATGAAGAATCAACTCGGACATGCTCGGCTCCGCCGCTCGGATAAGGAACCCGCAGCTTAGCGCGCAATCCACAAGCAGCCTACCCATCTGCCTGATGGGCGCTTATCAGTCAGATTGATAAGCCCGCAGCCGCGCTCGCCACCAGACATTCCTTGGCGCTTTTCTTGAGTTTTTTAATCAATCGTTCCTGGCGCAGTGCTTCGCTTTTGTCGCGACAGACTTCGGTGTACACCAGCGCCACGGCCGGGCTGGACAGGAAGAAGCGCGCACCTTTGCCACTTTGGTGGGTGGCGAAACGGCGCACGGGATCGTCACTGATCCCGCAGTAGAGCGAACCATTGGCCGCGCGAACGAGGTAGACGAACCAGGGTTTGCTGACGGGCAGCGGCGGTTCGACGGCAATGACGGAAGATTCGCTCGAGGTGTTCACGTGACGATCAAGGCTTGTAGGAAACAAGCGGCGATCTTATCAGCGACTGGCCTGGAATGCCTTCAGCCCCTTCAAGGCCTGGGCACGAACGGCGTTTTTCACCGCTGGCGTCCAGCCCAACAACAGCCCTTTGAAACCCAGCGCCTGACGCGACCAGCGCCACAGATCAAAGCTGTCGTGATGCTCGCAGATCTTGCCGTCACGAAACACGAAACGCGCCTGGATGTCGTTGACCACGGTATTGCCGGTCTGGCTGAACAGGTAGGTCGCCACCCAATGGGCACCGCCCGTGCGCTCATCGCTGCGCACATTATCGAAGGTCAGGGAGAAGTCCTTGGCCCGGGTGGTGAGCATGCGCCACATGTCGCCGGCGTCGCGCCCATGCAGTTCACCAAACGCCGGATCACTGAACACTACGTCCTCGGTGTAGCAGGCGCTCATGGCCTCGGCATCCAGCCGCTGGAAGGCTTGGTAGAACCGGGTGATCAAGGCGTTGTGGGCGTCACTCATGGGCAGGCTCTCCGGGTTGCAAAGTGGCATCGAAAGATTGCCTGCACGATAGTCAACAAATGCGCGGAACACTATCGGCATTCGTGGCCCGAATACCGACAGTGCGCAGAACGTCAGACTCTCTCGCTTTGAACCTGAACGTACAGCGAACGTCCGGCACCGAGGCCGGCGATGATCGCGCCGAGGCCGATAACGCCGAAGATCCAGCCCACGGCACTCCAGCCGCCGGTCCAGTCATGCACTACACCGACCGCGAACGGCCCCATGGACGCCAGGGTGTAGCCGAAGCCCTGGGCCATGCTCGACAGGTTGGCCGCGACATGGGCGTCCCGCGAACGCAGCACGATCAGGGTCAACGCCAGGCTGAACGTAGCGCCCTGCCCCAACCCCAGCAGGATCGCCCAGCCCCACAGGCCATCGATCGGTGCATAGAGGCAACCGAACAAACCGCCGAGGGTCATTGCCATGACGATCACGATCGCCGGCCGCTGATCCTTGCCACGGGTCGCCAGCCAGGGTGCTGCCAGCGAGCTGATCAACTGGACAATCACCGAACCCGACAACACCAGACCGGCCTGGGTTGGCGTCAGACCGCGGCCGATCAGAATCGACGGCAGCCAGCCAAACACGATGTAGGCCAAAGACGATTGCAGGCCCATGTACAAGGTCACTTGCCAGGCCAGCGGATCACGCAACAGCCCTCGGACCCGATAGGCAACATGATGCGCGCCGTGTTTCTGACCGACTTGCGGCAACCAGAAAATCGCCGCGACCAACGCTGGAACCACCCAGAAACCGAGACCCAAGGCCCAGCTCTTGTCGAAATGCTCGCTCAACGGCACCGTCGCCCCAGCCGCCATGGCCGCGCCCAGGCACAGCGCCATGGTGTAGACGCCGGTCATGGTGCCGGCCTGTTTCGGGAAATCGCGTTTAACAATGCCGGGCAGCAGCACGCCGATCACCCCGATACTGGCGCCGGCCAGCACGCTACCGGCGAACAGGCCGACCTCGCCGAACGAACTGCGCAACATGATCCCGCCGGCCAGCATCAGAAGAATTCCCAACACCACCCGTTCGGCACCAAAACGCCGCGCCAGCACTGGCGCCAAGGGTGCGAACAGACCGAGGCAAAGTACCGGCAAGGTTGTCAGCAACCCGGCCTGGGCAGCCGAGAGCCCCAGCGTCTTCGAGATCTCGCTGAGCATCGGCGCCATGCTCGACAATGCCGGACGCAGGTTCAGCGCCACCAGAATCAGGCCGAGCAACAGCAGCCATGGCCGCTGAAGGACCGGGTGAGTTTGCTGAGCCTGTTCGTCATCAGCCTCGGCGTCGATCAACAGCTCTTCGAGCTCCGCCGTACGCTTGAGCTCAATGATGCTGCTGTTACTGGCCTGCTGGGTGGACATGGGGTTCTCGGTTTCAAGGTTCATTGATCAACTGCCTCGACAAGGCTTTTGCCCGTTCCGGGTCGCGTTGCTCGACGGCATCGAGCAGTTCGATATGAAGGTCGAACACCGCTTGGCGTCGAGGTGAGATGTTCAAGGTCTGGCGCAAGTGCGCGCCGACGATGCTGGAGAAATAGCGATACAGCTCGCTGAGTGTCGGGTTGTGCGCCGCATCCACCAGTCGACGGTGAAATACCAGATCGCAAGCAATGTAGGTGTCGAGATCGCCGTGGTAGTGACTGCCGCTGACGCCCAGCGCTTCACGCAACGCCACCAGGTCTTCATCGGTGCGACGTAATGCAGCCAGACCAATGGCTTCGACTTCCAGAATGTGCCGGGTTTCCCTGGCCTGCTCCTGCGAACAACGGGACAACGCCCTCATCGTGTCCAAAGGATCAACCACCGCCCGCAAATAGCTACCGTCGCCCTGACGAATCTCAATCAACCCGGAAAACGCCAGTACACGCATGGCTTCGCGCACGGTGTTGCGGCTGATGCCCAGCTCAGTCGCCAGTTCCGGCTCGGTAGGCAAGCGCTGGCCGACCGTCCAGATGCCTTGGTTAATGCGCAGGCGTAACTGATCCAGGGCCTGATCGACCAGGGATCGTTTAATTAACGGAGAAATGTCTGACATAGAATTCGCCCTTTCATCCAATCATAGGATGAATTTTCTGACATGTTAGTCAGCTTCGTGTAGGACGGCAACCGCCTACGGTCAGAGAGAGGGAATGGAGCGGGATTTTCGATTGGTCAAAATTACCCTTTAAGGGTAATTTCAGGGATAGGGTTCACGGTTTCTTATGGAAAAGAACACACCCCACTACGCCTTGTCAGTCGTCAAGGATGAGCTCAGAAGGCAAGGAGCCAAAGTGTTTACTCAAGTCGCATTGAGGTCCGGCAAGCGCATGGGATTGAACCTGCGAGATATGGAGTTAGTCATTTGCTCGCTGGAACGCCGGATGCTCTATAAGTCGATGACGTGCTACACCGATCACCGAAGCTGGCAGGACGTTTACCACACTACATTTCAGGAAATGGAGCTCTACATCAAAGTGACCTACTGCCCCAAAGGTGGGCCCCCGGTGATCTCTTTCAAGGAGCGGAACGTATGAATACGCGGCAATGCATGAGTTGTGGCACTCAACACGCCATGCAACATTTCGAAGGTCGCAGCCTCAGTGTCGACTACAAGAACGTATCACGCTGGGTGCACGATATTGCAGGCTGGGAGTGCAAGGTCTGCGGTGAAATCATTTTCGATAATGATACTGACAGCGCCGAGCGCTACTCCGACGCTGGCGATAAACTGCTCGAAGACTGCTTTCAAATCATGGGCACCGAGATGAAGCGTATCCGCCGCAAAATGCATCTCACGCAGAAGGAAGCAGTGAAGTTGCTTTCCGGCGCTGGTCACAATGCGTTCTCACGATACGAGCGCGGCGAACTTCCCCCACCTCAAGCTTTGTTCACGCTAATGCGCCTGTTGGATCGTCATCCGCATTTACTTGCTGAAATACAAGCAATGAACGAAGGCACTGACTTGAGGCGATTGCTCGCTGCACGATTCCCGGAACAGGAAACAACACTGGCGTCCTGACTTCGAAATCCAGACAAAAATAAACCCGGAACACTGTCCGGGTTTATTTCACTGCCAAGCGCCAATCAATGCAGAATCTGGCTCAAGAACAGCTTCGTGCGCTCATTCTGCGGGTTGTCGAAGAAGTCGTTTGGCGCAGCCTGTTCGACGATTTCACCTTTGTCCATGAAGATCACGCGATTGGCCACGGTACGGGCGAAGCCCATTTCGTGGGTTACGCAAAGCATGGTCATGCCGTCTTCGGCCAAGCCGATCATGGTGTCCAGAACTTCTTTCACCATCTCTGGGTCGAGTGCCGAAGTCGGTTCGTCGAACAGCATGATTTTTGGTTTCATGCACAGGGCACGGGCAATCGCCACACGCTGTTGCTGACCGCCAGACAGTTGCCCCGGGTATTTATGCGCCTGCTCCGGAATGCGTACGCGCTCCAGGTAATGCATGGCGATTTCCTCGGCCTTGCGCTTGGGCATCTTGCGTACCCACATCGGCGCCAGGGTGCAGTTCTGCAGGATGGTCAAGTGCGGGAACAGGTTGAAGTGCTGGAACACCATGCAGACTTCACGGCGGATCGCTTCGATCTGCTTGAGGTCGTTGGTCAGCTCCACGCCATCGACCACGATGCGACCCTGCTGGTGTTCTTCCAGTCGGTTGAGGCAACGGATGGTGGTGGATTTGCCGGAACCCGATGGGCCGCATAAGACGATGCGCTCGCCCTGCTTGACGTTCAGGTTGATGTCTTTCAACACGTGGAACTGGCCGTACCACTTGTTCACGCCCTGCATCTGAATAATGCCTTCAGGGCTCACAGGCTGTTTGATCCCATCACACAT
>NZ_JBIVCD010000049.1:0-24820 GCF_044746425.1 Pseudomonas sp. NPDC086112 | reverse complement strand
CTTACGTTCCAAATGCATGGAGTAGCGGGACATACCAAAACAGAAAATCCAGAACACCAGGGCCGCGAACACATAGCCTTCAGTGGCCATGCCCAGCCATTTCGGGTCGGCGGCGGCTTGCTTGACGCTGTTGAGCAGATCGAACAGACCGATGATGATCACCAGGCTCGTATCCTTGAACAGCGCAATGAAGGTATTGACGATGCCAGGGATCACCAGCTTCAGGGCTTGCGGCAGAATCACCAGGCCCATGCTGCGCCAGTATCCGAGGCCCATCGCTGCAGCCGCTTCGTACTGACCTTTGGGGATCGCTTGCAGACCGCCACGCACCACTTCAGCGATGTAGGCCGACTGGAACAGGATCACACCGATGAGCGCGCGCAACAGTTTGTCGAAGTTCATGCCTTCGGGCAGGAACAACGGCAACATCACCGACGACATGAACAGCACCGTGATCAACGGCACACCGCGCCAGAATTCGATGAAGGTCACGCAGACCACGCGAATCGCCGGCATGTTCGAACGCCGGCCCAAGGCCAGAACGATACCCAGCGGCAATGCACCGACGATACCGACGGTAGCGATCACCAGAGTCAGCATCAAGCCGCCCCATTGGCTGGTCGCCACTTCGGTCAGACCGAACCATCCACCGTGCAACAAGACGTAGGAAATGATCGGATAGAGCACCAGAAAGCTCAGGCCGTAGATTGCCTTGTGTGGAACGCGTGCGATGAACAACGGCGCCACGCCAATCACCGCCAGCCACACGGTCAGGTCTACGCGCCAGCGCAGGTCTGTCGGGTAGTAACCGTACATGAACTGGCCGAAGCGCTGCTGGATGAACACCCAGCAGGCGCCCTCCTTGGTGCAATCGGCGCGAGTGGTGCCGACCCAGTTGGCATCGAGAATCGCCCAGCTCACAACAGGCGGAACTATCAGGTAAATCAGATAGAACGCGAACAGCGTCAGCAGGGTGTTGATCCAGCTGGAGAACATGTGCGCCCGCATCCACGCCACGATACCGATGCTGCTGCTCGGTGGTGGCATGTCGGGTTTGAAAGTATGAGTCGTCATGCGCTTTTCCTTACCGCTCGATCAGCGCAATGCGCTTGTTGTACCAGTTCATCAGCAGGGAAATGCTGATACTGATCGCCAGGTACACGCTCATGGTGATGGCAATGACTTCGATCGCCTGCCCGGTCTGGTTCAGCACCGTACCGGCAAACAACGACACCATCTCCGGATAACCGATACCGGCCGCCAGCGAGGAGTTTTTCGCCAGGTTCAGGTATTGGCTGGTCAGCGGTGGAATGATCACGCGCAGGGCTTGCGGGATGATCACCTTGCGCAGGGTCGGACCATTGCGCAATCCCAACGAGTGGGCCGCTTCGGTCTGGCCGTGGCTGACCGACTTGATGCCCGAACGCACGATTTCGGCGATAAACGCCGCGGTGTACACCGTCAGGGCCAGGGTCAGCGCCAGCAGTTCCGGGATCAGCACCCAGCCACCGACGAAGTTGAAGCCCCTGAGCTCCGGCATCTCCCAGTGCAGTGGCGCGCCGAAGATCAACGCACACAGCGCAGGGATCACCAGGAACAGCGCCAGGCCTGCCCAGAATTTGTGAAACGGTACGCCGGTCGCTTCGAAGCGTTTGGTCGCCCAGCGGCTCATCAGCACGATGGCCACGATGGCCACGACGATGCTCGCCACAAACGGCCAGAAACCATCCGCCATCAACGCTGCGGGCATGTTCAGGCCGCGGCTGCTGACGAAGAAGGTGTCGCCGAAGTTATGGCTGTTGCGTGGCCCCGGCATGGTCAGGAACACGGCGAAGTACCAGAACAGGATTTGCAGCAGTGGTGGAATGTTACGGAAGACCTCTACATACACCGTCGCCAGCTTGGCAATGATCCAGTTCTTCGACAGCCGTGCCACACCGACGATGAAACCGAGGATCGTCGCCAGGATTACACCGATAAAGGTGACCAGCAGGGTGTTGAGCAAACCGATGACGAACACACGGGCATAGCTGTCCGATTCGGTGTAGTCGATCAGGTGCTGAGCGATGCCGAAACCGGCACTGCGCTCAAGAAAGTCGAAACCCGAGGTAATGCCCCGGTGCTGAAGGTTGGTTTGCGTGTTGTCGAACAGGTACCAACCCATCCCGACCACGGCGACAACCGTGATGATCTGAAACAGCCACGCACGCACTCGTGGATCGCTGAGGCTGAGCCTCTGCTTAGGTGCGCCGATTGAATTTTGCATGAAGTGCCCCGGAAATAATGGAACAGAACATCACCCGGTGGTTGGCCCACCGGGTGATAGAACCATCAGCGCACTGGTGGTGCGTATTGAATGCCGCCAGCGTTCCACAGCGCATTCAGGCCGCGGTCGATTTGCAGCGGAGTATCCTTGCCGAGGTTGCGCTCGAACATCTCGCCGTAGTTGCCGACTTGCTTGACGATCTTCACGACCCAGTCTTTCGGCAGTTTCAGGTCTTTACCATATTCACCGTCAGCGCCCAGCATACGAGCGACGTCAGGGTTCTTGGTGGATTTGGCTTCGGCTTCGACGTTCTTCGAAGTCACGCCTGCTTCTTCAGCATTGAGCAGGGCGTAGCCAGTCCAACGCACGATGGCCAGCCACTCGTCGTCGCCGTTACGCACGACCGGGCCCAGGGGCTCCTTGGAAATGGTTTCCGGCAGAACCACGTAGTCCTTCGGCGAGGCCAGCTTGCTGCGCTGGGCGAACAGCTGGGACTTGTCGGAGGTCAGCACGTCGCACCGACCGGAGTCCAGCGACTTGGCGCTTTCATCGGAGGTGTCGAAAGTGATCGGGGTGTATTTCAGGCCATTGGCGCGGAAGTAGTCGGAGACGTTCAGCTCAGTGGTGGTACCGGCCTGGATGCAGATGGTTGCACCGTCCAGTTCCTTGGCACTTTTCACGCCCAGCTTGCTGTTAGCGAGGAAGCCGATGCCGTCGTAGTAGGTGATGAAGCCTGGAAACTTCAGGCCCATGCCCGCATCACGGGAGCTGGTCATGGTGGAGTTGCGCGACAGCACGTCGATTTCGCCGGACTGCAGAGCAGTGAAACGCTCCTTGGCATTCAACTGGCTGAATTTGACCTTGGTCGCGTCGCCGAATACGGCAGCAGCCACAGCGCGGCAGAAGTCAGCATCGATACCCACGATCTTGCCAGTGGAGTCCGGAACCGAGAAGCCCGGCAGACCGTCACTCACACCACACTGTACGAAACCTTTCTTCTGCACTGCATCCAGGGTTGCACCCGCCTGAGCGAACCCACTGACACCGAGTACTGCGGCTGCAGTCACGATGGCCAGGGTGGATTTCAATAACTTCATTCAAACCTCCAGTTTTGCTCTTGTTGTGTCGGAGCTTGAGCCCTGTCGCACCCTTATGAGGCGTTGTTGACCCATGTTGGCTTTTTTTAGGGTCAACCGACGTAAGGACCGTCGCTATGAGTCTAGTAGGAGAAAATCCACATCATGGACAACTCCCTTCTCACCAATCGGCCGAACGGGCTGTAGCCCTTTCACGTTCGCGAAGCCCGTAGCGGCCACTGGCGAACATCCATCACCGGATTCTTTGCTATCCCATGACCAGCCATACACTGATAGTGTTACCGCAAGGCATGAGATTGGTTGCACAGGCTTCCCCATAGCAAAGCCCGTACCAGACCGCTCGCTAAAGCGATTCAGCGCAAGATCAATAGCAAAACTTTCAACCTTGCGACATCTTCTTAACTGATCAACCCATTGCGCACTCGAACCTCGCACTTAATGAGAGCGCACGCACAACAATGGAGCAGACATGACCGAGCCCCTGATTCTTCAACCCGTCAAGCCCGCAGACGCCTGCGTAATCTGGCTTCACGGGCTGGGTGCCGACCGCTACGACTTTTTGCCGGTAGCCGAGGCACTACAGGAAAACCTGCTCAGCACCCGTTTCGTTTTGCCCCAGGCACCGACTCGCGCCGTCACCATTAATGGCGGCTATGAGATGCCAAGCTGGTACGACATATTGGCAATGAGCCCGGCGCGCGCGATCAGCCGCGAGCAGCTGGAGGCATCCGCGCAACGGGTCTTTGATTTGATCGAAGAGCAGAAGGCCAGCGGAATAGACGCCTCGCGCATCTTTCTCGCCGGTTTTTCCCAAGGTGGCGCCGTGGTATTGCACACAGCCTTTCTGAAATGGCAGGGACCGCTGGGTGGCGTACTTGCCCTCTCGACTTATGCGCCGACCTTCAGTGATGAACTGGAGCTTTCCGCCAGCCAGCAGCGCATTCCGGTGCTGTCATTGCACGGCCAGTACGATGACGTTGTGCAAAACTCCATGGGCCGGACCGCCTACGAGTATTTAAAGCAACATGGTGTCACCGTGACATGGCAGGAATACCCAATGGGCCACGAAGTGTTACCCGAAGAAATCCGCGACATTGGCGTCTGGCTCGCCGAGCGTTTGCGCTAAAAGCTACCCATTGATCCATCCCACTACGCCGCGCCTGATTCTTGCATTACACTGGCCGGCGTATATTCCTTAACCAATTGATGAGATGACCGTGCTCAAAGCACTCAAGAAAATGTTCGGTAAAAGCGAGACTGAGCAGCTCGCGCCAGTCTCCAGCGCTCCTTCTCATACTCCCAGCCACCGCACCGACGGTAATCAGCCTGGCCGGACCGCAACCGTAGCGGCACCGAAGCACGAGCCGGTGACCACACCGACCGCCCCCGCAGCCGAGCCCATCGCCTCTGAGCAGCCGCGCAGCGAAGCCCCGAAACCGGCAAAACCGCGTCGCGAACCCAAGCCAAAAGCGCCGGTTATTCCCTGGAAACTCGAAGACTTCGTCGTCGAACCCCAGGAAGGCAAAACCCGCTTCCACGATTTCAAACTCGCCCCCGAACTGATGCACGCCATTCAGGACCTGGGCTTTCCGTATTGCACGCCGATCCAGGCGCAGGTGCTCGGCTTCACCCTCGCGGGCAAAGACGCCATCGGTCGTGCCCAGACCGGCACCGGCAAAACCGCTGCCTTCCTGATTTCGATCATCACTCAGCTGCTGCAAACCCCGCCGCCCAAAGAGCGCTACATGGGTGAACCGCGAGCACTGATCATCGCCCCGACCCGGGAACTGGTGGTGCAGATCGCCAAGGACGCAGCCGACCTCACCAAGTACACCGGCCTCAACGTCATGACGTTTGTCGGTGGCATGGACTTCGACAAGCAACTCAAGCACCTCGAAGCCCGTCACTGCGACATCCTCGTGGCTACTCCGGGCCGTTTGCTCGATTTCAACCAGCGTGGCGACGTGCACCTGGACATGGTCGAAGTCATGGTACTGGACGAAGCCGACCGGATGCTCGACATGGGTTTCATCCCGCAAGTGCGTCAGATCATTCGCCAGACTCCGCCGAAGAACGAGCGCCAGACGCTGCTGTTCTCCGCGACCTTCACCGAAGACGTGATGAACCTCGCCAAGCAATGGACCACCGACCCGTCGATCGTCGAGATCGAAGCGCAGAACGTGGCCAGCGAAAACGTCGAGCAACACATCTACGCGGTGGCCGGTGCCGACAAATATAAATTGCTCTACAACCTGGTCAACGATAACGGCTGGGAACGGGTAATGGTCTTCGCCAACCGCAAGGACGAAGTGCGGCGCATCGAAGAACGCCTGGTGCGCGATGGCGTCAACGCGGCGCAGCTGTCTGGCGATGTGCCACAGCACAAGCGCATCAAGACCCTGGAAGGTTTCCGCGAAGGCAAGATCCGCGTGCTGGTGGCCACCGATGTGGCCGGTCGCGGCATTCACATCGACGGCATCAGCCACGTGATCAACTTCACCCTGCCGGAAGTCCCGGACGACTACGTGCACCGCATCGGTCGTACCGGCCGTGCCGGCGCGGATGGCGTGTCCATCAGTTTTGCCGGTGAAGACGACTCCTACCAGCTACCGTCCATCGAGGCGTTGCTGGGTCGCAAGATCAGTTGTGAAACGCCACCGACGCATCTGCTGCGGGCGGTTGAGCGCAAGCGCCCGTAACTCGGGCCTTTCAGAAAGGGGCGCAGCCGGCAACGGACTGCGCTTTTTTTTCGTCCGGCTTTTTTCAACAGGACTTGCTAGAGATAACTAAAAGTCCATAATGGACAAATTAGTTTACTTCCAGCGCCCGGAGCCGACCATGCCCAGCACGCCTTATGTAATCACCCAACCTCAAGCCCGCGAACTGCTGGCACACGTTGACGTGCCGCAGATCCTGCGCAAGCTGTTCCGCGACCTGGCCGCCGGGCAAGCCGTGCAGCCGGCACAACAGCTGGTGGAATTCCCGCAGGGTGCCGGGGACTTCATCAACTACCTGGGTGTGCTGGCCGAAGACGGGGTCTATGGCGTCAAGACGTCTCCCTACATCGTGCGCGAGCAAGGCCCGCTCGTAACCGCCTGGACGTTGCTGATGTCGATGCAGACCGGTCAGCCGCTGCTGCTCTGCGATGCCGGTGAATTGACCACCGCACGCACCGCCGCGACGACGGCGGTGGCGGTCGATGCCCTTGCTCCATTGAACGCTCAGCGCCTGGCGATCATCGGCAGCGGTAAAGTGGCCCAGGCGCACCTGCACTACGTCAAGGGCCTGCGGGACTGGCAAAGCATCAGCCTTTATTCGCCAAGCCTGAACGGCAAGAATCCCGAAGCGCTGGCACAGCTTAAAAGCCTCGATCCACGGCTGACCCTCGTCGACAGTTGCGAAGCCGCGATTCAAGATGCCGACGTGATCATGCTCTGCACCTCGTCCGCCGGCCCGGTGATAGACCCGTCAATTTTGAGCAAACCGGCGCTGATCACCTCCATCAGCACCAACGCCCCACGCGCCCATGAAGTGCCGCCGCAGAGCCTCAATCACATGCAGGTGTTCTGTGACTATCGTCAAACCACTCCGGGCTCGGCCGGCGAAATGCTGATCGCCGGTGAGCAGCATGGCTGGGACAAGCGTTCGATTGTCGGCGACCTGCCCGACTTGCTCAGCGAAAAAGTGCAGCGCCCCGACTACGACCGCACGGTGTTCTTCCGCTCCATCGGCCTGGGCCTGGAAGACATCGCACTGGCCAATGCCCTTTACCAACTACAGCGCTAAGAGCACGCCCTTCGTAGGAGCGAGGCTTGCCCGCGAAGGCGGTGTGTCAGTAGACATAAACCAAGACTGACACACCGCCTTCGCGGGCAAGCCTCGCTCCTACAGGGGAATTCCACAATTTCGGCATTTGCGCCCCACAGGAGACGTTCATGAGCCAGGCAGATTTCATCATCATCGGCGGCGGGATTGCCGGCGCTTCCACCGGTTTCTGGCTGTCGCAGCACGGGCGGGTGATTGTGCTCGAACGCGAATCCCATCCGGCCTATCACTCCACCGGACGCTCGGCGGCGCTGTTCACCGCTGCCTATGGCACACCGCAGGTTCGGGCATTGACCCAGGCCAGCCGCGACTTCTTCGACGCACCGCCGCCCGGTTTCTGCGAACACCCGCTGCTGACCCCGCGCGGCGAGATGACCGTCGACTTCACCGGCGATCCGGCCGAGCTGAGCAATCAATACCTGAGCGCCAAAGCCACGGTGCCGCAAATGCAATGGCTCAGCGCCGACGAAGCCTGTGCGCGCCTGCCGATCCTGCGTCGGGAAAAAGTCCATGGCGCGATCTACGACCCGACCGCCAGCGACATCGATACCGACGCTCTGCATCAGGGCTATCTGCGCGGTATCCGGCGCAATAAAGGTGAAGTGCATACCGACAGCGAAGTGTTGAGCCTGACCCGGGATGTCGAAGGGCAGTGGCAGGTTCAAACCAACACTCAGACCTTCAGCGCCCCGATCATCATCAACGCCGCCGGTGCCTGGGCCGACAAGATTGGCGAGCTGGCCGGTGCCAAACCAATGGGTTTGCAACCCAAGCGCCGCGCAGCTTTTATCTTTGCCGGCCCCGAGGGCCTGGATATCCATGACTGGCCAATGCTGGTCAGCCTCGATGAATCCTTCTACATGAAGCCTGACGCCGGCATGTTCCTCGGCTCACCGGCCAACGCCGACCCGGTGGAACCGCACGACGTGCAGCCCGAAGAACTGGACATCGCCATGGGCATTTACCAGATCGAAGAAGCCACCACCCTGACCATTCGCCGCCCGACCCGCACCTGGGCCGGCCTGCGCAGTTTCGTGCGCGACGGGGATTTGCTGTCCGGCTTCGATCAGCAGGTGCCGGGGCTGTTCTGGGTCGCGGCGCAAGGCGGCTACGGCATCCAGACGTCGCCGGCCATGGGCCAGGCCAGCGCTGCACTGGTACGCGGCGAAGCCTTGCCCGAGCAACTCACCCGTTTCGGCCTGGACGCCGAGATGCTCTCCCCCGCCCGCTTGAGCTGATCCTGCCCGTCAGGTGACGTGTCCACACGATTGCGGCAAACTTCCAGTGCCCCTTTTTAACGGGGCGCTGACGCTGCCTGGAGTTCCACTGTATGAACGCACCTGAAAAAGACTCGGCCCTGGACGCTACGTCCATGGACAACTTCCGCGCGATTGCCGATGCCATCGCCACGTTGTTCTTCCCTCATGCCGAGGTGGTGCTGCACGACCTGCGCACGCAAAAGGTCGATTACATCGCCAACAACCTGTCCAAACGGGAAATCGGCGATGACTCGTCGCTGGAAGACATGCTCAGCGAAGACGTCAGCGAACGAAACATCGGGCCGTACGAAAAGCTCAACTGGGACGGCCAGAAGATTCGCAGCCTCAGCAGCGTGTTGCGCGACAGCGAGGGTCGTCCGCTGGCAGTGCTGTGCATCAACCTGAATATCTCGCTGTTCGAGAACGCGAAAGCGGCGCTGGATTTGTTCCTGTCGCCGACCAAGCTGATCCCGCAACCGGACTCACTGTTTCGCGATGACTGGCAGGAACGGATCAACACCTTTCTGCACACCTGGCTACGCGAGCGTCAGTTGAGCCTGAACGTGCTGACCCGCGACCACAAACGCGAACTGGTGCTGGCGCTGCACGCCGAAGGCGCCTTCAAAGGCAAAAGCGCCTCCAACTATGTGGCCAATGTGCTGAACATGGGGCGGGCGACGGTGTACAAGCATTTGAAGGAATTGAAGGGATAGGCCCTGGGATTTTGGCTGTCTGACAGGGCCCCTTCGCGAGCAAGCCCGCTCCCACATTCAATCGCATTTCTTCAGGAAGAACTCGATCAACTGTGGGAGCGGGCTTGCTCGCGAAAGCGATTAATCAATCGCCGTAGATATCCGACTTGAAGTACTTCTGCGAAATCTTCTGATACTCGCCATTGGCGCGAATCTCGTCGATCGCCTTGTTCAGATCCGCCACCAACTGCGTGTTGCCCTTGCGCACGGCAATCCCGGCGCCCTCACCCACGTATTTCGGGTCTTTCAATTCCGGCCCGACAAACGCATAGCCCTTGCCACGCGGCATCGACAGGAAGTCATTCAGTGGAATAGTGTCGGCAAAAATCGCATCGAGACGACCGGCTGCCAGGTCCATGTAGATTTCTTCGTTGTTGCTGTAGCGCTTGACGTTGATGCCCTTGGGTTCGAAAACCTCGGTGGCGTAACGGTCGGTGGTGGTTGCGCGCTGCACGCCGATATTCTTGCCCTTGAGGCTGGCGTACTGGTCATCCACCACTGCGCCGTCCTTCATCACCAGACGCGATGAGGTGAAGTAATACTTGTGAGTGAAATCCACCGATTTCTTACGGTCTTCGTTGATGGTCATGGACGACAGCGCCATGTCGATTTTCTTCACTTTCAGGGAAGGAATCAGACCGTCGAACTCGCCTTCGACCCACACACACTTGACCTTCATCTGCGCGCACAGCGCATTGCCGATGTCGTAGTCAAAGCCGACAATCTCGCCTTTGTCGGTTTTGGACGCAAACGGCGGATAAGCCGCTTCGATACCGATACGCAGGTCTTTCTCGGCGGCGAACAAGCTACTGCACGCCAACAGGCTCAAGGCCAGACCGGTGATGAGGGGGAATTTCTTCATATTCGTTCTCTCGCGGGTTGTTGTTGGTTTGGCAAGACAGAAGAAGCTGAAACGGGGAAGCACTTTTTTGTACTTATATTTCCATACTGGACTTTTACGTATTATCCGTCAATCGGGCAGACAGCCTTATACCCGGCCTCTGGTCGGGTGCTAGCCAAATGCAAAAAAGGCCGGGTCGGTGCTTCGCAAACTAGCGAAACACCGACCCGGCCCTCAGGAACCGCCCATAGAGTTATTCCAGCGCGGCAGCCGGCCCGAAGAACTCGTAACGGCTCTGCTTCTCTGGCACACCTAAGGCCTTGAGGTGACGCTTGATCGCCGCCATGAAGCCTTTAGGCCCCAGGAAGTACGCATCCACATCGCGTTCTTTTGGCAACCACGCGCCAAGTTGCTCCTGGCTCAACAGGCCAACCTTGTCCGCCGCCGGGCTGATCCCATCGTCTTCGGCATAGCAATAAAAACGCTTGAGCTGCGGATGACGCTCGGCCAGGCCATCGATCCAGTCACGGAAAGCATGCACGCTACCGTTACGCGCGCAGTGAATAAAGTGCACCGGCCGCTCGGTCGCCAGCGCCGCTTCGAGCATCGCCAGCGTCGGGGTGATGCCGACGCCGCCACTGAT
This sequence comes from Pseudomonas sp. NPDC086112, assembly GCF_044746425.1. NCBI lineage: Bacteria > Pseudomonadati > Pseudomonadota > Gammaproteobacteria > Pseudomonadales > Pseudomonadaceae > Pseudomonas > Pseudomonas sp. NPDC086112. The sequence goes on along the minus strand of NZ_JBIVCD010000049.1, from coordinate 14,137 downwards.
CAGCACCAACGGTTTGTCGCTGGCGGTCAGGGTGAAATCCCCCGCTGGCGGGAACAGCATGATGCTTGCGCCGACGTGCAGTTGATCGTGCAAATGGTTGGAAGCGCGGCCGCCGGTTTCGCGCTTGACGCTGATGCGGTACTGGCCCTTGTTGGCCAGCGCCGACAGCGAATAGTTACGTCGAATTTCTTCGCCATCGAGGATCAGTTTCATGCCGATGTACTGGCCTGGCTCTGCCGCGAGAATCGGCCCCTTGTCCGCCGGTTCGAAGTAGAAAGAAATGATTTCCGCGCTTTCCTCGACCTTGCCCGCCACGACGAATTCCCGCGCACCGCGCCAGCCGCCCGGCGCCTGTGCTTTCTGGTCGTAGATGCTGGCTTCGGCGCCGATCAGGATCTCGGCCAACTGACCGTAGGCCGCGCCCCAGGCACTCATCACTTCCGGAGTGGCAATCTCTTCGCCCAGCACTTCGGAGATCGCTCGCAACAGGCAGCTGCCCACAATCGGGTAATGCTCCGGGAGGATCTGCAGGGCCACGTGCTTGTTGATGATCTTGGCCACTAGGTCGCCCAACTGATCGAGCTGATCGATGTGCCGCGCATACATCAATACACCGTTGGCCAGGGCGCGAGGCTGATCGCCACTGGCCTGGTGGGCCTGGTTGAACAGCGGGCGGACTTCCGGGTATTCGGAGAGCATCATGCGATAGAAGTGAGTGATCAACGCTTCGCCGCCGCTTTCCAGCAACGGAACGGTGGACTTGATGATGGCACGATCTTGAACGCTAAGCATAAGAGCAACCCCTGGGCTTTATATGAATAACCTTTACGTATCAGTTTCCATGCCAACAATTAAAACCTTATAAATCAGTAAGTTAAAAACACAGTAGTCATATCGACACGCGACGCTTTATAGTCACACCGACTACACGGAGTCATTATGACTGCAAAATTACTGCTCACGACCCTGTTGCCCCTGGTCTCCGACCTGTCCCGCGAACTGCCCGAAGGCGAGCGCTACCGACGCTTGCTCGAAGCCATGCGCGCCCTGCTCCCGTGCGACGCCGCGGCCCTGCTGCGACTGGACGGCGAATGGCTGGTGCCGCTGGCGGTGGACGGGTTGAGCACCGACACCCTCGGCCGACGTTTCAAAGTCAGCGAACACCCGCGTTTCGAAGCGCTGCTCAGCAGCCCCGGCCCGACTCGTTTCGCCGCCGACAGCGATTTGCCCGACCCTTATGACGGTCTGGTCGATGGTCTTCACGAACATCTGGAGGTCCACGACTGCATGGGCTGCCCGCTGTTTATCGACGAGCGTCCGTGGGGTTTGCTGACCCTCGACGCGCTCGACCCTGAACGTTTCGAACCGATCGAACTGGACGCCCTGCAAGCCTTCGCCAGCCTCGCCGCCGCCACGGTCAACGCCGCCGAGCGCATCGAGCGGCTGGCCAATCGCGTTGAGGACGAACATCAGCGCGCCGAGGTTTACCGTCAGGCCAGCGGCCAGCAGAACCGCGAAATGATCGGCCAGAGCAAGACTTACAAACGACTGGTGGAAGAGATCAGCCTGGTGGGCGGCAGCGACCTGACGGTGCTGATCACCGGCGAAACCGGAGTCGGCAAAGAGCTGGTGGCCCAAGCCATCCACGCGGCGTCCCCACGGGCCGACAAACCGATCATCAGCCTCAATTGCGCCGCCCTGCCAGATACGCTGGTGGAGAGCGAATTGTTCGGCCATGTGCGCGGGGCTTTCACCGGCGCGACGAATGATCGGCGCGGCAAGTTCGAGCTGGCCAATGGCGGCACGCTGTTTCTCGATGAAGTGGGCGAACTGTCGCTGACGGTTCAGGCCAAATTGCTGCGAGTGCTGCAGAGCGGGCAATTGCAGCGTTTGGGGTCGGACCAGGAACATCAGGTCGACGTGCGATTGATCGCCGCGACCAACCGTGACCTGGCTGAAGAAGTGCGCAGCGGTCGCTACCGTGCCGACTTCTATCATCGCTTGAGCGTTTACCCGCTGCTGGTGCCCGCACTGCGCGATCGCGGTCGGGATGTGCTGCTGCTCAGCGGCTACTTCCTGGAACAAAACCGCTCACGCATGGGCCTCAACAGCCTGCGCCTGACCAGCGATGCGCAAGCGGCACTATTGGCGTATGCCTGGCCGGGGAACGTGCGGGAGCTGGAGCATTTGATTGGTCGCAGTGCATTGAAGGCGTTGGGTAACTGCAAGCAACGGCCGAAGATTCTCAGTTTGAGTGCGGCGGATCTGGACTTGCCCAACGGCAGCATTGAACCCGTGCCGGAACCGGTGGTTGCGGCACCGGCGGCGGCATTAATTGCAGGGGATTTGCGTGAGGCCACCGAGCATTATCAGCGCCAACTGATCAGCGCTTGCCTGGAACGGCACCAGAACAACTGGGCCAGCGCGGCGCGGGAGCTGGGGCTGGATCGGGCGAACCTTGGACGGATGGCCAAGCGGTTGGGTATGAAGTAACGCGATACTTTGTAGCAGCTGCCGAAGGCTGCGTTCGAGGACGAAGTCCTCGCCAAACCGGTCACCACGTTGTACCTGGATATATCGCCTGCGCAGGTTTACGACTGCTTCGCAGCCGAACGCAGCCTTCGGCAGCTGCTACAAAGGTCGCGTTGGTCGTTATGCTGGGGAATATGCCTAAAGCCTACCCCCAACAAGTCGATAACCCGGCATCGATAGCTGTTGGCGATCTTCACAATCGCCCATCACCTTTTTCCACAGAAGGTTTTTATGTCTTCCAACAAAGCCCGCGCAGATTCACTTTCGCTTCTGCTGTTTACCTTGCGCAGCGGCAAGCTGATGGCGATCAACCTGCTGAAAGTCAGCGAAATCATCCCCTGCCCACCGCTGACCAAGCTGCCGGAGTCGCACCCCCACGTCAAAGGCATCGCCACCCTGCGCGGCGCATCGTTGTCGGTGATCGACCTGAGCCGCGCCATCGGCGAGCGACCACTGGAAGACCCGAACGGTGGCTGCCTGATCGTCACCGACGTCAGCCGCTCCAAGCAGGGCCTGCACGTTCAGGCGGTGAGCAAGATCGTCCATTGCCTGACCACCGACATCCGTCCACCGCCCTTCGGCTCCGGTGGCGTGCGCTCGTACATCACCGGCGTGACCTCCGTCGACGGCACGCTGGTGCAAGTGCTGGACATCGAAAAGGTCATCCACGGCATCGCTCCGGCGCAGATCGAAACGGCCCCCACCGAACTGAGCATGGAAGACGCCGAAGTCCTCGGCAACGCGCGAATCCTGGTGGTCGATGACAGCCAGGTCGCCCTGCAACAATCGGTACACACCCTGCGCAACCTCGGCCTGCAATGCCACACCGCTCGCAGCGCCAAGGAAGCCATCGACTGCCTGCTGGACCTGCAAGGCACCGCCCAGCAGATCAACCTGATCGTTTCCGATATCGAAATGTCGGAAATGGACGGCTATGCCCTCACCCGCACATTGCGCGAAACGCCGGACTTCTCGCACCTCTATGTGTTGCTGCACACCTCGCTGGACAGCGCGATGAACAGCGAGAAGGCTCGACTGGCCGGAGCCAACGCGGTGCTGACCAAATTCTCCTCGCCGGAACTGACCAAATGCCTGATCGCGGCGGCCAGGGCCGTCGCCGAACAAGGTCATTGAGTGGTGGCCGAGGACTTTTGTTTTCTGATGCGGCGCAACCTCGCTGAGGATGTGCCGCCTTGCACTTGGCCAAATGGCATTGAGTTGACCGACTACCGTCCTGAACTCGCCGAAGCCGTCCATCACTTGATGGAGCTCGGCTATCGAGAAGGTGGCGGTCGCGTACCGGCGCTGGAAGTCTGGCAGCAGCGTTTCGAAACCGATCCCGAATACGATCCGTCCCTGTGCTTCATCGCGTTCGACGCCGAAGGAATCGTCGGCGTTGCCCAGTGCTGGACCAGTGCCTACATCAAGAGCCTGGTGGTACATCCGCGCGCTCAAGGCCTCGGACTTGGCCGTGCATTGCTGCTCAATGCTTTCAAGGTGTTTCAGCAACGTCGCGAAGGCTTTGTGGATCTGAAGGTGCTGGAAAACAACCTTCGGGCCCAGCGTTTGTATGAAAGTGCCGGGATGTATGTGGTCCGCCGGGAGCCCGTGCCTGTCTGACACACCGCTTTCGCGAGCAAGCCCGCTCCCACAGTGGTTCGTCGTCGTTCACAGATTCGGTGTACGACACAAATCAACTGTGGGAGCGGGCTTGCTCGCGAAGAGGCCGGCACAACCAACATCGATCCATCAGGCATACTCCTGACCTCGGCCACTACACGCCAAGGATGCCCAAACCATGAAAGCCACCACCCTGACCTTCCTCTGCCTCACCGCCCTCGCCACCCAAGCCCACGCATCCACCCCCGAAGCCTGGGCCGCCTACGACAAAGCCGTGCTCGCCAGTTGCACCAAAACCAGCGGCCTGAAGAACGTCAAACCCATCGGCAACGCCGCGCAGTTCGATGATCGGGTCGGTTATACCGCGCTCCTGCTGCAAGGCCAGTACCCGCAAAAACACATGAAAGGCCAGCAAGGCACCGAGCTGTGCCTCTACAACAAGAAAAGCAAAACCGCCTACGTGACCGAGTGGGACTCCATCCGCCCAACAGCAAAAGCGCAGTGACTGGCGCATAACTTGCTTCGGCACAGGCCCTTGCGGTGGCTTTTTGTCGCCATTTCATGCCCTCACAGGTGACTGGCCGTTCAATGAATACAACGTTTTCCTGCGTAGGTTGTGGCAAATGCTGCAACGACCACCATGTACCCCTGACACTGGCCGAAGCCCGGATGTGGGCGGCCGATGGCGGTCAGGTGATCGTGCTGGTGGAGGCCTTCCTCGCCAATGGCCTGGGCCTGCCCATGCAGCAGCGCGAACATGCCGAACGCCGTTCGGTGGTGGTTCGAAGCGGCGCCAGCAAGGCCCATGTGGCGATCACCTTTGCCGCGTACAACGTCGGCCCCTGCCGGAATCTTGACGAAGACAACCTCTGCCGCATCTACGAACGCCGACCGCTGGTGTGCCGCATCTATCCGATGGAAATCAACCCGCACATCCCGCTCAACCCATCTATCAAGGAATGCCCGCCCGAGTCCTGGGTAACAGGGCCGGATTTGATCATCGGGGGTGAGCGAGTGGATCAGGAACTGGCAGGATTAATTCAGCGCTCCCGTCAGGCCGATCGCGATGAGATTCAGACCAAGGAGGCGATTTGCGCGCTATTGGGGATTCGGACGACAGCGTTGAAGGGCGATGGATTTACCGCTTATTTGCCGGATATGAACGCGTTTGCCACGGTTATCGATCAGATTTCAGCGCAATCGCAGATGGAGTCGAGCAGTGATTGGCTGTTTCACGTGTCGGGTGAGGATATTGCCGGGCAAGTGCAGGCGGCGGGCGCACAGGTGGCAACCGACACACCGGTTAGCTATGCGTTTATTTCGTTGCGGGCAGCCTGAAACACCCAACCACTGCACAACTTTAGTTGCACAGTGGCTTGTCTGATGGTGAGTCAGCGAGCAGCAACCGCAAGGCATTCGACTTCCACCCGAGCATTCGCCAGCAGTTTTTTAGCCGCGAACGTTGTCCGGGCAGGTAGGCGATCGGCTGGGAAAGTCCGGCGGTAAACCGCATTCATGGCATCGAAGTCTTTGATATCGGCAAGTATGACCGTGCATTTGGCCACATGAGCGAGGGATGAGCCTCGACGTTGCAGTTCGGTGCGCAGGTTTTCCATGGCCTGGGTCATTTGCGGGCCAATCCCGCCCTTGACCAGTTGGCCATCAGCATCCAGACCGAGCATCCCGGAAAGATAAAGGGTCTCACCGGCCTGTACCGCATCGGAAAATGGCAAGCCTTCTTCATTCGGAAAGTAACGTGGTGAATCGGGTACTGCTGGCGGCAAGTAGCGCTCGGTTATCGCTTGGTACTGGCCATTTTGCTTGAGACGCTCAAGGGCCGCATTCAGGTTATCGCGCAAGCGGGTGTCGCTTTTGCGCACAGCCATCGCCACACCATTGCCCAGCATCGGATCGTTGAGGGCAGGACCGGCGAAGTCGAACGCCTGTCCTTGAGGTTGGCTTAGCAAGGCTTGAGTGATTTCGATGGAGTCTTGCAGGGTGGCATCGATCTCGCCCGCCAGAAGACTGGCAATCAACTGATCGTTGAATTGAAAACTGCGCACCGTTACGCCTGCGTCCGCCCAACGCGCCTTGGCGAACGCTTCACGACTGGTGCCCGCCAGGACGCCGATACGCTTGCCTTTGAGCGATTGCACATCCGGTTGCAACGTCGCGCCTTTGCGCGCTACCAGACGGCTGCTCAGGGGATAAAGATTGTCGGTGAAATCGACCCGCTCGCGCCGTGCCTGTGTAGCCGTCATCGGCATGATCACGTCGAAGCGGCCGGCTTCAAGGGCATGGAGGTTAGTCGCGTAATCCTGATCGATCCAGACACAGCGGGATTCGAGCTCAGCACACAGTGCGTTGCCCAACTCGATGTTCAATCCGACCAGCTCACCTTTGTCGTTACGGCTCTCGAACGGTGGAACCAGGGCTTCGACCCCGAAGCGGATCTGCGGATCGACCGCAGAGGACACGCAGCCGGTGGTCAGGACCACCAGAGTGAGCAGGGACAGGGTTTTCAGCAGAGACATCTGGCGACCTTCATCAAAAATTCACAGGGCATGAATTCTTGATGAATGACAACCGTCTTTCCTAGAGGAGTAATCGCGCGTCCTTGTGGGAACTGTCTCATTGGCGGGAGGAATAGTTACCCGCCAACAAAATGCCTGACTATCAGCGTTTACCCATCGAACGACGCGTGCCGGGAGGTGCTGCGCCGGGAGTCTTGGTATGGCCATTCTTCGCGCCATTCTTGTACCAAGGCTGGCTGGCATTCTTCGCCGCAGCCAATTCACCTGGTTTGAACGGAAACTTGAACGCTGGAATCGCCGCTTTGGTTTCGCTGTCTGCGCTGGAGTCGACGCTGGCTGGCAGGTCTGCCTGGTCGTCGCTCAAAGCGTCGGCAACCGGCGGTTGTGTCGGGGAAGTCATGAAAGCTCCGGGTGATGCTTAAAGAGTCGGGCCCGGTAGGCGAGCCGCGAAAGGCGGCAGTATACCTGTGTCGGGAGCCGCAAGCTTCACGCCGCAAGTGAGTCCGTCGGGTTTTGTGCTGACCGACCTGTCGCCTTCGCGGGCAAGCCTCGCTCCTACAGGTGCATTGTGTCGTACACCGAATCTGCGAACGACGATGAACCCTGTGGGAGCGGGCAGTGGTCATGTACAAAATCTGTGTATGACACAAATCCTGTGGGAGCGAGCCTGCTCGCGATGAACGATAACGCGGTCTACGCCGGATCGACGAATTCTCGTCTGACACTGATGACTGTAGGAGCTGTCGAGTGAAACGAGACTGCGATCTTTTGATCACGGGGAATCCGCATCAATCCAAAGAGGTCCAAACTGACAGCGCCGTCAGTTACCAGTCACTCTCCTGACGGGCTAACAGGTTTATAAAGGAAGGTATAAGCCTGACAAAACTCCGACCACTCTGCCCGGCGCCCCACTCGCATGCGAATTCAGAAAAAAACCGCCCTGTTCGCCGCCCTTCTGATCACCCTGGCAGCGCTGGGCGTGTGGTATGCCGCCAAACCCGCCACGACCAAACTGGCCCCCTCCACCGCCATCCCCGTACGAGTGGTCAGCGTCGCCGAAAAAGACGTGCCCCGCTACATCAGCGGCATTGGCTCGGTGCTGTCGTTGCACAGCGTGGTCGTGCGTCCGCAGATCGACGGTATCCTCACCAAGTTGCTGGTCAAAGAAGGCCAACTGGTGAACAAAGGTGATCTGCTGGCCACCATCGACGACCGCTCGATCCGCGCCAGCCTCGACCAGGCCCGGGCGCAACTGGGCGAAAGTCAGGCGCAACTGCAAGTGGCGCAGGTTAACCTCAAGCGTTACAAACTGCTGAGCGTCGACGACGGCGTGTCCAAGCAAACCTATGACCAGCAACAAGCCCTGGTCAACCAACTCAAAGCCACCGCCCAAGGCAATCAGGCCTCGATCGACGCCGCTTTGGTGCAGCTTTCTTACACACAGATTCGCTCCCCGGTCACCGGTCGCGTCGGTATTCGCACAGTGGATGAAGGCAACTTCCTGCGCATGACCGACACCCAAGGCTTGTTCACGGTGACCCAGATCGACCCGATCGCCGTGGAATTTTCCCTGCCGCAACACCTGTTGCCGACCCTGCAAGGCCTGATCAACGATCCCCAGCACACGCCGGTCAAGGCTTACATCGGTGCCGACACCGACGGCGAAACCGGCAACCTGCTAGGCGAAGGCCGCCTGACCCTGATCGACAACCAGATCAACGCCAATACCGGCACCATCCGCGCCAAGGCCGAGTTCGCCAACCCCGCACAGAAACTCTGGCCGGGCCTGCTGGTAACGGTAAAGATTCAGACAGCACTGGATAAAAATGCATTGGTGGTGCCACCCACCGTCGTACAACGTGGCCTCGATCAACATTTCGTCTACCGGGTCAACGGCGACAAGGTCGAAGCCGTTCAGGTGCAGATCGTTTATCAAGGCAGCGGCCAGGACCTCATCAAAGGCGTGAAACCGGGCGATGTGCTGGTCAGCGATGGCCAGTCGCGGCTCAAACCTGGCTCGACCGTGCAGGTAGTGACCGACCCACCGCAAGTGGTGCAATCGGAGCCGAAACCATGAAGGGCCATGGCTCGATTTCCGCGTGGTGCATCGATCATCCGGTGGCGACGGTCCTGCTGACCTTTGCCTTGGTGTTGCTGGGGGTAATCGCCTTTCCGCGACTGTCGATTGCGCCACTGCCGGAAGCAGAATTCCCGACCATCCAGGTGGCCGCGCAACTGCCTGGCGCCAACCCCGAAACCATGGCCTCGTCGGTGGCTACGCCGCTTGAAGTGCAATTCAGCGCCATCCCCGGCGTGACCCAGATGACCTCGAGCAGCGCCCTGGGCTCGACCATTCTGACCCTGCAATTCACCCTCGACAAAAGCATCGACACCGCCGCGCAGGAAGTCCAGGCCGCGATCAACACCGCCGCCGGCAAACTGCCCAAAGACATGCCGAACCTGCCGAACTGGAGGAAGGTCAATCCGGCCGACAGCCCGGTGCTGATCCTCAGCATCAACTCGCCGCAAATGCCCGGCACCGAAGTCAGTGACCTGGTGGAAACCCTGCTCGCCCGTCAGATCAGCCAGATCGACGGCGTAGGCAATATCAACATCACCGGTCAGCAACGTCCGGCGATCCGCGTGCAGGCCTCGGCGGACAAACTCGCCGCCATCGGCCTGACCCTGGCAGACATCCGCCTGGCGATCCAGCAGACCAGCCTCAACCTGGCCAAAGGTGCGTTGTATGGCGAGTCGAGCATTTCGACCTTGTCCACCAACGACCAATTGTTCCACCCCGAGGAATACGGTCAGTTGATTGTTTCCTACAAGGACGGCGCACCGGTTCATCTCAAGGATGTGGCCAAAGTCGTCAACGGTTCGGAAGACGCCTACATCCAGGCCTGGGCTGACGGTCAACCGGGGGTGAACCTGGTGATTTTCCGGCAACCGGGGGCCAACATCGTCGCGACCGTCGACCGTATTCAAGCGGCCCTGCCGACGCTGGAGGCCATGCTGCCGGCATCGGTGCAGGTCAAGGTGTTGATCGACCGCACCCAGACCATCCGCGCTTCGCTGCATGAAGTGGAAGTCACCCTGCTGATCGCGATCCTGCTGGTGGTAGCGGTGATGGCACTGTTCCTGCGGCAGTTGTCGGCGACCCTGATCGTGGCGTCGGTGCTCGGTGTGTCGCTGATCGCCAGTTTTGCCCTGATGTACATCATGGGTTTCAGCCTGAATAACCTGACGCTGGTGGCGATCGTGGTGTCCGTCGGGTTTGTGGTGGACGATGCGATTGTGGTGGTGGAAAACATTCACCGTCACCTGGAAGCCGGCGACGGCATGCGCGAGGCGGCCATCAAGGGCGCCGGCGAGATCGGTTTTACCGTGGTCTCGATCAGTTTCTCGCTGGTGGCGGCGTTCATTCCGCTGCTGTTCATGGGCGGCGTGGTCGGGCGGTTGTTCAAGGAGTTCGCTCTGACCGCCACCTCGACCATCATGATTTCTGTGGTGGTGTCCCTGACGCTCGCACCGACGTTGGCCGCGCTATTCATGCGTGCGCCGGAACACAGCCAATCGGGCTTCGGCGAGCGCTTGCTGGCGCTGTATGAGAAAGGCCTGCGCCGCGCCCTCGCCCATCAGAAGTTGATGATCGGTGTATTCGGTCTATCGCTGGGGCTGGCCGTCGCCGGTTACATATTTATCCCTAAAGGCTTCTTCCCGGTACAAGACACCGGTTTCGTTTTCGGCACCACCGAAGCAGCAGCGGACATTTCCTACGGCGACATGGTGAAAAAACACTTGGCAATGGCCGAAATCGTCGCCGCCGATCCTGCCGTCGAGACGTTCTCACACTCGGTCGGCGTTGCGGGCAGCAACCAGACCATCGCCAACGGCCGCTTCTGGATTTCGCTGAAAAAACGCGGCGACCGAGACGTGTCGGCCAGCCAATTCATCGACCGGATTCGCCCGCAGCTGATGAAAGTCCCGGGCATCGTGCTGTACCTGCGTGCCGGGCAAGACATCAACCTCAGCGCCGGCCCGAGCCGCGCGCAGTACCAATACGTGCTCAAGAGCAACGACGGGGCACTCCTGAGCACCTGGACCCAGCGCCTGACGGAAAAACTGCGCGGCAACCCGGCGTTCCGCGATATTTCCAACGACCTGCAACTGGGCGGCAGCATCACCCACATCAGCATCGACCGCAGTGCAGCGGCGCGTTTCGGCCTGACCGCCAGCGATGTTGATGAAGCGCTGTACGACGCCTTCGGTCAGCGGCAGATCAACGAGTTCCAGACCCAGACCAACCAATACAACGTAATTCTGGAACTGGACACCAAACAGCGCGGCAAGGCCGAAAGCCTCAACTATTTCTATCTGCGCTCGCCGCTGAGCGGGGAAATGGTGCCGCTGTCGGCCCTGGCTAAATTCGATGCGCCAACCATCGGCCCGTTGTCCATCGCTCACGACGGGATGTTCCCGGCGGCCAACCTGTCGTTCAACCTGGCACCCGGCGTCGCGTTGGGCGATGCGGTGATCATGCTCAACCAAGCCAAGACCGACATCGGCATGCCGGTGGCCATCAGCGGTAATTTCCAGGGCGCAGCCCAGGCATTCCAGAGTTCGCTGGCCAGCCAGCCGTGGCTGATTCTGGCGGCGCTGGTGGCGGTGTACATCATTCTTGGCGTTCTGTATGAAAGCTTCGTGCACCCGCTGACCATCATTTCGACGCTGCCCTCGGCGGGGCTCGGGGCGGTGATCATGCTGTGGATCTGCGGCCAGGACTTTTCGATCATGGCGCTGATCGGGCTGGTATTGCTGATCGGCATCGTCAAGAAAAACGGCATCCTGATGATCGACTTCGCGCTGGAAGCCCAACGCAACCGTGGCTTGCCGCCGGAAGAAGCGATCTATGAGGCGTGTATGACTCGGTTCCGGCCGATCATCATGACCACCCTCGCCGCCTTGCTCGGCGCCCTTCCGCTGATGCTCGGCTACGGCACCGGCGCCGAACTGCGCCAGCCATTGGGCATCGCAGTAGTCGGCGGTTTGCTGGTGAGCCAGGCGCTGACGCTGTTCACCACGCCGGTCATCTACTTGTGGCTCGAGCGGCTATTCCATCGGCCTAAGCCCGCCCCGCTGCAGGCGATGGCAACCACGGACTGAGGCGGGGTCTCACGCGGTTCAGGGGCCGCTTCGCAGCCCAACGGGGGCAAGCCACCTCGCCACAGAAATACCAAACCACACCAACACCGCGTAATTATCGACTACCCCCTGAATGTCTTCTAAGCTCCAATTAGCAAAAGGCCAGCATGTTTTGCTGGCCTTTTTTTTATTCGGGATTTATATAGTCGCCTCTGAACGCGACTGGTTTCTGGGACTCTGCCCGATTCTTGTAAAAGAACTCTTTAACGCCTTATTTGCAGAAGTCAGAACCATGAGTGTGAGCAGTGCGAAATCTCAACATCCGATCCGTTCGACACGATCGGAGCGGCTTCTGGTTCTCGGCAGTGTGTTGTTGGTGATTGCGATACTCAGCATCGTGACCTTTCTGCTGATCCGTGAACGCGCCAATGCCGAATTGTCCGCTGCTCGCGCCGCCAACAATATCGTGCAATTGATCGACGCCGACGTGCTGCGCAATGTCGAACTCTATGATGTGTCCCTGCTGGGTTTGATCGCTGCCTCCCAGCGAGAAGACCTCAAGAGCGTTTCTCCAGCCATTCGCCATCTGGCCTATTTCGACCGCGCCACCGCCGCGCCGTACAAGGGCAACATTTTGTTGCTCGACAACAAGGGCGACGTGATCGCCGACTCGGCCTCGGTGGAGCCCAGGCAGGGCAACTATGCCGATCGCGAATACTTCCAGTCTCACGTGAACAACCCGGACCCGGGCATGTTCATCAGTCCCCCCTTCAGAGCCCGGTCGCCCGAACAGGATTGGCGTATCAGTTTCAGTCGCCGGGTGAACGGCCCCCAGGGTGAGTTCCTGGGCGTGGCCGAAGCCGCCATGCGGTTGAGTTACTTCGATCAGTTGTTCAACAGTTTGAGTATCGGCCGCGACAGCACGGTCAATCTGATCAGCAAGGACGGGACTCTTCTGGCTCATCAACCACGTCTGGCCGAAGAACTGATCGGCAAGAACTTCAGTAATCGCCCCAACTTTCAGCGCATCGTCAAAGAAGGCAACGGCAGCTTCACCAGCATGTCCAGCCGCTACCAGGACAAGCGCTTGTACACCTTCTCCAAGGTCGGGAACTTGCCGTTGATCGTCATCGTTGCGCTATCGAGCGATGAAGTCTTTGCGGCCTGGAAGCGCACTGCGGTGGTGGTCAGCTTCGCGACCATTGCCCTGTGTGTGAGCTTGCTGTGGCTGACCTGGTTGCTCTGCCGGGAATTGCGTCGGCGTCAAAGTGCCGAGCAGGAACTGGCACAACTGGCCGCTACCGACCCTTTGACCGGTCTGGCCAACCGTCGAAGCCTGGATCAGGCCTTGCACCATGAATGGTTTCGCGCCCAACGTTCCGGTCTGCCATTGTCGGTGCTGATGATCGATGTCGATCACTTCAAGGCGTTCAACGATCGCCATGGCCATCAGGGCGGCGACGATGCCTTGCGCCGGGTGGCCAAAGTGATCGGCACCCATGTTCGACGACCGGCGGATCTGGTCGCCCGTTACGGTGGCGAGGAGTTTTCGGTGATTCTGGCTGAAACCGACAGCGCCGGCGCGCAACAGATTGCCGACACCATCCGCGCAGCGGTGGAGCAGTTGCCGTTGGTGGGGGGCGATACGTCGCCGATTACTGTCAGTATCGGTATCAGTACCTGGACGACAGCATCCGATATCAGCCTGGAGCAGTTGTTGTATACGGCAGACAAGGCGCTGTATCAGGCCAAGGAAAGTGGGCGCAATCGGGTGGTTGCAGCAGACTGAGATCTACGGTGTGGCGGCCGGCCTCTTCGCGGGCAAGCCTCGCTCCTACAGAGTGTGGAAGTTAAATGCGCCGCTGTCCTGTAGGAGCGAGGCTTGCCCGCGAAGAGGCCATGACAGACACCACAAAACACCACTTTCCCGCCCCCATAAAAAAAGGCCACCCGAAGGCAGCCTTTAAAAACTAGAGAGGTTTTTTGCTTACACGGCCGCAACAGGACGCATGTAAGAGATCGGTGCAGTGCTGGCGTCTTCGAAAGTCACGACTTCCCAAGCATCTGTCTGCTCAATCAACTTGCGCAGCAGCTGGTTGTTCAATGCATGTCCGGACTTGAAGCCCTTGAACTCACCAATCAGGCTATTGCCCAGCAGGTAGAGGTCACCAATTGCATCGAGGATCTTGTGCTTCACGAATTCGTCTTCATAGCGAAGGCCGTCTTCGTTCAGTACACCATCCGCGTCGACCACAATAGCGTTTTCAACGCTGCCGCCGAGTGCGAGGTTGTGCTTGCGCAGGTAC
>NZ_JBIVCD010000048.1:0-40534 GCF_044746425.1 Pseudomonas sp. NPDC086112 | reverse complement strand
ACCCAGATCGGCCGCGTGTTCACCCCGGACCTGGGCATCGTGTCCGACGCCGCTGCCGCGTTGACCGTGTTCATCGAAGTCGCTCGCGAATGGCAAGCCGCCGGCAAGCTGAAAAACCGCAGCGCCTGGCTACAAGACTGCCAGCAACGCAAAGCCAGCCTGCAGCGCAAAACTCACTTCGACAACGTGCCGGTCAAGCCGCAGCGGGTTTACGAAGAAATGAACCAGGTGTTCGGCAAGGACACCTGCTACGTCAGCACCATCGGTCTGTCGCAGATTGCCGGCGCGCAGTTCCTGCACGTCTACAAACCGCGTCACTGGATCAACTGCGGCCAGGCCGGCCCGCTGGGCTGGACCATTCCGGCCGCACTCGGCGTGGTCAAGGCTGATCCGACCCGCAAGGTGGTGGCGCTGTCTGGGGATTATGACTTCCAGTTCATGATTGAAGAACTGGCCGTAGGCGCGCAGTTCAAGCTGCCGTACATCCACGTTGTCGTGAACAACTCGTACCTGGGTTTGATCCGTCAGGCCCAGCGCGGTTTCGACATGGACTACTGCGTGCAGTTGTCTTTCGACAACCTCAACGCTCCGGAACTCAACGGTTACGGTGTCGACCACGTCGCTGTCGCCGAAGGCCTGGGTTGCAAGGCGTTGCGGGTGTTCGAACCGGCTCAGATCCAGCCTGCCCTGCGCAAGGCTCAGGAACTGATCGAGGAGTTCAAGGTGCCGGTGATCGTCGAAATCATTCTGGAGCGCGTGACCAACATTTCCATGGGCACCGAGATCAACGCCGTCAACGAATTCGAAGACCTGGCGCTGGTCGGCAACGATGCGCCAACGGCGATTTCGCTGCTCGACTAACTGCTGATCGATACCCCTGTGGGAGCGAGCCTGCTCGCGATGAGGCCGGCACATTCAACATTGATGTTGGCTGCCCCACCGCTATCGCCAGCAGGCTGGCTCCCACAGGGGATCTGCACATATTTACAGGAGACCACCATGCCGCGTTTCGCAGCCAACCTGTCCATGCTGTTCACCGAGCAGGATTTTCTTGCCCGTTTCGACGCTGCCGCCAAGGCCGGCTTCAGTGGTGTCGAATACCTGTTCCCCTACGATTTCAGCTCCGCCGAAATCAAGGCCAGGCTCGATGCCAATGGCTTGACCCAGGTGCTGTTCAACCTGCCGGCCGGTGACTGGGCCAAGGGCGAGCGCGGTATCGCGTGCCTACCGGATCGGGTCGAAGAATTCCGCGCCGGTGTCGATCTGGCCATCGCTTACGCCAAAGTGCTGGGCAACACCCAGATCAACTGTCTGGCCGGTATTCGTCCACAAGGCGTCGACGATGCCACCGTGGAAAAGACCTTTGTCGCCAACCTCAAGTACGCGGCCGACAAGCTGCAAGCGGTGGGCATCAAACTGGTGATGGAAGCGATCAACACCCGTGACATCCCAGGCTTCTACCTGAACAACACGGCGCAAGCCCTATCGATTCGCGAACAAGTCGGCAGCGCCAACCTGTTCCTGCAATACGACATCTATCACATGCAAGTCATGGAGGGCGACCTGGCCCGCACCATGGCCGCGCACCTGGACGAGATCAACCACATCCAGTTGGCCGACAACCCAGGGCGCAACGAACCGGGCACCGGTGAAATCAATTACCGCTTCCTGTTCGAACACCTGGACCGCATCGGTTATCAGGGTTGGGTTGGCTGCGAATACAAGCCGCTGACCACCACTGAGGCAGGCTTGGGCTGGTTGAAAACCCATAACGCGATTTGATCTGACACCGCGTCATCGTTCTTCGCGGGCAAGCCTCGCTCCTACGGGGGGCCAGAATTGTCTGTAGGAGCGAGGCTTGCCCGCGAAGGCGTCCTCGCTGCCATCCCACGAATTTTGCGAACAGAGCAATAAAAACAAGAGGATTTTCTCATGGCTAAAATCGGATTTATCGGCACCGGCATCATGGGCCACCCAATGGCGTTGAACCTGCAGAAAGCCGGTCACAGCCTGTTCCTGTCGGCACACCACGACCCAGCCCCTGCCGACCTGATCGCCGCCGGCGCCGTCGCCCTGGCGAACCCGAAAGAAGTGGCCCAGGAAGCCGAATTCATCATCGTCATGGTCCCGGATACTCCGCAGGTCGATGACGTGCTGTTCCGCGCCGATGGCGTTGCGGCAGGCGTGAGCAAGGGCAAAGTCGTGATCGACATGAGCTCGATCTCGCCGACTGCCACTAAAGCCTTCGCGGCTAAAATCAACGAGAAAGGCGCGCAGTACCTCGACGCCCCGGTTTCCGGCGGCGAAGTCGGCGCCAAGGCTGCGACCCTGAGCATCATGGTCGGCGGCGATGCCGATGCCTTCGAACGCGCCCTGCCGCTGTTCCAGGCCATGGGCAAAAACATCACCCTGGTCGGTGGCAACGGCGACGGTCAAACCGCGAAAGTGGCGAACCAGATCATCGTCGCGCTGAACATCCAGGCCGTGGCCGAAGCCCTGCTGTTCGCCTCGAAAAACGGTGCCGATCCAGCCAAGGTGCGTGAAGCGCTGATGGGCGGTTTTGCCTCGTCGAAGATCCTTGAAGTCCATGGCGAGCGCATGATCAAAGGCACTTTCGATCCAGGCTTCCGCATCAGCCTGCACCAGAAGGACCTGAACCTGGCCCTGGCCGGCGCTCGCGAACTGGGCATCAACCTGCCGAACACCGCCAATACCCAGCAAGTGTTCAGCACCTGCGCGGCCATTGGCGGCAGCAACTGGGACCACTCGGCGCTGATCAAAGGCCTGGAACACATGGCGAATTTCTCGATTCGCGATAAATAACACCATCACCCGCCCCTGTAGGAGCGAGGCTTGCCCGCGAAGGGATCGCCTCGGTGCAGCAGAAACACCGAGGTGGCCGGTTCGCGGGCAAGCCTCGCTCCTACAGGGGCAAGCAGCTTTCTCCAATAACAAGAATTCCGGGAGCCCGCCATGTCGGTCGATCCGCAACAACTGCTGCGCGAGCTGTTTGCCACAGCCATCGACGCAGCCCATCCGCAGCACGTCCTCGAAGCTCATTTACCCAAAGATCGTAGCGGTCGGGTGATCGTCATCGGCGCCGGTAAAGCCGCAGCGGCCATGGCTCAGGTGGTCGAGCGCTGCTGGCAGGGTGAAGTGTCCGGCCTGGTGGTGACCCGTTACGGTCACGGCGCCCCGTGCGAAAAAATCGAAGTGGTCGAAGCCGCGCACCCGGTGCCGGATGCGGCTGGTTTGGCTGTTGCGAAACGGGTGCTGGAACTGGTCAGCGACCTGAGCGAAGACGACCGCGTGATCTTCCTGCTGTCTGGCGGTGGATCGGCATTGTTGGCACTACCCGCCGCCGGCATCACCCTCGCCGACAAACAGTCGATCAACAAAGCCCTGCTCAGATCCGGCGCGACCATCGGCGAGATGAATTGCGTGCGCAAGCACCTCTCGGCGATCAAGGGCGGTCGTCTGGGCAAAGCCTGCTGGCCGGCCACGGTTTATACCTATGCGATTTCCGATGTACCGGGCGATCTCGCCACGGTCATCGCGTCCGGCCCCACCGTGGCCGACCCGAGCACCTCGGCCGAAGCGCTGGCGATCCTCAAGCGTTACGACATCGAAGTTCCGGCCTCGGTGCGTAACTGGCTGCAAAGCGCGGAATCGGAAACGGTCAAACCCGGCGATCCGAGCCTGGCCCGCAGTCATTTCCAGTTGATCGCACGCCCACAGCAATCGCTCGAAGCGGCAGCGGTGAAAGCCCGTCAGGCCGGTTTCAGTCCGTTGATTCTCGGCGACCTGGAAGGTGAATCCCGGGACGTGGCGAAAGTCCACGCCGGCATTGCGCGGCAGATCGTCCAGCACGGCCAGCCGCTGGCAGCTCCGTGCGTGATTCTGTCCGGCGGCGAAACCACCGTCACCGTGCGCGGCAATGGCCGTGGCGGGCGCAACGCCGAATTCCTGCTGAGCCTGATCGACAGCCTCAAAGGCCTGCCCGGCGTCTACGCCTTGGCGGGTGACACCGACGGCATCGACGGCTCCGAAGACAACGCCGGCGCCATCATGACCCCAGACAGTTACGCCCGCGCTGCCGCCCTCGGCCTCGCTGCCTGCGATGAACTGGACAACAACAATGGCTACGGCTATTTCGCGGCGCTGGATGCGCTGATCGTCACCGAGCCGACCCGCACCAACGTCAACGACTTCCGCGCCATCCTGATTCTCGAGAGCACTAAACATGACGCCTGATAAGAAGGTCAAAATCCTCGCCACCCTTGGCCCGGCCACCAACGGGATCGACGACATCCGTGAGCTGGTGCAGGCCGGGGTCAATATCTTTCGCCTGAACTTCAGCCACGGCGATCACGCCGACCACGCCCTGCGCTATCAATGGATTCGTGAAGTCGAGCGCCAGCTGAATTACCCGCTGGGGATACTGATGGACCTGCAAGGCCCGAAACTGCGGGTCGGCAAATTCGCCCGTGGCAAAGTGCAGTTGTATCGCGGTCAGGCCTTGCGTCTGGACCTGGACCCGACGCCGGGCGATGAGCGCCGGGTCAACTTGCCTCACCCGGAAATCATCGCCGCGCTTACGCCTGGCATGGACCTGCTGCTGGACGACGGCAAGCTGCGCCTGCGGGTGGTGACCAAATACGCCGACGCCATCGACACCACAGTGCTCAATGGCGGCGAGCTGTCGGATCGCAAAGGCGTCAACGTGCCGCAAGCGGTGCTCGACCTGAGCCCGTTGACCACCAAGGATCGTCGCGACTTGAGCTTTGGTCTGGAGCTGGGGGTGGATTGGGTCGCGCTGTCGTTTGTGCAACGCCCGGAAGACATCCGCGAAGCCCGCGCATTGATCGGCGACAAGGCCTTCTTGATGGCCAAGATCGAGAAACCCTCGGCCGTGACTCAACTGCGTGAAATCGCCGAATTGAGCGATGCGATCATGGTCGCTCGCGGTGATCTGGGCGTGGAAGTGCCGGCCGAAAGCGTGCCGCAAATCCAGAAAAACATCATCAGCACTTGCCGCCAACTCGGCAAACCGGTGGTGGTGGCGACGCAGATGCTGGAGTCGATGCGCTTCTCCCCGGCCCCGACTCGCGCCGAAGTCACTGACGTCGCCAATGCGGTGGCCGAAGGCGCGGACGCGGTGATGCTGTCGGCGGAAACCGCGTCCGGCGAGTATCCGCTGGAAGCTGTGCAGATGATGAGCAAGATCATCCGTCAGGTGGAAAACGGCCCGGACTATCAGGCCCAACTGGACGTGAGCCGACCGAAAGCCGAGGCCACGGTGTCCGACGCGATCAGCTGCGCGATCCGCCGCATCAGCAACGTGCTGCCGGTGGCGGTGTTGGTGAACTACAGCGAGTCCGGTACCTCGAGTCTGCGCGCGGCGCGGGAACGGCCAACGGTGCCGATCCTCAACCTGACGCCGAATTTGCAAACCGCGCGGCGTTTGACGGTAGCGTGGGGCGTGCACTCGGTGGTCAATGATCGGCTGCGCCAGGTGGATGAAGTGTGCTCGACGGCGTTGGAGATTGCCCAGGCACAGGGGATGGCTCAACGCGGCGATACGTTGTTGATCACGGCGGGAGTGCCGTTTGGGCAGCCGGGGTCAACCAATTCGTTGCGCATTGAGACGTTGATTTAGCGCCTGTACCGGCCTCTTCGCGAGCAAGCCCGCTCCCACATTTAATCTGAGTTCGACACAAGACTAATGTGGGAGCGGGCTTGCTCGCGAAGCAGGCGACTCGGCTCCTCTGACACACAGACCTAAAATGCCTGCCAACCACTTCAACACCCAATGCCCCGACTGGGCCACTGCCCTGCTCAATGGCTTCAGTCAAATCTTTCTCCAGCGCCATCCGCTGTGCGGTCTGCTGTGTCTGTTGGCGATTCTGTTCAGCGCTCCGGCCCTGCTCGGCGGTGCGTTGCTGGGAGGGGTCGCCGGGTTGCTCACCGCGCAACGTCGCGGTTACACAAAGGCTGATCGTCAGGCCGGCCTGTTCAGTTACAACGGTATTCTGCTCGGTCTGCTGCTGAGCCTTTATTTCCCGTGGTCAGCGTTATTGCCGCCGCTAATCATTGCCGCTGGCGGCCTGAGTGCGATGCTCACCCAGCAATGGCTCAAGCATTCGCGCGATCATGATTGCCTTCCCGCCTACACCGCGCCCTTCGTCGGGATGAGCTGGTTGCTACTGTCGTTTGCCGCCCCCCAGCAGCCCGCGCCGCTGATCGAAATGACCACACTCAACTTGCTTGCCGCGTCATTGAAAGGGCTCGGTCAGGTGCTGTTTCTCGGTCATCCGCTGGCCGGTGCTCTGATTGCCATGGGTTTGCTGATCGCTGACCATCGTGCCTTCCTGTGGGCGCTGCTCGGCTCCGCTGCCGGCCTCGGTTTCGCCCTTCTGCATCACGAAACATCAACCGCGCTGCTGGGTTTGAGCGGCTACAACGCCGTGCTTGCCGCCCTCGCCTTCAGCCAAAATCGTCGCCAGCCTTGGCTGCCATTGTTGGGAATCCTGCTGGCGGTGTTGCTCACGCCGGGGTTCGTCGCACTGGGGCTGGCAACGCTGACGGCACCCTTCATCCTCGCCTGCTGGCTGATTCGCGCAGGCATTCGGGTGCTGCGTCAGGCCGCCATGGACAGCGCGCCTTGCGCTACCGGGGAGAATCGACCTAGGCTTCGCTGATTCTTGGTTCAGGCGTTTTCCATGGACAGCAATAAAAACTGGCGTGAAGACCTTTACGTCATCATTTTCCAATCCGATACTCCGGCCGGCCGGCGCTTCGACAGCATTCTGTTGTTGATCATCCTGGCGAGCCTGGTGATCGTGATTCTGGACAGTATCGACAGCGTTCATCAGAACTACGCCGACATACTGGCGTACATCGAATGGGGCTTCACCATCGTTTTCGCCATCGAATACGGTCTGCGCCTGTACTGCTCGCCCAAGCCGCTGCGCTACGCGTTCAGCTTCTATGGGCTGGTGGATTTGCTGGCGATCGTGCCCGGCATTCTTGCGCTGTATTACAGCGATGCGCAGTACCTGCTGATTATCCGGATCATTCGGATGCTGCGGATTTTCCGCGTGCTCAAGCTCAGCCCGTATCTGAAGCAAGCCAACTACTTGATGACGGCGCTGCGCGGCAGCAAGCAGAAGATCGTGGTGTTTCTGCTCAGCGTCAGCACCCTGGTGACGGTGTTCGGCACTCTGATGTACGTGATCGAAGGCCCGGAACACGGCTTCACCAGCATCCCCAAAGGCATCTATTGGGCCATCGTCACACTGACTACCGTGGGATTTGGCGATATCGTGCCCAGGACGCCATTGGGTCAGGTGGTTTCGTCGCTGGTGATGATCACCGGTTACTCGATCATCGCCGTGCCCACAGGGATCTTTACCGCGGAACTGGCCAACGCGATGCGCGGCGAACAATTGCAACACGATTGCCCGACCTGCGAGAAAAACAGTCACGAACACGGCGCAGCATTTTGCTCCCGTTGCGGCAACGCGCTGTTCAAGAAACTGGAATAAGCAAAGTGCTTTTTAATCTTTAAAGGACTATGCGAGCCCGGCTATAGTCGCTGGCAAATTGCCAACACTTTCCATAGAACATGTTTGATAAAACAAGGAATGCGCAGTGAAAAAACTCTTTGGCGCCTCACTTCTGGCCGCTGGCCTGGTCTTGGGCAGCGTGGCTCAGGCTGCACCGACCCTGCTTAACGTTTCCTACGACGTGATGCGAGATTTCTACAAGGACTACAACGCTGCCTTCCAGAAACACTGGCAAGCCGAGCACAACGAAAACATCACGCTGCAAATGTCCTTCGGCGGTTCCAGCAAGCAGGCGCGCTCAGTGATCGATGGCCTGCCGGCTGATGTCATCACCATGAACATGGCCACCGACATCAACGCCCTGGCGGACAACGGCAAACTGGTCCCGGACAACTGGGTTACGCGCCTGCCGAACAACAGCGCGCCATTCACCTCGGCCACCGTGTTTATCGTGCGCAAAGGCAACCCGAAAGCATTGAAAGACTGGCCCGACCTGCTCAAGGACGGTGTGCAAGTGATCGTCCCCAACCCGAAAACCTCGGGCAACGGCCGCTACACCTACCTTTCGGCCTGGGGTTATGTGCTGAAAAACGGCGGCGACGAGAACAAGGCCAAAGCCTTCGTCGGCAAACTGTTCAAGCAAGCGCCAGTGCTGGATACCGGTGGCCGTGCAGCCACCACCACGTTCATGACCAACCAGATCGGCGACGTGCTGGTGACCTTCGAAAACGAAGCGGAAATGATTGCGCGTGAGTTTGGCCGCGACCAGTTCGAAGTGATCTACCCAAGCGTTTCCGCCGAAGCAGAGCCGCCAGTGTCTGTGGTCGACAAAGTGGTCGAGAAAAAAGGCACTCGCGCTGCTGCCGAGGAATATTTGAAGTACCTGTGGTCGCCGGAAGGTCAAGAGATTGCGGCGGCCAACTACCTGCGTCCGCGTGATCCGGCGGTACTGGCCAAGTACACCGATCGCTTCCCAAAAGTGGATTTCCTTTCGGTGGAGAAGACCTTTGGTGACTGGCGCACTGTGCAGAAGACCCACTTCAATGATGGTGGGGTTTTCGATCAGATTTACAGCGGTCAGTAATTCCTGAGGCCAATGAAAAGGCGACCTTCATAGGTCGCCTTTTTTGTGGGAGCCAGGAGACCCAATGAACGGCCTCTCTCAATCATTCTTCAGAGGCATGATTACTATCACCCTATTCCCCCTTCCGCCGCTCCAGCCAGCCGATTAGCCTCTGCGCATTCCTTCTTGTTCAACGAGCCCCGTTATGAATCCAATGACTCAGGTGCCCCTCGGTACCGCGACAATGACCCGAGGCATGGTGTTGCTCTTCGCCTTCTGCTGCGGCGCCATCGTAGCCAACATCTACTACGCCCAGCCGATCATCGGCCTGATCGCGCCGGACATCGGCCTGACCGACACCATGGCCAGCCTGATCGTTTCGCTGACACAGATTGGTTATGCGTTGGGTCTGTTCTTCCTGGTGCCCTTGGGTGATCTGCTGGAAAACCGCCGCTTGATGATCATCACCACCGTGGTGGCGATTGCCAGTCTGTTGGGCGCGGCATTCACCGATCAGCCGAACGTGTTTCTGCTCATCTCGTTGCTGGTGGGGTTCAGCTCAGTGTCGGTACAGATCCTGATTCCACTGGCCGCCCATCTGGCGCCGGAAGAATCGCGCGGCCGCGTGGTCGGCGGCATCATGGGTGGTTTGCTGCTGGGGATTCTGCTGGCTCGACCGGTATCCAGCGTAATAGCCGATCACTTCGGCTGGCGTGCGATGTTCATCATCGCTGCGGTATTGATGGCGGCCATCAGCATTGTGCTGGCCCTGACCATTCCCAAGCGCCAGCCAGATCACAGCGCTTCTTATGGCCAGTTGTTGGGTTCGCTCTGGACGCTATTGCGTCAGCAGCCGGTATTGCGTCAGCGCGCGTTTTACCAAGCCTGTATGTTCGCCACCTTCAGCCTGTTCTGGACTGCAGTACCACTGGAGCTGTCGCGTAATCATGGCTTGTCGCAAACCCAGATCGCGATCTTCGCCCTGGTTGGCGCCATTGGCGCGATTGCCGCACCCATCGCCGGTCGACTGGCCGATGCCGGCCATACCCGCATAGCCTCGCTGCTGGCCCTGCTATTCGCCAGCCTGAGCTTCCTGCCCGCCTTCATCCAGCCGGTCTACAGCGTTATCGGCCTCGCGGTGACGGGGGTGGTGCTGGATTTCTGCGTGCAAATGAACATGGTCCTCGGCCAGCGAGCGGTCTATACCCTCGACGCTAAAAGCCGCGGCCGTCTGAATGCGCTGTACATGACCAGCATCTTCATCGGCGGCGCGTTTGGTTCTTCGGTGGCCAGCGCGGTGTATGAGCATGGCGGCTGGTTGTGGATCGTGATTGTGGGTAGTGCGTTTCCATTGTTGGCGTTGTTGCGGTTTTTGAGTGTTTCGCAAAGGCGTTCGTTGGCAACGGCTTAGGACGCTAAAAGCTTCGCGGGCAAGCCTCGCTCCTACAGGGTTAGTGTAAGACCTGTAGGAGCGAGGCTTGCCCGCGAAGGCGATTCGACTGATACCCCTCAATGCCGAACCAGTTTCTCCATCGCCGCATCCGCGAGAAAGGAGGAGCGGCTTTTGACATTGTGCTCTCGCACATAGCGGTCAATGCGCTGGATCACGTAGCCAGGCAGCGTCACGTTGACCTTCTCGGTCTTGCCCAGATAGGGCGAGATGTCGAGTTCCAGCATTCCCCAACCCATGTCGGCAAGTCGTACGCGATCCTGTAGGAGCTGGCGAAGCCTGCGATCTTTTCAGCCCCCAAAAAGCAAAACGGCGATCCTCAGATCGCCGTTTCCATTCACTGCCCGAATTTTCTGCCTAACCCACCCGGCACGCCATGGATGTCCGTCTCTTCCCATGGCCCGTTGGGGCTGATCGAGCGACTCCAGCCGTTGTTCCAGCGGTAGTAGGTGCGCTGGCGGTAGAAGGTGTTGGTCTGATCATCGAGAACGTAAACGCCGAGTTTCGCATCCCAATGACTGTTGCCCCCCGGTGGCGGGGCGAAGCTGGCGGAAGTGCGTGGAATCGGCTTGGACGGTTTGACCGGGATGCTCGGTTTGCTCGGTGTCGTCGTTGGAGGCGGTTTGGTGCTTGGCCCCGAAGGCGGGATTGGCGGCAGCCGTGTGGGCTCGGGCTGCTGGACCGCACAGGCGCTTAACCCCAAAACCATACTGAGGAGAGTGATACGAGCGATGGCGGTCATGGTGGTGCTTCCTGTTATTTATCCGGGCTGTCGATGATCAGTTTTTGTTGCGCGGTGGTGCTGGTGGCCAAGGGTTGGCTGCGACCGATCCATTCGCCGGCAGTCGGTTGGCCAGCGCGGGAGATGCGCGCAACCAGTTGGACTTCAGGGAAGTTCGACAGTTTCAACTGCGGCATCATGGCGTCGGCATCACCCAGTTCGACGGTTGCCGGCAAGTCGGCGACGGTCAGACGCTTGGCGGCCAGCGGTGCGGGCGGGCCGGAGATGGCGCGGGCGAATATGAACACGCTGTCACCCGGTTGGACTTTGGCTTTGAGCTCTGGCGAAAGTTCGACTTGCACTTTGAGCAGCGCTGCAGCTTTAACCGCAGGCGCTTGGGCAACCTTGCCACCGCTGGCTTCCAGCTTCTCGGCGGCCCGAGTAATGCCGCCTTGCAGCGCGACGCGGGATTTATCATCCGGCGGCAGTTGCGCCAGCAGGCGGTTCCAGTAGTCGATGGCGTCCTGATAACGCTCGCCTTCAAAGGCCGCAATGCCCAGCAGACCGAGGCTGGTGACTTCTTTCGGATCAGCTTTCAGCGCTTCGTCGGTCAGGGCCTGGACCTTGTCCGACCACTTCTTGCCATCGGCGAAATATTGCGCCTGGGCCCACTGCCCGAGCAGTTCCGGCTGCCGCCCGGCCAGAGTCACTGTGCGCTCGAAGATCTTCGCCGCATCGCCCGGACGGTCCTGAGCCATGTAGGTGCGGCCAAGGAAGTACAGGCCCTCGGCCGAGTCCGGTTGGGCGGCCACCGCACGCTCCAGACGACGAGTCATCTCTTCCATCGACTGCGGTGCCTGAGCGAATTCGCGGGTCAGCTCGACCTTGTCGCTGGCGCCGAAATGCAGGTACAACCCAAGGCCCAGCACCGGCACCAGGATTGCCGCGAGCAATGGCAACGGTTTGCCCAGACGCGACACTCGCGGCGCCTCGACGCCTTCAGTGTCGGCGAGCAGTTCACGGGCAGCTTCGGCGCGGCCGGTGTCCATTTGTTCGGCGTTGAGCACGCCCTCTTCCTGCTGAGTCTGCAACTCAGCCACGCGCTCCTGATAAAGCGCAACGTTCAGCGCCGTACGGTCCTCTTCCAGCTGAGCGCGGCGACCGCGCAGAACGGGGATCAACAGAAAACTCAGGGCAACCAGGAGCAGCAGGCCTGCAGCGAGCCAGAAATCAATCATTCTTGGTTTTATCCAACAGGTGGTCGAGGCGCTCGCGCTCCTCGGCGGAAAGCGTGTCCGGGCTGTCAGTGCGTTGTACGCGACGACGACGGACGATCACGGCGATGATCACAAAACCGCCCAGCAGCAGGCCGGCGGGGCCGAACCAGAGCAGTGCGGTTTTGGCGTTGAGGGCAGGTTTGTAGCGGACAAAATCACCGTAACGGTCGACCATGAAATCGATGATCTGCTGGTTGTCCTTGCCCTCGCCGAGCATGCGAAAAATCTCTTTGCGCAGGTCGGCAGCGATCGGGGCATTGGAATCGGCGATGTCCTGATTCTGGCACTTGGGGCAACGCAGCTCTTTGGTCAGCTCGCGAAAACGCTCACGATCGCCTTCTTTGGCGAACTCGTAGGTGTCGATGGCCGCGTGGGCCACACCGGCCATGCTCAAGCCCAGAACAGCGGCGGCAATCCAGCGCTTCATGGCTTGGCCTCGTCGACCAGCGCCTGATACTTGGCGGCCAGTTTTTCGCGCCAGACTTGTTCGTCGATCACGCCGACGAATTTGTCGCGGATGATGCCCTTGGCGTCGATGAAGAAAGTTTCCGGAGCGCCGTATACGCCGAGGTTCAGGCCCAGGGTGCCGGCATCGTCCCGGATGTCCAGTTGATACGGGTTGTGGAACTCGGCCAGCCACTTCAAGGCATCGGTGTTGACGTCCTTGTAGTTGACGCCGTAGATCACCACGCCTTGCTGAGCTAATTTGTTCAGCACCGGGTGCTCGACCCGGCAGGAAATGCACCAGGTGCCCCAGACGTTGACCAATGCCGGTTTACCCAGAAGATCCGCTTTAGTCAGGGTTTTGTCACCCTGCACCGATGGCAGCGAAAACTCAGGGAACGGTTTGTTGATCATCGCCGAAGGCAGCTCGGCCGGGTTCAGGTACAGCCCCCGATACAGAAAAACAGCAACCACCAGAAAAATCGCCAGTGGCAACAGCATCAACCAACGTCTCATGCAGTGGCTCCCGTCATGCCGAGCGCTTCACGCACGCGGCTTTTCACCTTGACCCGATAACGGCGATCCAGCGCCGCCAGCAAACCGCCGAAACCTGTAAGCAGACCGCCGAACCAGATCCAGCGCACGAACGGTTTGACATGCACACGAACCGCCCAGGCGCCCTCGCCCAACGGCTCGCCCAGTGCAACGTAAAGGTCACGGGTGAAACCGGCGTCGATCCCGGCTTCGGTCATCACCGAGTTCTGCACGGTGTAGAGGCGTTTTTCCGGGTGCAGCACACTGATTTCCTTGCCATCGCGGATCACCCGCACGGTGCCCTTGTCGGAGGTGAAGTTCGGCCCTTCGAAGTGCTTGGCGCCTTCGAACACAAACTGATAACCGGCCAGGCTCATGGATTCACCCGGCGCCAGGCGCAGATCGCGCTCGGCACTGTTCTGGCTCGACAACACAACACCCAGCGCGCATACGGCAATGCCCAAATGCGCGATCTGCATGCCCCAATAGCTGCGGGTAAGGGTCGGCAGACCTTTGATCAAACCCTTGTGACGCGTTTTGTCGAAGATATCCCGCACACCGGCCAGCAACACCCAGGCAGCCAGCATGAACGTCGCCAGCACCGCCCAGTTGAAATCGCCGTAAGCGACACCCGCCACCACGGCCAGTGCAGCGCTGCCGAGCAACACCGGGGTCAACATGCTCATCAGCCATTTGACCGGCGTGTCTTTCCAGCGCACCAGCATGCCGACCGCCATCACCACCATCAGTATCGCCATCAATGGAATGAACAGCGCGTTGAAATACGGCGGGCCGACCGACAGTTTGGCGCCGGTCATCGCGTCGAGAATCAGCGGATACAAGGTGCCGAGCAGGATCATCGACGCGGCCACCACCAGCACCAGGTTATTGCCCAGCAGCAGGGTTTCCCGGGACCAGAGGTTGAAGCCGACGTGGCTCTTGACCACCGGAGCGCGCAGGGCGAACAGCGTCAGCGAACCACCGACCACGAACAGCAGGAAGATCAGGATGAACACACCGCGTTCAGGATCGGACGCAAAGGCATGAACCGAGGTCAGTACGCCGGACCGCACCAGGAAAGTCCCCAGCAGGCTCAAGGAGAACGCGGCGATGGCCAGCAACACGGTCCAGCTCTTGAACACGCCACGTTTTTCCGTGACCGCCAACGAGTGAATCAGCGCCGTGCCCACCAGCCAAGGCATGAAGGACGCGTTTTCCACCGGGTCCCAGAACCACCAGCCACCCCAGCCGAGTTCGTAATAGGCCCACCAGGAGCCCAACGTAATACCGATACCGAGGAAGGCCCAGGCGACGATGGTCCACGGACGGGACCAGCGCGCCCACGCCGCATCGAGACGACCACCCAGCAGCGCGGCAATGGCGAAGGCGAAAGCCACGGAGAAACCGACGTAACCCATGTACAGCATCGGCGGATGAACGATCAGGCCGATGTCTTGCAGCAAGGGATTGAGGTCGCGCCCATCCGTCGGCATCTGCGGCAGGATTCGGGCGAAAGGGTTAGATGTCAGGATCAGGAACAGCAAAAAGCCGGTGCTGATCATGCCCATTACTGCCAGCACCCGGGCCAGCATCACTTGCGGCAATTGCCGGGAGAACACCGACACCGCGAAGGTCCAGCCGCCGAGGATCAATGCCCACAGCAGCAACGAACCTTCGTGAGCGCCCCAGACGGCGCTGAATTTGTAGTACCACGGCAAGGCGCTGTTGGAGTTGCTGGCTACATAAGCGACGGAGAAGTCGTCCGCCATGAACGCGTAAGTCAGGCAACCGAAAGCGAACAGCAAAAACGCGAACTGCCCCCATGCGGCGGGCTGAGCCAGGCTCATCCATAGACGGTCGCCACGCCAGGCACCGAGCAACGGCACCACGGCTTGAACCAGCGCGAAACACAGCGCCAGGATCATGGCCAGGTGGCCGAGTTCGGGGATAAAGATGCCGGAAGTCATCGATCAACCCTCCTTCGCGGGTGTTGGGGCGGATTGACCACTGTCTTTCAGCGCCTTGGTCACTTCCGGCGGCATGTACTTCTCGTCGTGCTTGGCCAGCACTTCGTCGGCCACCACCACGCCGTCAGCGTTGAGCTTGCCGAGGGCGACGATGCCCTGCCCTTCGCGGAACAGGTCCGGCAGGATGCCGCGGTAGCTGATGGTCACGGATTTGTTGAAGTCGGTGACGATGAATTTCACGTCCAGGGAATCGCCGGAACGTTGTAGCGAACCTTTCTCCACCATACCGCCCGCGCGGATACGCGTGTCTTGCGGGGCTTCGCCGTTGGCGATCTGGGTCGGGGTGTAAAACAGATTGATGTTCTGCTGAAGGGCGCTCAGGGCCAGGCCGACGGCAGCGCCGACACCGACCAGGATCGCGAGAATGATCATAAGACGCTTTTTACGCAGCGGATTCACTTGCCGTTCTCCCGGCGCAGACGACGCGCCTCTTGTTGCAGATACCGCTTGCGGGCCAGGATCGGCGCCGCCACGTTGAGGGCCAGCACCGCCAGGCTTATGCCATAGGCTGACCAGACATACAGGCCGTGATGGCCCATGGCGAGAAAGTCGCCGAATGAAGCGAAACTCATCGAGCGGCCTCCAGACTGTTCTGCACTTCGGTTTTCACCCAGCTCGCCCGGGCTTCGCGCTTGAGCACTTCAAGGCGCATGCGCAGCAACAGCACCGCGCCGAAGAAACAGTAGAAACCCAGCGCCGACAGCAGCAGCGGCAGCCACATCTCGGCGGGCATCGCCGGTTTTTCGGTGAGGGTGAAGGTCGCGCCCTGGTGCAGGGTGTTCCACCACTCCACCGAGTATTTAATGATCGGGATGTTGATCACGCCGACGATTGCCAGCACCGCGCAGGCCTTGGCCGCACTGTCACGATTGCTGATGGCGTTGCCCAGCGCAATAAGACCGAAGTACAGAAACAGCAGAATAAGCATGGACGTAAGTCGCGCATCCCAGACCCACCACGAACCCCAGGTCGGTTTGCCCCAGATCGCACCGGTGACCAGCGCCACGGCAGTCATCCACGCACCGATCGGCGCGG
Organism: Pseudomonas sp. NPDC086112; assembly: GCF_044746425.1. Lineage (NCBI taxonomy): Bacteria > Pseudomonadati > Pseudomonadota > Gammaproteobacteria > Pseudomonadales > Pseudomonadaceae > Pseudomonas > Pseudomonas sp. NPDC086112. The sequence continues at coordinate 24,415 of NZ_JBIVCD010000048.1, read as the reverse complement.
CGCATTGCAGGGCGACGTCGGCCAGTTTCATCTTCCAGACCAGCCCGACGATGCCGCACACGGCCAGCATCACGTAGATGGACTGCGCCAGCATGGCGGCGGGAACGTGGATGTAAATGATGCGAAAGCTGTTGCCTTGCTGATAGTCCGGCGGCGCAAAGGCCAGCCCCCAAACCACGCCGATGCTGATCAGCAGCAACGCCGCGACGCTCAGCCATGGCAGCAGTTTGCCACTGATGCCGTAAAACCATTTGGGTGAGCCGAGCTTATGAAACCAGGTCCAGTTCATTGCTGTTTCCATCACGGGTGCTCTTCGCTTTGAAGAGCCAAGGGTCCTGCCTTTCATCAAAAGAAGTGATCAACTTTTGACCAGGGCCTCATTATTATTCGCCGACGCTGATCTTCAGGCCAGCAGCTATTGCAAAAGGTGTCAGGGTTATCGCCAGGGCGGTCAGGCTACCAAGCCACAAGAGATAACCGGTCGCCGGCATACCCTGCAATGCCGCCTGCAAGGCGCCACTGCCGAGAATCAACACCGGGATGTACAGCGGCAGAATCAGCAGCGCCAATAACAGGCCACCGCGCTTCAATCCTACCGTCAACGCCGCGCCCACCGCACCGAGCAGGCTCAGCACCGGTGTACCGAGCAATAAAGAAAGCAGCAACACCGGCAGACAGGCGGCAGGCAAACCAAGCATCAACGCCAGCAAGGGTGCGAGCAAAACCAGCGCCAAGCCGGAAAACGCCCAGTGTGCCAGCACCTTGGCCAAAACCAGAATAGGCAGGGGGTGCGGCGAAAGGACCCACTGCTCAAGCGATCCGTCTTCGAAATCACTGCGAAAGAGCCCGTCCAGCGAGAGCAAGACCGATAAAAGCGCCGCCACCCAGACCAGCCCCGGGGACAAGGTTTGCAACAATTGAGGCCCGGCGCCGACCGCCAACGGGAACAAAGAGACCACGATGGCGAAGAACACCAGCGGATTCGCCAATTCGGCAGGACGACGGAACAGCAAACGTGCCTCGCGGGCGACCAACAGGCCGAAAACACTCATACGGCCCAGTTCCCCAAATCAATGTCACGATAGCCGGCAGGCATTCGGGTCAGCGTGTGGTGAGTGGTCAGCACCACCATGCCACCTCGCTCGCAGTGCGCTGCCAGGTGTTCTTCGAGTTGCGCCACGCCTTGTTTGTCGAGCGCGGTAAACGGCTCATCGAGGATCCAAAGCGGCGGGCTGTCCAGATACAACCGTGCCAACGCGACGCGACGTTGCTGACCGGCAGACAGGGTATGGCAAGGAACATCCTCGAAACCGCGCAGCCCCACCGCCGTCAGCGCCTGCCAGATCGCCTCATGGGAGGCCGGTTGATGCAAGGCGCAGAGCCAACTGAGGTTTTCCTCGGGGGTCAGCAGGTCCTTGATGCCGGCGGCATGGCCGATCCACAACAGGTTGCGCGCCAGTTCGCTGCGCTGTTCATTCAGTGGCAAGCCGTTGAGCAGCACCTGCCCGGCAGTCGGATGCATCAAGCCGCAAAGCAGACGTAAAAGGCTGGTCTTGCCACTGCCGTTGGGGCCGCTGATCTGTACCATTTCGCCACTGGCCAGTCTCAATTCGAGATTTTCGAAGAGCAGCCGAAGGTCTCGCTCACAGGCAAGGGCAACGGTTTGCAGAACAGGACTGGTCAAGAGATCACGGGCCTTTTGCGGTTCAAGTCGGCGGCAGAGCGGCCGCTAAAGAGATGCAGCATAGATGCATTGGCGGCTTGTTCTAGAGAGCCAGGTCAAACAAATGCAATGTTTTCGCCACTCCCCGAAGACGGGCGGCATTATACATGCCATGCCCTACTCTAAAGAGTGCATTTTCCTCAGGTTGTGACCGCGTATGACAGGCGAAATGAACATCCTCCCGCTGCCGCCGACCACGCCCGCGACTTCGCGGCCGCTGGTGGTGAGTGGTGATCTACTCAAGCTGCTGACGCCGATGGAGGGCCTGATCTCCGTTGGGCAAACCGCCAAGGCTGAAGTGCTGTCGCTCAAGCAGACGGATCAGACCTTTCAGTTGTTGCTCAAGGTCACCCTCGACAGCGGCCGCCAGACCACGGTCCAGGCCACCAGCGCTCAGCCGTTGCCCCAAGGCACCAGCCTGGCGATTACCCAGCCATCGGCGGGCAACCTGGCGGTCATGGTGCAACAGGCCATCGCCTCCAGCGTCGCGACACTCACCCGCATCGACATGACGCAACTGCCGGTCGGCACCTTGCTGCAAGGCAAAGTACTGACCTCTCAGGTCATGCCGCAGGTGCCGGGTCAGCCGACGGTGTTTCGCTCGATGGTGAGCCTGCTCAATACCGCGCTGAGTGGCAGCACGCTGAGCATCGACAGCCCGACGCCACTGCGCATCGGTACCTTGCTGAGCGCCTTGGTGCAAGACACCCAGACCCTGAAGTTCGTCCCGTTGAGCAGCCGTCAGGAACAGTTGGCGGTGACGCAGCAATTGGTCAGCCAGCAAAGTCGCCAGGGCTCTCTGGATGGCTTGCTCAAAGTCCTGCAAAACCTGCCTCCATCGGATCAGACCTCCAGCGCCCTGCGCGCCGCCGTAGACAAATTGCTCGCCGGCCTGCCGGACGTTCAGCAATTGAGTACACCAAAAGGCCTGGCCCAGGCGTTGGCCAACAGCGGTCTGTTCCTTGAAGCGAAACTGCTGACCGGGCAAAACCCGACGCTGACGCCAGACATGAAGGGCGACCTGCTCAAGCTGATCGCACAACTGACGCAGGGATTGCCGGCCAATACCAACCTCAACGCGATCATCGCCGCCAATACACTGGCGCAAGCGCTGCCCAGCTTCGTGCGCAGCGCCTTGGGAATGCTTGGACAAGTCAGCGCCAAACCATTGCCGACCAGTTTCCCGCTCCCCGAGCGCCTGCTGCAAAGTCAGGACGGTGAAAGCGATCTGGAACATTTGCTGCGCCTGGCAGCAGCGGCTGTCTCGCGCCTGCAAAGCCATCAACTGTCGAGCCTGGAACAGACCGGCCTCACCGACGACGGTCGCCTGCTCAGCACCTGGCAACTGGAAATCCCCATGCGCAACCTGCAGGACATCGTGCCATTGCAGGTCAAATTCCAGCGCGAAGAAGCACCTGAGAAAGAACAACCGCATGAACGCCGCGACGAACACGAACCCAAGCAACAATTGTGGCGAGTCGATCTGGCGTTCGACATGGAACCGCTGGGGCCGCTACAGATTCAGGCCCAACTGATCAAAGGCAGCCTCTCCAGTCAGCTATGGGCCGAACGGCCGTACACCGCCAGCCTGATCGAAAGCAATCTGGCCGGGCTGCGCGAACGCCTGCTGGCATCAGGCCTGAACGTCGGCGATCTGGATTGCCACCTCGGCACACCGCCTCAAGGCCCTCAAACCCGCCTCGAACAACGCTGGGTCGACGAAACCGCATGAACGAATCCACCACACCGCGCCAGGCCATCGCCCTCAAATACGACGGCACCCACGCCCCCACCCTCACGGCCAAAGGTGACGAGGAATTGGCCGAAGCCATTCTGCAGATTGCCCGGGATTACGAAGTGCCGATCTACGAAAACGCCGAGCTGGTGAGATTGCTGGCGCGGATGGAATTGGGGGAGAGTATTCCGCAGGAGTTGTACCGCACGATTGCCGAGATCATTGCGTTTGCGTGGAATTTGAAGGGCAAGTTTCCCGAGGGGCATGATCCGCATGCGCCGATGGTCGAGAAGGATGTCACCGATCGAGGGGATGATTACTGAGGATTCGAGGACGCCTTCGCGAGCAAGCCCGCTCCCACAGTGAATTGGCGGCGTGCACACGTTCTATGCCCACCATCGATCCAATGTGGGAGCGGGCTTGCTCGCGAATAGCGATCTCAACGCAACCGCACAAATCAGCTGTTACGCAACTTATCCATCGACCCCTGTCGCCGTCACATTGTCAGACTTGAAAAAACGCAAAAGCTTGAGACTGCGACCGACAATCAAACCATTGATAAGACCAGCCCCCAGTGCCGACCATCCCACCATTGATACTTCATTGGCCAGATCCGGATGGATGGCAGCCTGATAGCCACTGTAATAGCGCCAGATAAAGAACCCCCAATACACAATCAGCACCTTGCTTGTGCCACCCAACAACAGACCTTCAGCCTCGCGCTCCACATTGTTGTACGAATAAAAGCGCAATGCCAGTAACCACCCCGCCAGTAACCCTAGCGCATAGGCTGCGAGCGGGATTGCAATGCCTTGTGAGAGTTTCAGTGAGGCCAAGGAAACGGCGATGAATATCACAGGTGTGATCTGCAAAGACCTTTTCGATACGTAATTCTTGAAGCAGGCAATGACACCGTAATAGGTCAGGAAACTGAAGACCACATATACCCACAGCGGTGTACCACACAAAATATCGAGCATAGGCCTCCTTGGCACTGCATAGGTCTGAAACAAGCGTCGTTGAACAGCGCCGGTGGAATGTTGATTAATCAAACTATTGATCGCGGGTTACGATCGCAAGCCAGTGAAATCCGGAAAAGCTGTAGGCAGGAGATTACGACTGCGTAATCCGATGCCTGTCAAACGCGCCTCGAACAACACTAGGGCAGTAGCCATCGCCCTCAAATACGACGGCACCCAGGCCCCCACCCTCACGGCCAAAGGTGACGAGGAACTGGCGGAAGAAATTCTGCGGATCGCCCGGGATTACGAAGTGCCGATCTACGAAAACGCCGAGCTGGTGAAACTGTTGGCGCGGATGGAATTGGGGGACAGTATTCCGCAAGAGTTGTATCGCACGATTGCGGAGATCATTGCGTTTGCGTGGAATTTGAAGGGTAAGTTTCCACAGGGGCATGATCCGCATGCGGTGATGGTGGAGAAGGATGTGACTGATCGCGGGGATGACTACTGATCGTTCCCATGCTCTGCGTGGGAATGCAGCCCGTGACGCTCTGCGTCACACAACAGCGGAACGCAGAGCGTCCCAAGAGGCATTCCCACGCAGAGCGTGGGAACGATTTCCATTGCGCACGCCCTGTAGGAGCTGTCGAGTGCAACGAGGCTGCGATCTTTTGATCTTCTCAGTTCCTGTGCAACTTACTCATCAATTCCGCCTCAGCCTGGGTCAACCCGCAGGACTGCGTCAGCTCACTGACGCTCGCGCCCATCCCCACCAGGCGCGCTGCCTGGGCGAATGAAAGGCTCGACGGATCACGCTGCTCCAGCTGCGCCAGTTTGTCCGGCAACGGGCCGACGACGGCGCGCAGTTCGTGCAGGTCTTCACCCATGCGCACGTTGCCGTTCTGGTAGTCGTCGACGCGTTTGGCCAGGTCCTTGATGCGCTGATCGCGCAGCGCATCGCCCTCGGCCTGTTGCGCGGCGATCTGCCGCTGAGCGCGGATGTACGCCAGGAACATCGCCAGCGTGCCTGCCCATAAAAGGAACAGGACAATGACAGCCACCTCAAGAATCAATCAGATACTCTCCAGTTCCGACCATTCTTCTTCGCTCATCATCTTGTCCAGCTCGACCAGGATCAGCAGTTCGTTGTTCTTGTTGCACACGCCTTGAATGAACTTGGCGGACTCTTCGTTACCGACGTTCGGCGCGGTCTCGATTTCCGACTGACGCAGGTAAACCACTTCAGCCACGCTGTCGACCATGATCCCGACCACTTGCTTGTCGGCTTCGATGATGACGATACGGGTGTTGTCGCTGATCTCGGCATTCATCAGGCCGAAGCGCTGACGGGTGTCGATCACGGTGACCACGTTACCGCGCAGGTTGATGATGCCCAGCACGTAGCTCGGAGCACCCGGGACCGGGGCGATTTCGGTGTAGCGCAGGACTTCCTGAACGCGCATCACGTTGATGCCGTAGGTTTCGTTGTCCAGTTTGAAGGTTACCCATTGCAGGATCGGATCTTCAGAACCTTTTGCATTCGTCGCTTGACTACTCATACCCTGACCCCTCGAAAAACCGCTCCTGGCGGTGTGTGTTCTGTAGGCAGCATTCAACAATGCTGTCGCATACTTGTTATGTCGGCAGCTATGTCGGTTTGTGAAGTGGCTTGCTGCCGCTCATGTGCTTTGCCCCGCCGCTGGCGATCAACTCGGCCAGGGCAGAAACGTCCAGCAGCGCACACATGTGCTCAATCACCGTGCCGGCGAGCCATGGCCGCTGACCTCGGTGACTTCTCCATTTGATTTCGTTTGGGTCCAGGCGCAATGAGCGGCTGACCTGATGCACCGCCAGCCCCCACTCGTAGCCCTGAACCGAAATAACGTATTGCAGGCCCTGGCGGAAATCATCGCGGTAGCGGTCCGGCATGACCCAGCGCGCGGTATCCAGTACTTTCAGGTTGCCGGCCTGGCTCGGCAGGATCCCGAGGAACCATTCCGGCTGGCCGAACAACGGCGTCAGCTCGTGCCCGGCCAAGGAGTAAATCGAGCCCAGGCACACCAGTGGCACCGCCAGGGTCAACCCGGCGACGTCGAACAACAGGCACTCGAACGGCTCGGCAGCCCATGCCGGACGACCGTCGGTTTCCACCGGTGGCGGCGTGTTGCTGGGTGGCAGATGAACTTCAACCAACGGCGGCACCAACGCTTGCAGCAGGGGTGCAATCGTCGACACGGGCGCCAGAATCGGTGCCGGCGCTTCGATCACGGCCACCGGTGCTTTCACCACTGGCGCAACGATGGGTGCAGCAGCCACGGCCGGTTTCTGCGCATCACGGGCCTGTTCTTCAAGCACGGCAGCCTGGAACTCATCCAGCGCGACCTCAACCTCGATAACCTCGACAACCTCGGGCAGCGCCTCCACTTCTGGCGGCAACTCTTCGGTCGCGTCCTGCAGCAATGCGTCCAGATAGGACTGGAGGGCCAGTTGCGGACGCGAGGTGACTTTCACCGGCCGATTCATGCGCGCACCTTTGTAGGGGCGAGGCTTGCCCGCGAAGAACGATAATGCGATTTAACTGTGGTAACTGCGGCGTCTGCTTCGCGGGCAAGCCTCGCTCCTACGGGGATTGAGTTCATCTCACGCCACCTGCGGAACACGTTGCGCCGCCAGCAGATGCTTGAGCAGTGCACGGTAAGCGAGAACGCCACGGCTCTTGCCGTCGAATTGCGAAGGCGTCAGCCCTGCCCGGCTCGCGTCACGCAAGCGGGTGTCGATCGGAATGTAGCCTTGCCAGATTTCTTCCGGGTACTTGTCGCGCAGCACGCGAAGGGTGCCAAGGGACGCCTGGGTGCGGCGGTCGAACAGGGTCGGCACGATGCTGAACGGCAGCGCCTGTTTGCGCGAACGGTTGATCATCGCCAGGGTGTTGACCATGCGTTCCAGGCCTTTGACCGCCAAGTGTTCGGTCTGTACCGGAATCACCAACTGCTGGCTGGCCGCCAAGGCATTGACCATCAGCACACCGAGCAACGGCGGGCTGTCGATCACCGCGTAATCGAAGTCCTGCCACAACTGCGCCAGGCTCTTGGCGATCACCAGGCCCAAACCACTCTGGCCCGGCGACTGGCGCTCAAGGGTTGCCAGCGCGGTGCTCGATGGCAACAGGGAAATGCGTTCGTCACTGGTGGGCATCAGCAACTGACCGGGCAAGCCTTGCGGCACACTGCCCTTATGCAGAAACAAGTCGTAGCTGCTGTGTTCCAGGCTGTCGGGGTCGTAACCGAAGTAGCTGGTCATGGAGCCGTGGGGGTCGAGATCGACCACAACCACGCGCTTGCCCGCCTCAGCCAGCAAACCGGCTAAAGCGATGGAGGAAGTGGTTTTACCGACACCACCCTTTTGATTGGCGACTGCCCAGACTCTCATTCGGATTGTTCCTCCCGGTCGAAAAGATTGACCGAGAAATAGCTCAACGTATTAATGCGGGTGACGGAGAATTGACGGCGCTCTCTCGTCCCGGCGACTTGACCGGAGCCGGTGCAGTTTGTGTGCCAGCCCGCTTCAACGCGGCATCCGGTTGTGCATGAGCCGTTCCGGTACCCGTGAGGCTGCGGCGTACATCGAGATTTCGTGAAACCACCAACACCACCCGACGGTTGCGCGCCCGACCTTCGGCGGTGGCGTTATTGGCCACCGGCTGGAACTCGCCATAACCCACCGACGCCAGACGACCGGGGTTCACACCCTGCATCGCCAGCATGCGCACGATGCTTGCCGAACGGGCCGAGGACAGCTCCCAGTTGGTCGGATATTGCGCGGTGCGAATCGGCTGATCGTCGGTAAAGCCTTCGACGTGGATCGGGTTATCGAACGGCCTCAGGATCGCGGCGACCTTATCGATAATGTTGAAGGCGATGTCGCTGGGCATCGCATCGCCACTGCCGAACAACAGGCTGGAATTGAGCTCGATCTCGACCCACAACTCATTGCCGCGCACGGTCATCTGGTTGGAACTGATCAAGTCGCCAAACGCCGCGCTGATGTCATCGGCAATGCTTTTGAGCGGATCGTTGGCAGCCTGGGCGATGCCAGCGTCAATCTGTTCGCTGTCCTTGACCAGCGGCTTGGCCGGGGTCACGGTCTTCGGTCGCTCGTCACCAATCGGGATCGGCTTGAGGGCGCGATCAGAGTCGGTAAACACCCCGATCAACGCCTCGGAAATGACCTTGTACTTACCTTCGTTGATCGAAGAAATCGAGTACATCACCACGAAGAAAGCAAACAGCAACGTAATGAAGTCGGCGTATGAAACGAGCCAGCGTTCATGGTTTACGTGTTCTTCAGGTTGCCGACGACGAGCCATGAGGTTATTCCCTTAATCCATGAAGCCCTGAAGCTTCAACTCAATAGAGCGAGGGTTTTCACCTTCGGCGATCGACAGAATCCCTTCCAGCAACATCTCGCGATAACGCGACTGCCGCAACGCGATGGACTTGAGCTTGGCGGCAACCGGCAGCAATATCAGGTTGGCACTGGCCACGCCATAGATGGTGGCGACGAAGGCGACGGCAATGCCGCTGCCCAACTGCGATGGATCGGCCAGGTTGCCCATGACGTGGATCAGGCCCATCACCGCACCGATGATGCCGATGGTCGGCGCGTAGCCGCCCATGCTTTCAAAGACTTTGGCGGCTTCGATGTCGCGGCTTTCCTGGGTGTAGAAATCCACTTCCAGAATGCTGCGAATCGCTTCCGGCTCGGCGCCGTCCACCAGCAGTTGCAGGCCTTTGCGCGAGTAGCTGTCGGGTTCGGCGTCGGCCACCCCTTCCAGACCGAGCAAACCTTCCTTGCGGGCAGTCAGGCTCCAGTTCACGACGCGATCGATGCCGCCAGCCAGGTCCACACGCGGTGGAAACAGAATCCAGGCGAGAATCTGCATGGCGCGCTTGAAGGCGCTCATCGGCGATTGCAGCAGCGCTGCACCAACGGTCCCACCGAGTACGATCAACGCTGCCGGGCCGTTGGCCAACGCGCCGAGGTGACCGCCTTCAAGGTAGTTGCCGCCGATGATGGCGACAAACGCCATGATGATCCCGATAAGGCTGAGTACATCCATCAGAGACACGCCTCGACCAGGTGACGGCCGATATCGTCCAGGCTGTACACCGCGTCCGCGAGCTCGGCTTTGACGATCGCCATGGGCATGCCGTAGATCACGCAGCTGGCTTCATCCTGAGCCCAGATCGCACTGCCGCCCTGCTTGAGCAGACGCGCGCCTTCGCGACCGTCGGCGCCCATGCCGGTGAGTACCACCGCCAGAACTTTGTCGCCGTAGGATTTGGCCGCGGAACCGAAGGTGATGTCCACGCACGGCTTGTAGTTCAGACGTTCATCGCCCGGCAGGATTTTCACCGCGCCGCGGCCGTCGATCATCATCTGCTTGCCACCCGGCGCCAGCAGCGCCAGGCCCGGACGCAGGATGTCGCCGTCCTCGGCTTCCTTGACGCTGATGCGGCACAGCTTGTCCAGACGCTCGGCGAAGGCTTTGGTGAAGGCTGCCGGCATGTGCTGGATCAACACGATCGGTGCCGGGAAGTTGGCCGGCAACTGCGTCAGTACCCGTTGCAGGGCAACCGGGCCACCGGTGGAGGTGCCGATGGCGACCAGTTTGTAGGCTTTGCGTTTCGGCGCTGGCGACGACGGCGTCGCTGCATGGCTGCGAGCCGGAATCGGTGCCGGGGCCGGACGCGCAGGCGCACTGCTGCTGCCGTAGCTGCTGACGCTCGAAGGCGCAGGCGTCGGGGCTGGTGCGGCCACTGGAGCCGGGGCACTGTAGGCGCTGACACGACGGTTACTGCGCGAGATGCTGAGAATCTTCTCGCACAGCAGTTGCTTGACCTTCTCCGGGTTACGCGAGATGTCTTCGAAATTCTTCGGCAGGAAATCCACCGCGCCAGCGTCCAGCGCATCGAGGGTGACCCGCGCGCCTTCGTGAGTCAGCGAGGAGAACATCAACACCGGGGTCGGGCAGCGCTGCATGATGTGCCGCACTGCGGTGATGCCATCCATCATCGGCATCTCGTAGTCCATGGTGATCACGTCCGGCTTGAGCGCCAGCGCCTGATCGATCGCCTCTTTGCCGTTGGTCGCCGTACCGACGACCTGGATATTGGAATCCGCTGAAAGAATTTCCGAGACGCGGCGGCGGAAAAACCCCGAATCGTCCACCACCAGGACTTTGACTGCCATAAACACTCCGTTAGACGGGGCGAGGCTCAGTCGCCCCGCTCCCGCAGAATCAAATACGCCGTGCGGCGTAACGCTTGAGCATGCTCGGAACATCGAGAATCAGCGCAATGCGGCCGTCACCGGTAATGGTGGCGCCGGACATGCCCGGGGTTCCCTGGAGCATTTTGCCCAATGGCTTGATGACCACGTCTTCCTGGCCCACCAGTTGATCGACGACGAAGCCGATCCGCTGAGTGCCCACCGACAGGATCACCACATGGCCTTCGCGCTGCTCTTCATGAGCGGCGGAGCTGACCAGCCAGCGCTTGAGGTAGAACAGCGGCAGCGCCTTGTCCCGCACGATCACCACTTCCTGGCCGTCCACCACGTTGGTGCGCGACAGGTCGAGGTGGAAGATCTCGTTGACGTTCACCAGCGGGAACGCGAACGCCTGGTTGCCGAGCATGACCATCAGCGTCGGCATGATCGCCAGGGTCAACGGGACCTTGATGACGATCTTCGAGCCCTTGCCCTTGGTCGAGTAGATATTGATGGTGCCGTTGAGCTGGGCAATCTTGGTTTTCACCACGTCCATGCCCACGCCACGCCCGGAGACGTCGGAAATCTCGGTCTTGGTCGAGAACCCCGGCGCGAAGATCAGGTTGAAGCAATCGGTCTCGCTGAGACGGTCCGCCGCATCCTTGTCCATCAGGCCTTTCTTCACGGCGATACCGCGCAGAACATCGGCGTCCATGCCTTTGCCATCATCGGAGATGGACAGCAGGATGTGGTCGCCTTCCTGTTCCGCGGACAGAATCACCTTGCCGCTGCGAGGCTTGCCCATCGCTTCGCGCTCAGCCGGCTCTTCAATACCGTGGTCGACCGAGTTGCGCACCAAGTGGACCAGCGGGTCGGCCAGGGCCTCGACGAGGTTCTTGTCGAGGTCGGTTTCTTCGCCGACCAGCTCCAGGTTGATCTCTTTCTTGAGCTGGCGAGCCAGGTCGCGAACCAGGCGCGGGAAACGCCCGAAGACTTTCTTGATCGGCTGCATCCGGGTCTTCATGACCGCGGTTTGCAGGTCGGCCGTGACCACGTCGAGGTTCGACACGGCCTTGGACATGGCTTCGTCGCCGCTGTTGAGGCCCAGGCGGACCAGGCGGTTACGCACCAGTACCAGCTCGCCGACCATGTTCATGATCTCGTCGAGACGCGCGGTATCGACCCGCACGGTGGTCTCGGCTTCGCTGGCCGGTTTTTCCGGTGGCGGTGCGGCCGGGGCACGAGCAGGTGCCGGTGCAGCAGCGGCGGCCGGTTTCGGCGCTTCGGCTTTTGGCTCGGGCGCTTTGGCCACAGGTTTCGCAACCGGTGCTGGCGCCTTGGCGACAGGAGCAGAAACCACTGCGCCAGTGCCCACCTCGGTGAACTTGCCTTTGCCATGCAATTCGTCGAGCAGTGATTCGAACTCGTGATCGGAGATCAGATCGTCGCCGGCCGCTTTAGCGGTTGGCGCAGCCGGGGCCGGAGCCGAAGCAATCGCCGACTCCAATGCATCGACCGCAAAGTTGCCTTTGCCGTGCAACTGGTCGAGCAGTGCTTCGAACTCGTCGTCGGTAATATCGGAGCTGTCGCCTGGCGCTTTCGGGGCCGCCGGTGCGGCGGGCGCCGCGACCACTGCATCGGGGGCGAACTGGCCTTTACCGTGCAATTGATCGAGCAACGACTCGAACTCGGCATCGGTGATTTCGTCGCTGGCCGAGGCATCGCTGGTCGGCACTGGCGCAGCCGCTGGAGCCTCGGCTTGAGCCTTGACGGCATTCAGCGAGTCCAGCAGTTGTTCGAATTCGTTATCCGTGATGTCGCCCGATTCTTCAGCGGCAGGTTCTTCCACCACCTCGGCGACCGGTGCCGACTCATCGGCGGTTTGCGGCTCGGCCAAACGGGCCAACGCTGCAAGCAACTCAGGCGTGGCAGCCGTGATCGGGCTGCGTTCGCGGACTTCGCTGAACATGCCGTTCACCGCGTCCAGTGCCTCGAGAACCACGTCCATCAGTTCCGAGTCGACGCGTCGTTCACCCTTGCGCAGGATGTCGAACACGTTCTCGGCGATGTGACAGCACTCCACCAACTCGTTGAGCTGGAGGAAGCCGGCGCCCCCTTTTACAGTGTGAAAACCGCGAAAAATTGCATTGAGCAAATCCGCATCATCCGGTCGGCTTTCAAGCTCGACCAGTTGTTCGGACAGTTGCTCTAGAATCTCGCCGGCCTCAACCAGGAAATCCTGAAGGATCTCTTCATCGGCGCCGAAGCTCATTAAGGGGGGTGCTCCTGAGGTCTAAAAACCTAAAAAACCTAAAATGCTAAAACTCTAGAATCCTAGGCTGGATAACAAATCGTCCACATCGTCCTGACCGGACACAACGTCTTCTCTTTTATCGGCATGAATCTGCGGACCTTCACCCTGAGAGAGATGTTTTTGCGGATCTTTTTCAGCCAGCATCGCTTCACGGTCATGTTCGATACCCGCAAAGCGGTCGACCTGACTGGCCATGAGCACGAGCTTGAGCAGGTTGCTTTCAACTTCGGTGACCAACTGGGTCACGCGCTTGATCACCTGACCGGTGAGGTCCTGGTAATCCTGGGCCAGCAGAATGTCGTTGAGGTTGCTCGACACGATGCGGTTGTCTTCACTGCTGCGGGTCAGGAAACCGTCGACCCGCCGAGCCAGTTCGCGGAACTCTTCGGCCCCGACTTCGCGACGCATGAACCGTCCCCAATCCGTGCTCAGCGCCTGAGCTTCGTCGCTCAGGCTGTTGATCAGCGGTGTGGCGTTTTCCACCAGGTCCATGGTGCGGTTGGCTGCGGCCTCGGTCAGCTTGACCACATAACCCAGGCGCTCGGTGGCATCCGTGATCTGAGACACTTCCTCGGCTTGCGGCATGTGCGGGTCAATCTGGAAATTGACGATCGCGCTATGCAGCTCGCGGGTGAGCTTGCCCACTTCCTGATACAGGCCGCGGTCACGGGTCTGGTTGAGCTCATGGATCAGTTGCACAGCGTCGCCGAACCTGCCTTTCTCAAGGCTTTCGACCAGTTCGACCGCGTGTTTTTTCAGGGTCGACTCAAAATCGCCCTGTGAAGATTCGTTATGCTCCATAGCTCCCCCGTGACGGACTGGCTTTGCACATCAACCGATGCGTTCGAAGATCTTTTCAATCTTGTCTTTCAACGCTTGAGCCGTGAATGGCTTGACCACATAGCCGTTCACGCCCGCCTGAGCGGCTTCGATGATTTGCTCGCGCTTGGCTTCGGCCGTGACCATCAACACCGGCAGGTGTTTGAGTTTTTCATCGGCACGCACGTGGCGCAGCAGATCAATACCGGTCATGCCGGGCATGTTCCAGTCCGTTACCAGAAAGTCGATGCTCCCGCTGTTGAGGACCGGAATCGCGGTAATACCGTCATCCGCCTCGACCGTGTTGGTGAACCCAAGGTCACGCAACAGGTTTTTTATGATCCGCCGCATCGTTGAGAAGTCATCAACGATGAGGATTTTCATATTCTTGTCCAATTCGACCTCCAAGCAGTCTTAAAACGCGCGCAGCACCTGAACGCGCCGTTCAATCAATTCGGCGTAACACTCAACAGTTGTATGGATTACAACGGGCCGTGGCCGATGCAGCAAAATGCCGTACCCACCTCGTTCGCAGTGTCCCCACACTGCCTGTCAGCGCGCTCGCCACTCCCCCAAACGCCCCCGCAAACGGGCCGCGCACTGGCTGTGTAACTGGCTGACCCGCGACTCGCTGACCCCCAGGACCTCACCGATTTCCTTGAGATTCAACTCTTCGTCGTAGTACAGCGCCAACACCAGTCGCTCACGCTCCGGCAAATTGGCAATCGCGTCCGCCAGCGCCGCCTGGAAGCGTTCATCTTCCAGATCGCGCGACGGCTCGAGATGAGCACTGGCGCCATCCTCGTGCAGCCCTTCGTGTTCGCCGTCCTGCAACAGATCGTCGAAACTGAATAACCGGCTACCGAGGGTGTCGTTCAAAATCCCGTAATAATCGTCGAGACTCAATTGGAGTTCGGCCGCAACTTCGTGATCTTTAGCGTCACGGCCGGTTTTAGCTTCAATCGAGCGAATTGCGTCGCTGACCATGCGGGTATTGCGGTGAACCGAACGTGGCGCCCAGTCCCCCTTGCGCACTTCATCGAGCATCGCGCCGCGGATTCGAATGCCCGCGTACGTCTCGAAGCTCGCGCCTTTGCTGGCGTCGTATTTGGTTGATACTTCAAGCAGGCCGATCATCCCGGCCTGGATCAGGTCTTCGACCTGGACACTGGCCGGCAGACGCGCCAGCAAGTGGTAGGCAATGCGTTTGACCAGTGGCGCGTAACGCTCGATCAGCTCGTACTGCGCGTCACGTGCCGACTTCTTGTAGAGGTTGTAGCCACTGGCTGTCATAGGACGGGTCCTGCGGTCTGTTGCACGAGGCGCTCGACGAAAAACTCCAGGTGCCCACGCGGGTTGGCCGGCAGTGGCCAGGTATCGACCTTCTGCGCAATGGCCTTGAATGCCAGGGCGCATTTGGAACGCGGGAAGGCTTCGTAGACAGCACGCTGCTTCTGCACGGCCTTGCGCACGCTTTCGTCGTAAGGCACGGCACCAACGTACTGTAAGGCGACGTCGAGGAAACGATCCGTGACCTTGGTCAACTTGGCGAACAGATTGCGGCCTTCCTGCGGGCTCTGCGCCATGTTGGCCAAGACGCGGAAGCGGTTCATGCCGTAGTCGCGATTCAGCAATTTGATCAGCGCGTAGGCGTCGGTAATCGAGGTCGGCTCATCGCACACCACCAGCAGCACTTCCTGGGCTGCGCGAACGAAACTGACTACCGAGTCACCAATACCCGCAGCGGTGTCGATCACCAATACGTCGAGGTTGTCGCCGATGTCGCTGAAAGCCTGGATCAGGCCGGCATGCTGGGCCGGGCTCAAATGAACCATGCTCTGGGTGCCGGACGCCGCCGGAACGATGCGAATACCGCCGGGCCCTTGTAACAGTACGTCGCGCAGCTCACAGCGGCCTTCGATCACGTCGGCCAAGGTGCGTTTGGGTGTCAGTCCCAGCAGGACGTCGACGTTCGCCAGTCCCAGATCGGCATCCAGCAGCATGACGCGCCGGCCGAGCTCAGCTAGAGCCAGGGACAAGTTCACTGACACGTTAGTCTTCCCGACGCCACCTTTGCCGCCGGTCACCGCGATCACCTGTACGGGATGCATGCTGCCCATGTTATTTCTTTACCTTGTCTTACTTAGACGGAGGCCACATTACTGGCTGCGCGTTCACCAACTGAACAATGCATGGCAGACCATCGATGTAGGTACAAAAACTGTTCATTAGTACCTCAGCCAACCTGCTTGGTCGGGCTGTGGTAAATATCAGCGAACATGTCAGCCATGGCTTCTTCGCTGGGTTCTTCCTGCATTTGCACGCTAACGGCGCGACTCACCAACTGATGACGACGCGGCAGATGCAAATCATCCGGAATCCGCGGGCCATCGGTCAGGTAAGCCACCGGCAGTTCATGACTGATAGCCAGGCTCAACACCTCGCCCAAGCTTGCCGTTTCATCCAGTTTAGTCAGGATGCAGCCGGCAAGGCCGCAACGTTTGTAACTGTGATAAGCGGCGGTTAGAACCTGTTTCTGGCTAGTGGTTGCCAAGACCAGATAATTTTTTGATTTGATGCCCCGTCCGGCCAGGCTTTCGAGCTGCATGCGCAGTGCTGGATCGCTGGCTTGCAGGCCGGCGGTATCGATCAGCACTACGCGTTTGCGCAGCAAAGGCTCCAGCGCCTGCACCAGCGATTGGCCCGGGTCGACGTGGGTGACCGACACGTTGAGGATGCGGCCCAGGGTCTTGAGCTGTTCCTGAGCGCCGATGCGATAGCTGTCCATGCTCACCAGCGCGATGTTTTGCGCGCCGTACTTGAGCACATAACGCGCTGCGAGCTTGGCCAGCGTGGTGGTCTTGCCCATGCCTGCCGGGCCAACCATGGCAATCACACCACCCTCTTCCAACGGCTCGACTTCCGGAGTGGCGATCATCCGCGCCAGGTGCGCGAGCAACATGCGCCAGGCCTGACGGGGTTCATCAATATCGGTAATCAGTGCCAGCAGATCGCGCGACAACGGGCCGGACAGACCGATGCGTTGCAGGCGACGCCAGAGGTTGGCCTGGGCCGGACGGCTGCCTTGCAGCTGATTCCAGGCCAGCGAGCCGAGTTGCACTTCCATCAGTTCACGCAAGCTGTTGAGCTCGAAACGCATCGAATCGAAGGCTCGCGGGTCAACTCCACCGGAGGCTGGCGCGGGGGCTGGTGCAGCACGACGAGGTTCAGCGTAAGTCGGTTCGATCAGTGGCTCGGCGGCGGTCAGCGGCAGGCCGGCGAACAATTGGCGATTGGTGCTGTTGTCGCTCTCGCCGTCGCTACGCAGGCTCAATTCGGCCTGGGCGGTCACGATCCGCGACTGAGTCTTGCGCAGCTCGTCCTCGAGCTCCATGTTCGGAACACGCGGGGCCAGCGCCGACAATTTGTAATCCAGGGCAGCCGTCAGCTCGACACCGCCGGCAATCCGGCGATTGCCAATGATGGCGGCATCAGCGCCCAGCTCATCACGAACCAGTTTCATGGCCTGACGCATATCGGCGGCGAAAAAACGCTTAACTTGCATAAACCACTACCTCAGCCGTTGGGCCCTACTGTCGCAACGATGGTCACTTGCTTGTTGTCAGGGATTTCCTGGTAAGCCAACACATGCAAACCCGGGACTGCCAGTCGGCCGAATCGCGAGAGCATCGCGCGAACCGGACCGGCCACCAGCAGAATCACCGGTTGACCTTGCATTTCCTGACGCTGCGCCGCTTCGATCAACGAACGTTGCAGCTTCTCTGCCATGCTTGGCTCCAGCAGAACGCCCTCTTCCGAGCCTTGTCCTGCCTTCTGAAGACTATTGAGCAATATTTGTTCCAACCTTGGCTCCAAGGTGATCACAGGCAGCTCCGACTCAGTGCCTACAATGCTTTGCACGATTGCACGGGATACACCGACGCGCACCGCAGCCACCAAAGCGGCAGTATCTTGACTCTTGGCGGCGTTGTTCGCGATGGCTTCGGCGATGCTGCGAATGTCCCGTACCGGCACCTGTTCGGCCAGCAACGCTTGCAAGACCTTGAGCAGCTGCGACAGCGAAACCACCCCCGGCACCAGCTCTTCCGCCAGTTTCGGTGAGCTTTTGGCCAGCAATTGCATGAGTTGCTGGACTTCTTCGTGGCCAATCAGCTCGCTGGAGTGCTTGTACAAAATCTGGTTCAAGTGGGTTGCCACGACTGTACTGGCATCGACCACGGTGTAGCCAAGGGATTGCGCCTGGGCACGCTGGCTGATTTCGATCCAGACCGCCTCCAGACCAAAAGCCGGATCTTTGGCGGTAATGCCGTTGAGCGTGCCGTAGACCTGCCCCGGGTTGATCGCCAGTTCGCGATCCGGGTAAATCTCGGCCTCGGCCAGGATCACGCCCATCAGTGTCAGGCGGTAGGCGCTTGGCGCCAGATCGAGGTTGTCACGGATATGCACAGTCGGCATCAGAAAGCCCAGGTCCTGGGACAGCTTTTTACGCACCCCCTTGATCCGTGCCAGCAACTGACCACCCTGGTTGCGATCCACCAGCGGGATCAGGCGGTAGCCGACTTCCAGGCCGATCATGTCGATCGGGGTCACGTCATCCCAGCCAAGCTCCTTGGTTTCCTGGGCGCGGGCCGGCGATGGCAACAGTTCCTGCTGACGCTTGACCTCCTGCAGGGCCTGAACCTTGACCGTGTTCTGCTTCTTCCAGAACAGGTAAGCGCCGCCGGCCGCCAAGGCTGCCATGCTGAGAAAGGAGAAGTGCGGCATGCCTGGCACCAGGCCCATCACCGCCATCAGGCCAGCGGCCACGGCCAAGGCTTTCGGCGAGGCGAACATCTGACGATTGATCTGCTTGCCCATGTCCTCCGAGCCGGAAGCCCGGGTCACCATGATCGCAGCGGCAGTCGACAACAGCAGTGATGGCAATTGCGCCACCAAACCGTCACCGATGGTCAACAAGGCATACACCCGACCGGCATCGCCAAAGGTCATGCCGTGCTGGAAGATACCGACCGCCATGCCGCCGATCAGGTTGATGAACAGAATCAGCAGGCCGGCGATGGCGTCACCGCGCACGAACTTGCTGGCACCGTCCATGGAACCGTAGAACTCGGCTTCCTGGGCCACTTCCATCCGGCGCAGTTTCGCCTGGTTCTGGTCGATCAGGCCGGCGTTCAAGTCGGCGTCGATGGCCATTTGTTTGCCCGGCATCGCGTCGAGAGTGAAACGCGCGCTCACCTCGGAAATCCGCCCGGCACCCTTGGTCACTACGACAAAGTTGATGATCATCAAAATCGCGAAGACCACGATACCAACCACGTAGTTGCCGCCGATCACCACCTCACCGAAGGCCTGGATCACCTTACCGGCGGCCGCATGGCCATCCTGACCGTGGAGCATTACCACCCGTGTCGAGGCCACGTTCAACGCCAGTCGCAACAACGTCGCCACCAGCAGAATGGTCGGGAACACCGCAAAATCCAGCGGCCGCAAGGCGTACACGCAGACCAGCAACACGACGATGGACAAGGCAATGTTGAAGGTGAAAAACACGTCCAGCAGGAACGGCGGCACCGGCAACATCATCATGGCCAGCATGACCAGCAGCAACAGCGGCACGCCCAGATTGCCTCGACTGAGGTCGGCAACGTTTGTGCGTGCAGTGTTGATTAACTGAGAGCGATCCACCGGTTTTCCCCGTTCCTTTAAAGCAAACTTTTGACGCCTGAAGCAGGCGCAGGGCGGCTACTGCAAGAAGCCTTCCAACTTTTGCCGAGCGGGGAGATAGAGGGCCGTTTTGGGGATTTGTATCGTCTGTACCGACGCCTTCGCGGGCAAGCCTCGCTCCTACAGATTTGAGTCAGTAGCGACTTATGCGAACGACACCGGACTGTAGGAGCGAGGCTTGCCCGCGAAGAGGCCGGCACTACCAACGCACAATCAGGAATCGCGGCGCAGATCCGGCGGAATCGGCAAATCATCCTGGAGCGGATCCGGACGTTTACCCTTGCCGGCGCGGTACTGGCGAATCTGGTAGACGTAGGCCAGTACCTGGGCGACCGCCAGATACAGCCCGCCGGGGATTTCCTGCTCCAGCTCGGTGGAGTAGTAGATCGAACGCGCCAGCGCCGGCGATTGGAGCAGCAGCACATTGTTGGCCACGGCGATTTCGCGGATTTTCAAGGCAAGGAAATCGCTACCTTTGGCCAACAGCACCGGCGCATTGCCTTTGTCCGGGTCGTACTTGAGGGCTACGGCATAGTGAGTCGGGTTGGTGATGACCACGTCGGCCTCGGGAATGGCCGCCATCATCCGCCGCTGCGACATCTCGCGTTGCAACTGGCGAATGCGCTGCTTGACCTCTGGTTTACCTTCCTGATCCTTGTGCTCGTCGCGCACTTCCTGCTTGGTCATCTGCAGCTTCTTGTGGCTTTCCCAGAGCTGCACTGGCACGTCGACCACGGCGATGATGATCAGCCCGCAAGCCATCCACAAGGTACTCCAGCCGACCACCTGCAAGCTGTGAATGATCGCCATGTCCAATGGCTCGTGGGCGATGCGCAACAGATCATCGATGTCCGACGACAGGACCGCCAACGCCACGAACAAGACGATGAAAAACTTCGCCAGAGCCTTGAGCAGCTCAACCAAAGCCTTGGCCGAGAACATCCGTTTCAGGCCCGCGCCGGGGTTCATGCGACTGAACTTGGGCGCCATGGAGCCGGCCGCGAACAGCCAGCCACCGAGAGAGATCGGGCCGATCAACGCAGCCAACAGCAAAGTGATCATCACCGGCTGAATCGCCAACAGGGCAATCTGTCCCGAGTGCAGCAAGAAGGTACCCATGTTGCGCTGATCCAGAATCACTTCCCGCGACAGCGTGAAGTTCATCCGCATCAGCTCCATCATGTCCTGCGCCAATGCACCACCGAAAATCAGCAGCGCACCGGCGCCGGCGAGCATGACCGCCAAGGTATTGAGCTCCTTGGAGCGCGCAATTTCGCCCTTCTCACGGGAGTCCTTTTTACGTTTCTCCGTGGGGTCTTCTGTTTTGTCCTGACCGCTTTCGCTCTCAGCCATGACTCAGCGCGCCCGTGCCAGTTCGCGTAACAACTGCAAAGCCTCGGCGGCCAGCGGTTGATACTGATTGAGAATGTCCGCCAGGCCGACCCAGACAATGAACAGCCCCAGCACCAGCGTCAGCGGGAAGCCGATCGAGAAGATATTCAGCTGCGGCGCCGCACGGGTCATCACGCCAAACGCAATGTTGACCACCAGCAACGCCGTGATAGCCGGCAACACCAATAACAGCGCCGCACCGAGTACCCAGCCGAGTTTGCCGGCCAATTCCCAGAAATGATGGACCATCAAGCCGCCGCCGACCGGCAGCGTGGTGAAGCTTTCGGTGAGCACTTCGAACACCACCAGATGGCCGTTCATTGACAGGAACAGCAGGGTCACCAGCATGGTGAAAAACTGCCCGATCACCGCCACCGACACACCGTTCGTAGGGTCGACCATCGAGGCGAAACCCATGCCCATCTGGATCGCGACAATTTGCCCGGCAACCACGAAAGCCTGGAAGAACAGTTGCAAGGAGAATCCCAGTACCGCACCGATGATGATCTGTTCGGCAATCAGCAGCAGCGCACTCAAGTCCAGCGCATTGACGGCGGGCATGGGCGGCAGCCCCGGCGCAATAACCACGGTGATCGCCAGCGCGAAGTACAAACGCACGCGCGTGGGCACCAGCGTCGTGCCGAAAATCGGCATGACCATCAGCAACGAACCGATGCGAAACAACGGCAACATGAACGTTGCCACCCAGGTGCTGATCTGGGTATCGGTCAACTGCAGCAGCGACATGGTTTAACCGATGACCTGAGGAATACTGCCGTACAGCTGCAGGATGTATTCCATGAAAGTCTGCACCAGCCACGGACCGGCAACGATCAGCGTCACCAGCATCACCAGCAGGCGCGGCAGGAAGCTCAGGGTCTGTTCGTTGATCTGGGTGGCGGCCTGGAACATCGCCACCAACAAACCCACCAGCAAGCTGGGAATCACCAGCACGGCGACCATCATGGTGGTCAGCCACAGCGCTTCACGAAAGATGTCTACGGCCACTTCCGGCGTCATGGTGAAACGCCGCCAAAGCTGCTGGCCAAGGTACCTATGATCAACGCCCAGCCATCCACCAGCACAAACAACATGATTTTGAACGGCAGGGAAATGATCAGTGGCGAGAGCATCATCATACCCATCGCCATCAACACGCTAGCCACCACAAGATCGATGATCAGGAACGGGATGAAGATCATGAAGCCGATCTGGAACGCGGTTTTCAGCTCAGAGGTCACGAACGCCGGCACCAGAATCGTCAGTGGCGCCTGATCAGGCGAAGCAATGTCAGTGCGCTTGGACAAGCGCATGAACAGTTCCAGATCGCTGCTGCGAGTCTGGGCCAGCATGAAGTCCTTGATCGGCACCTGGGCCTTGGTCACGGCATCCTGAGCGGTGAGTTTCTCCGCCAGATACGGCTGCAAGGCATCCTGATTCACCCGATCGAACACCGGCGCCATGATGAACATGGTGAGGAACAACGCCATGCCGGTGAGGATCTGGTTCGACGGTGTCTGCTGCAAGCCCAGGGCCTGCCGCAGGATCGAGAACACGATGATGATCCGGGTGAAACTGGTCATCAGCATGACGAACGCCGGGATGAAACTCAGCGCAGTCATGATCAGCAGAATTTGCAGGCTGACCGAGTATTCCTGAGCGCCTTCGGCGTTAGTGCCCAAGGTGATTGCCGGGATCGACAACGGATCGGCGGCGAACGCCAGCGGCGCGGCCAGCATCAGGGCCAGCGTCAAGACGATGCGTAACGCACCCATTACTTCTTATCCTTCTGATCCTTGCCGAGCATTTTCAGCAGATGCTGGGCAAATTCCGGCGTGGCTTTCTCGGTATTGTCCGACACTTGCACCGGCTCCTTGAGCACATGCAACGCGGTGATGTTGCCGGGACTCAGGCCGAGCAGAATCTGTTCGTTGCCGACCTGCACCAGCATCAAACGGTCCCGGGGACCCAGCGCGCGCGAACCGATCAGCTCGATCACCTGCCCCTTGCCGGCCGGCCCGGCCTGCTGGACCCGGCGCAGCAGCCAGGCGAGGAAGAAGATCAACCCCAGCACCAGCACCAAGCCGAATACCAATTGCGTCAATTGCCCCGCCACACCGCTGCTGACGGCCGGCGTGGCAACCGCTGTCGCAGCTGTCGTTACCGGCTCGGCCGCCAACGCGCTGAACGGCAAGGCCTGCGCTAACCCCAGCACAAAACCCAGAACCTTTTTCACTCAGCGCAGCTTCTTGATGCGTTCGCTTGGGCTGATCACGTCGGTCAGGCGGATGCCGAACTTTTCGTTGACCACCACCACTTCACCGTGGGCGATGAGCGTGCCGTTGACCAGCACGTCCAGCGGCTCGCCGGCCAGACGGTCAAGCTCGATCACCGAACCCTGGTTGAGTTGCAGCAGGTTGCGGATGTTGATATCGGTGCTGCCGACTTCCATGGAAATCGACACCGGAATATCGAGGATCACGTCCAGGTTCGGACCGTCCAGCGTCACCGGATCGTTGTTCCTCGGCACGCTGCCAAACTCTTCCATCGGCAGACGGTTGGACGGCGAACCGGCTGCGTCGGCGGCCAGCAAGGCATCGATATCGTCCTGCCCGGCGTCACCGGTTTCTTCCAGGGCCGCAGCCCACTCATCAGCCAGTGCCTGGTCGTCCTGGGCGTTCATATCGTCGTTCATCATTTGTCCTCGGCGGGCACCTGCTCAATCAAGAGCAGTCAATTAAAGGGGGGGTGGAGCGCCGGTCAGCGGCGCTCGATCGGCTCGATCACTTGCAACGCGAGGTTGCCCTTGTGCGAGCCCATCTTGACCTTGAAGGCCGGTACGCCGTTGGCGCGCATGATCATTTCTTCCGGCATCTCGACCGGAATAATGTCCCCGGGCTGCATGTGCAGGATGTCGCGAAGGCGCAGCTGACGGCGGGCCACGGTGGCACCGATAGGCACATCAACGTCCAGCACGTCCTGGCGCAAGGCGTTGATCCAGCGCTCATCCTGATCGTCGAGGTCCGACTGGAAGCCGGCGTCGAGCATCTCGCGCACCGGCTCGATCATCGAGTACGGCATGGTCACGTGCAGGTCGCCGCCACCACCATCGAGTTCAATGTGGAACGTCGACACTACGACCGCTTCGCTCGGGCCGACGATGTTGGCCATGGCCGGGTTCACTTCCGAGTTGATGTACTCGAAGTTCACTTCCATGATCGCCTGCCAGGCTTCCTTCAAATCGACGAAGGCCTGTTCCAGCACCATGCGCACCACACGCAGTTCGGTGGGGGTGAATTCACGCCCTTCGATCTTCGCGTGACGGCCATCGCCGCCGAAGAAGTTGTCCACCAGCTTGAAAACCATTTTTGCGACGAGGATGAACAGTGCGGTGCAGCGCAGCGGTTGTATCATGACCAGCTTGAGGCTCGTCGGCACTAACACCGAGTGCACGT
>NZ_JBIVCD010000047.1:0-40751 GCF_044746425.1 Pseudomonas sp. NPDC086112 | reverse complement strand
CATGCCCCACTCGGCGATGAAGCCGTGGCCGCCGTAGATTTGTACGCCGTGGTTAGCGGATTCGAAACCGACTTCAGTCATGAAGGCTTTGGCGATCGGCGTCATGAAGGCCAGCAGTGCGTCGGCTTTCTTCTTCTCTTCTTCGTCTACGCCGTACTTGACGATGTCGACTTGCTTGGCAGTGAAGTAAACCATCGCACGGTTGCCTTCGGCGAACGCCTTCATGGTCAACAGCATGCGACGTACGTCAGGGTGAACGATGATCGGGTCAGCGGCTTTGTCCGGCGCTTTCGGGCCAGTCAGGGAGCGCATTTGCAGACGATCGCGAGCGTATTTCAGGCCGCCCTGGAAACCGATTTCGGCGTGAGCCAGACCTTGCAGCGCGGTACCCAGACGTGCGGTGTTCATAAAGGTGAACATGCAGTTCAGGCCTTTGTTCGCCGGGCCGATCAGGTAACCGGTGGCC
Organism: Pseudomonas sp. NPDC086112; assembly: GCF_044746425.1. Lineage (NCBI taxonomy): Bacteria > Pseudomonadati > Pseudomonadota > Gammaproteobacteria > Pseudomonadales > Pseudomonadaceae > Pseudomonas > Pseudomonas sp. NPDC086112. The sequence continues at coordinate 40,285 of NZ_JBIVCD010000047.1, read as the reverse complement.
GCGTCGAAGTTCATCACGCAGGTGGCGTTACCGTGGATGCCCATCTTGTGTTCCAGGGAACCGCAGGTCACAGCGTTGCGTGCGCCAATCGAGCCGTCTGCGTTCGGCAGGAACTTCGGAACGATGAACAGGGAAATGCCTTTGGTGCCGGCCGGTGCATCCGGCAGACGTGCCAGAACGATGTGGACGATGTTGTCGGCCATGTCGTGTTCGCCGGCCGAGATGAAGATCTTGGTGCCGGAGACTTTGTAGGAACCGTCAGCCTGAGGCTCGGCCTTGGTGCGCAGCATGCCCAGGTCAGTGCCGCAGTGCGGTTCGGTCAGGCACATGGTGCCGGTCCATTCGCCGGAAACCAGTTTGGTCAGGTAAGCCTCTTGTTGCTCAGGCGTACCGTGTTCGGAAATGGTGTTCATCGCGCCATGGGACAGGCCTGGGTACATACCCCACGACCAGTTGGCTTCGCCAACCATTTCGCTGACGGCCAGACCCAGAGACTCTGGCAGGCCTTGGCCGCCGTGCTCTACGTCGTGAGCCAGGCTTGGCCAGCCACCTTCGACGAATTGTTTGTAGGCTTCCTTGAAACCGGTCGGGGTTTTAACGCCGGACTCGCTCCAGGTGCAGCCTTCGGTGTCACCCACGCGGTTCAGCGGAGCCAGCACCTGCTCACAAAACTTGGCGCCTTCTTCGAGAATGGCGTCAACCATGTCTGGAGTTGCGTCTGCACAAGCCGGAAGGCTCTGATAGTGCGCTTCGTAGCCGAGCAGTTCGTCACGAACGAAGCGAATATCACGCAAGGGGGCCTTGTAGTCAGGCATAGCGATAAACCTCTGCTGATGTAACCGGGAATGAACGACCGCGTTGATTTGTTGTGGCGGTCAAACAGTTGTTTGAAACATACGTTTACGCCCAATTCTTGTCAAGCGCCGATCTTTTGCCGTTCGTCATCGCGTCACGAAAACCTCGGACACGCCGCTGCCCACCGCCGTTGACTGAGCAACACGCCATGTAGGAGAGATTAGTTGAGGCAGAAGGACTTACGCAGAAAAACGCCGCGAACAGGCGCGGCGTTGGAGTAGCGGATTCAGCGAGGGTTCAGGCAAATGTATCGATCAGCGTACCGAGCATTTCATCGGATGCCTTGGCGACTTTGACGCCCAGTTCCACCTGGAACTTGCCTTGGGACATCTCGACCATATTGCTGGCCAAGTCCGATTGCTGGCTGCGGTCTACCGAACGCAGGCGATCAACCTGAACCTCGGAGGATTGACTGGTGACCGAACGTTCGATGGTGTTGTTGGCGATCTGACCCGAAGCCTGATCGACACGGTTCTGCCCTGTCTGAATAGTGCTCAGACCGGCATAAAAAGCGGTATTTCCTGAGATTTCCATGGGGGAACTCGTCCGACAAAGGATCAACAGCGGCCATTGAACCAGACACGCCGACAAAAGGCCCGACAAAAACACTAATGGCACAGTGCCTTGTCATAGCTAAAACTCAAGCCAACAAATTCAGTCCAGCAGATCCAGCTGCAAATGCGCGGCCACCGCGTCGGCTGTCACCGATTTGAGTTTTGGCACTCGTCCCAGGCATGGCGCGGGGATGCGCTCGGCCAATGTCGCGAGGTTCTCTTCAAGGCGCGACGTCTTAGGATCGATGATGTTGGCCACCCACCCTGCCAACTGCAAACCATCCCGTGCGATCGCCTCAGCTGTCAGCAGCGCATGATTGATGCAACCCAGCCGTACACCGACCACCAGGATCACCGGCAGCCCCAGCGCCATCGCCAGGTCCGACAGATTGTCCTGATCCGCCAACGGCACTCGCCAGCCGCCAGCACCTTCGATCAACGTGAAGTCCGCCTGCATATCGAGAATCTGCCGCATCGGTGTCAACAGTGATTGCACGGTCAATGCCACGCCAGCCTCTCGCGCCGCCAGATGCGGTGCAATCGCCGGTTCGAACGCGACCGGATTGACCTGTTCGTAGGTCAACGGTATCGAGCACTCGGCCAACAGGGCCTGCGCATCGGCGTTGCGCAACCCCTTGGGCGTCAGCTCGCAACCGGAGGCCACCGGTTTGCCCGCTGCCGTGCTCAAGCCCGCCAACCGCGCGGCATGCAGCAAGCCTGCGGCGACGGTGGTCTTGCCGACATCGGTGTCAGTACCGGTGATGAAATAGGCTGCACTCATAAGGGTTTCTCCAACACGGCGTAAACCACTTGATAAGTCGCCGGCAGTCCCTGTGCCTGACGATACTGCTCGTAAGCCTCGATCAGGCCGAGGATCCGCGCCCTGCCGGTCAAACCGCCTGGCCGACCGGGGTTCAGGTTATGCGCCCCAAGTGCCTTGAGCTCATGGGTCAGGCTGCGGACATCGGGGTAATGCAACACATGCGGCTGCGTTTCGAGGCTGACGACCTTCAAGCCGCTGCCCGCGCAAAGCTGTTGATAAACACCGAACTCGCGGAAGCGGTTGACGTGCACCATGCCATCCACCTGACGCCAGCTGTCGCGCAATTCGTACAGCGTGCCTACACACAGACTAGCAAACGCAAAAACACCGCCCGGTTTCAGTACCCGATACGCCTCATTGAGCACCGAGGCGAAATCCGCGCACCATTGCACCGCCAGGCTGGAGAAGACCAGATCGCAGGTCGAGTCCTGCAACGGCAAGCGCTCGGCATCGCCCGCGATGAAATGGGTCGCGCCGCCCAAGGGACGAGCGTGATTGAGCATGCCTTCAGCGATGTCCAGCGCCACTCCGGCGCTCGCAGGAAACTTCTGCGCCAAGGCTCGGCTGAAATACCCTGTGCCGCAGCCCATATCCAGCCAACGAGCAGGGACAAGATCTCCCGTTAACCGACGCAACAACTCGCTGCCCACGTCACGCTGCAGTTCGGCCACGCTGTCGTAGCTCTCCGCCGCACGGGAAAAGGACGCCGCCACCTGGCGTTTGTCGGGCAAGCCGCCGGGCAGGTTGGGAAGGGATAAATCAGTCATCACCGAACTCATGCAAAAAGGCCTGAATCGCCCCCGCCACACCGTGAGGGTCTTCCAGAAGAAACGCGTGACTGGCCTGTTCAATCAGACCGATTTCGACATCCGGCAGCAGCGTCAACAAGTCCCCCGCCGCTTCGGCCGGGACCAGCCCGTCGAGGCCGGCGAACAAGTGCAACTGCGGGCCGCGAAACGCTTGCAACGCTTGCCGGGTATCCAGCTGGGCAAGCAACTCCAGGCCGCTCATCAGCACCGGCGAAGACGTATGCGGTGCGCCAGCGAGCAACAGCCGTGACATCCCGCGCGGGTCTTCGGCACCTTGGGCGCACAGCAGCGAAAAACGTTTCAACGTCATGCGCGAGTCAGCCTTGCAGCCGGCCAGAAACGCATCGAAGGTTTCGCCGGGCATCGCGCTCGACCATCGTTCATGGGCGACAAAAGAAGGGTTGCTCGCCAGGGTCACCAAGCCGCAGCAGCGGTCACCGCGTCGTGCCGCCAACTCGGACGCCAGCATGCCACCCAATGACCAGCCACCGAGCCAGGCATCCTGCGGCAACGTCGAGTCCAACTCATCGAGCCATTCTTCAAGGTCGCTCGATTCCAGCTCCGGCAACGGCTCGATCTCGACGCGCAGGTGCTCATCCAACCCTTGCAAGGCCGCTGCCAAGGGTTCCAGCGGCGAAATCCCGAGACCCCAACCCGGCAGCAGAATCAGACGATCACGCATGGCTTGGCTCCGGTCCCAGTTGTTGAAAACAATCGGCCAGTCCATTTAACAATAGCTGTACCTGCGCCTCGCTGTGAGCGGCGGTCAGGGTTACGCGCAAACGTGCGCTGCCCGCGGGCACAGTCGGTGGACGAATCGCGGTCACCATCAGCCCGCGTTCGCGCAACATCTGCGACAGTCGAACTGCGCGCCCGGCATCGCCAATCATGATCGGCTGGATCGGCGTGAAGCTGTCCATCAACTCCAGGCCAATCTGTTCGGCGCCATGACGGAACTGGCGAATCAGCGCCTGCAGATGCTCACGTCGCCAGTGTTCGCTGCGCAACAGCTCCAGGCTTTTCAGTGTCGCGCAGGCCAGCGCCGGCGGTTGGCTGGTGGTGTAGATATAAGGGCGAGCGAACTGGATCAGGCTTTCGATCAGCTCTTCACTGCCAGCCACAAAAGCACCGGCCGTACCGAAAGCCTTGCCAAGGGTGCCGACCAACACCGGCACGTCTTCCTGACTCAGACCGAAATGCTCGACGATCCCGCCGCCATTGGCACCCAGCGGACCAAAACCGTGAGCGTCATCGACCATCAGCCAGGCGCCTTTGGCCTTGGTTTCCCGCGCCAGCGCCGGCAGGTCGGCGATGTCACCGTCCATGCTGAACACGCCATCAGTGACCACCAGCGTATTGCCGGTGGCCTTCTCTAGGCGCTTGGCCAGACTGGCCGCGTCGTTATGCAGATAGCGATTGAAACGCGCACCGGACAACAACCCTGCATCCAGCAACGACGCATGATTGAGCCGGTCTTCGAGCACCGTATCGCCCTGCCCGACCAACGCGGTGACCGCGCCGAGGTTGGCCATGTAACCGGTGGTGAACAGCAGAGCTCGCGGGCGACCGGTGAACTCGGCGAGGGCTTCTTCCAGTGCGTGATGCGGGCCGCTGTGGCCAATCACCAAATGCGAAGCACCACCGCCCACGCCCCAACGCGACGCGCCGGCGCGCCAGGCTTCGATCACCTGCGGGTGATTGGCCAGGCCCAGGTAATCGTTGTTACAGAACGCCAGCAACGGCTGGCCATCGACCACCACTTCCGGCCCCTGAGGGCTTTCGAGCAGCGGACGCTGGCGATAAAGGTTTTCGGCACGACGGGCAGCAAGGCGTGCGGCGAGATCGAAAGACATGCAGGCCTCACGGGTCAGGAAAACAAACAACTCCTGTAGGAGCGAGGCTTGCCCGCGAAGGGGTCACCACGGTCAGTCAGATAGACCAAAGTGCCTCATTCGCGGGCAAGCCTCGCTCCTACAGGGCGGGGTGAAGTCAGACAGCCGCGTTATAGAACTGCTCGCTGCTCTTCTGCTCCACCAGCGCCTGTTCGATGGCGGCCTGATGCACTTCGTCGGCGTGCTCTTCGCGGGCTTCCGGCAGGATGCCCAGACGCGAGAACAGCTGCATGTCCTTGTCCGCCTGCGGGTTGGCGGTGGTCAGCAGTTTTTCGCCGTAGAAAATCGAGTTGGCGCCGGCAAAGAACGCCAGGGCCTGCATCTGCTCGTTCATCGCTTCACGGCCGGCGGACAGGCGCACGTGGGATTTTGGCATCAGGATGCGAGCGACAGCGAGCATGCGGATGAAGTCGAACGGGTCGACGTCGTCAGCATTTTCCAGCGGCGTACCGGCGACCTTCACCAGCATGTTGATCGGCACCGACTCTGGATGCTCAGGCAGGTTGGCCAGCTGGATCAGCAGATTGGCGCGGTCGTCGAGGGACTCGCCCATACCGAGAATGCCGCCGGAGCAGATCTTCATCCCCGAATCACGCACGTAAGCCAGGGTTTGCAGGCGCTCGCTGTACGTACGGGTGGTGATGATGCTGCCGTAGAACTCCGGCGAGGTGTCGAGGTTGTGGTTGTAGTAGTCCAGGCCGGCTTCGGCCAGGGCGACGGTCTGGTCCTGATCGAGACGACCCAGGGTCATGCAGGTTTCCAGGCCCATGGCTTTCACGCCTTTGACCATCTCCAACACGTACGGCATGTCTTTGGCCGACGGGTGCTTCCACGCCGCGCCCATGCAGAAACGGGTCGAACCGATGGCCTTGGCACGAGCGGCCTCTTCGAGGACCTTCTGCACTTCCATCAGTTTTTCTTTTTCCAGGCCGGTGTTGTAGTGACCGGACTGCGGACAATATTTGCAATCTTCCGGGCAAGCACCGGTCTTGATCGACAGCAGCGTCGAAACCTGGACACGGTTAGCGTCGAAATGCGCGCGGTGCACCGTCTGCGCCTGGAACAGCAGGTCGTTGAATGGCTGAACGAAGAGTGCTTTGACTTCGGCCAAAGACCAGTCATGACGCAGGGTTGCAGTGGTGCTGGCGCTCATGGGCGTTTCCTTGTTTATGCTTGGCAAGCGGCTGGGGAATGGAATACCCACAGACGCGACACGGATGTTCGGCATATTTAAGGAAGAGCGATGCGCTGTCAACCACGATACGTAGGACCGGTTTACAACTGGTTAAACAATAACCAACACTGCTTACTCTGCAGCGAAGCGACAGAAGATATCCGGCCAATCTGTATGGCCTGCGAAACCGACCTGCCCTGGCTGGGCGAGCACTGCCAAACCTGTGCCCTGCCCTTGCCTTCCACGGGCCTGACGTGCGGCCAATGCTTGAAACAACCGCCGGCCTTCGAGCGAGTCGCAGCGCCTTGGACTTACAGCTTTCCGGTCGACAGTTTGATCACCCGCTTCAAGCACAGCGCAAAGTGGCCGTTAGGCCGCCTGCTCGCCGAACTTCTTGCTCAGTTCCTGCAACATCGCTTCGATGAAGACCTGGATCGGCCCGACGCGCTGATACCGGTACCGCTGGCCGCCAAACGCCTGCGCCAGCGGGGTTTCAACCAGGCGGCGATGGTCGCCCGCTGGCTCAGCGTCAGCCTCGATATTCCTTATGATGAAACGCTGCTGCTGAGGATTCAGGACACCAGCGCGCAACAAGAGCTGAATGCCGACGCCCGTAAAAAGAACCTGCGCCACGCCTTTGCCTTGGCGCCCAGCGCCTCGATCAAGGGTCGCCATTTCGCATTGGTCGACGATGTGCTGACTACCGGCGCCACCGCCCAGGCCCTGGCTCGCCTGTTGATGGACGCGGGCGCCGCGCGGGTCGATGTCTACTGCCTGGCCCGTACCCCAAAACCTGGCGACGTGACCTGACTTGACTCCCGCGCGCCAAGCCGCCAACGTCCTCCCCATCGCCACAGCCCAAAGCGTCTCGCCATGTCCTTGCCTACGTTGTTGTCCCAGCACATTGCCCGTCGCCCGCAGCGCATCGCGTTGCTGCAACACATCGCCGAACAAGGCTCGATCACCCGCGCCGCGAAAAGCGCCGGCCTGAGTTACAAGGCGGCGTGGGACGCCATCGACGAGCTGAACAACCTCGCGCAGAAACCGCTGGTGGAGCGTAGCGTCGGCGGCAAGGGCGGTGGCGGCGCCAAACTGTCCAGCGAAGGTGAGCGCGTGTTGCGCCTGTATCAAAAGCTGCAAGCCTTGCAGACTCAGGTGCTGGAAGCCGCCGAAGAAGCCAGTGACCTGGACCTGCTCGGTCGCCTGATGCTCAGAACCAGCGCGCGCAACCAACTGCACGGCAAGGTCGTGGCGATCGATGCACAAGGACGCAACGACCGCATCCGTCTTGAACTGGCCGAAGGTTTGCGGATCGATGCGCAGATCACCCACGACAGCACTCTGCGCCTGGAACTGCAGACCGGCACCGAAGTAGTGGCGCTGATCAAGGCCGGTTGGCTGGAACTGCTGGGCATCGATCAAACCGCAACGCCCGGCAACAATTGCCTGAAGGGCATGATCGAAGAAATCCTCGACGCCGACGACGGCCCCAGCGAAGTGCGCATCGGCCTGCCCAATGGCCAGACACTTTGCGCCCTGGCCGAGCCGCTGCACCTGAAGACCCTCGAACTCACCGCCGGAAAACCGGTACAGGTGCAATTCGCGCCATCCAACATTCTGCTGGGCACACCGCTCTAGATCAGACACCACACAACCCTGTAGCAGCTGCCGAAGGCTGCGTTCGGCTGCGCAGCAGTCGCCATCCGACGTTGGCAATCGCGGTGGCGGGTTTACGACCGCTTCGCGATCGAACGCAGCCTTCGGCAGCTGCTACAAAAAATCAATGCAGCGGCTGCAACAAAAGCTTCATCGACCACCATTAAGGTGGCTGCAAAAACCCGCAGGGAGCCTGATGTGAGCTTATTAGAAGACAACCAACCCACCGACCTCGAAAAAATGGTCGGCCTCAGCCGTCGTGGCTTCATCAGCGCGGGTGCCCTCTGTGGTGCGGCGATGTTTCTCGGTGGCAACCTGCTGAGTCGCAGCGTGCTGGCCGCCAGCGTCAGCGCCGGTTCCAGCAAACTGTTGGGTTTCGACAGCATCGCCGCCGCCACGACCGATACCATCACCCTGCCGCCGGGCTACAAATCTTCGGTGTTGATCAGCTGGGGCCAGCCACTGCAAAAAAATGGCCCGGCGTTCGACCCGAGCGGCAACGGCACGGCCCAGGCGCAGGAAGTCCAGTTCGGCGACAACAACGACGGCATGAGCCTGTTCGAATTCCCCGGTGAAAAAGACCGGGCGCTGATGGCGATCAACAACGAATACACCAACTACCGCTACCTCTACCCCCACGGTGGTATGCCGCAATCGGCGGAAGATGTGCGCAAGGCCCTGGCCTGCGAAGGTGTGTCGGTCATCGAAGTGCAGCGCAAGAACGGCCAGTGGCAGTTCATCCAGGGCTCGCGCTACAACCGGCGCATTCACGGCAACGCGCCGATCAGCCTGAGCGGTCCGGCGGCAGGTCACGAGCTGATGAAAACCAGCGCCGACAAACACGGCAAGAACGTCCTCGGCACCTTCCAGAACTGCGCCAACGGCAAGACGCCGTGGGGCACGTATCTGACCTGCGAAGAGAACTTCACCGACTGCTTCGGCAGTAGCAATGCCGAGCAGAAATTCGACGCCGCGCAGAAACGCTACGGCGCGGTGGCGGCCAGTAAAGAAATCAACTGGCATCAACACGATCCGCGCTTCGACCTGGCGAAAAACCCCAACGAACTCAATCGTCATGGCTGGGTGGTGGAAATCGACCCGTTCGATCCTCAGTCGACGCCGGTCAAACGCACCGCGCTGGGCCGCTTCAAACATGAAAACGCCGCACTGGCCGAAACCAATGACGGTCGCGCCGTGGTGTACATGGGCGACGATGAGCGCGGCGAGTTCATCTACAAATTTGTCAGCCGCGACAAGATCAACCATAAAAACCCCAAGGCCAACCGCGACCTGCTGGACCACGGCACTTTGTACGTGGCGCGCTTCGATGCGGGCGACGGCAATGCCGATCACCCGAAAGGCCAGGGCGAGTGGATCGAACTGACCCATGGCAAGAACGGCATTGATGCCAGCAGCGGATTTGCTGATCAGGCCGAAGTGCTGATTCACGCCCGCCTCGCGGCCAGCGTGGTGAAAGCTACGCGCATGGACCGCCCGGAATGGATCGTCGTCAGCCCCAAGGATGGCCAGGTCTATTGCACGCTGACCAACAACGCCAAGCGTGGCGAGGACGGGCAACCGGTGGGCGGGCCGAACCCGCGCGAAAAGAACGTCTACGGGCAGATTTTGCGCTGGCGCACTGACCGTGACGATCACGGCTCGAAAAGCTTTGCCTGGGATCTGTTTGTGGTCGCCGGCAACCCGGGCGTCCACGCCGGCACGCCGAAGGGCGGTTCATCGAACATCACACCGCAGAACATGTTCAACAGCCCGGACGGGCTGGGTTTCGACAAGGCCGGTCGCCTGTGGATCCTCACGGATGGCGACTCGAGCAACGCAGGCGATTTCGCGGGCATGGGCAATAACCAGATGCTCTGTGCCGACCCGGTGACCGGCGAGATCCGCCGCTTCATGGTCGGGCCGGTGGGCTGCGAGGTGACGGGGATCAGCTTCTCGCCGGATCAGAAAACCTTGTTTGTCGGGATCCAGCATCCGGGGGAAAACGGTGGGTCGACGTTCCCCGAGCATCTGCCCAACGGCAAGCCGCGGTCTTCGGTGATGGCGATTTCCCGCGAGGATGGCGGAGTCGTCGGCGCCTGATCGGGCCTCTTCGCGGGCAAGCCTCGCTCCTACAGGTACAGCGTGATCCCTTGTAGGAGCGAGGCTTGCCCGCGAAGGCGTCATCCCAAACACCACTGATCTCAAGCCCACCCCCTAAAGAAGCCCCGTCTGCGCTACCATGTTTGGCCCGACGCGGCAGCCTGCTGCGCGCAGGAGTCAGCATGACCCACCCGTTTGCAACGCTCACCCCAGACCTCGTGCTCGATGCCGTCGAAAGCATCGGCTTTCTCAGCGACGCCCGCATTCTGGCGCTCAACAGCTACGAGAACCGTGTCTATCAGGTCGGCATCGAAGACTCCGAACCGCTGATCGCCAAGTTCTACCGCCCGCAGCGCTGGACCAATGAAGCGATTCTCGAAGAGCACCAATTCACCTTTGAACTCGCCGAATGCGACGTACCGGTGGTCGCGCCGATGATTCACAACGGTGCCAGCCTGCACGAACACAACGGTTTCCGCTTCACCCTGTTCCCCCGCCGTGGCGGCCGTGCGCCGGAACCGGGCAATCTCGATCAGCTGTATCGCCTGGGGCAACTGCTCGGTCGCCTGCACGCGGTCGGCTCCACCAAACCGTTCGAACACCGTGAAGCGCTGGGAGTAAAGAACTTCGGTCAGGACTCGCTGACGACATTGCTCGAAGGCAATTTCGTACCCAAAAGCTTGCTGCCGGCCTACGAGTCCGTGGCCCGCGACCTGCTCAAGCGGGTCGAAGAGGTCTACAAGGCCACGCCACACCAGAACATCCGCATGCACGGCGATTGCCACCCCGGCAACATGATGTGCCGCGACGAGATGTTCCACATCGTCGACCTCGACGACTGCCGCATGGGCCCGGCGGTGCAGGATATCTGGATGATGTTGGCGGGTGATCGTCAGGAATGTCTGGGGCAGTTGTCGGAATTGATGGACGGCTACAACGAATTCCACGACTTCGACCCGCGGGAACTGGCACTGATCGAACCGCTACGCGCCTTGCGCCTGATGCACTACAGCGCCTGGCTCGCCCGTCGCTGGGACGACCCGGCCTTCCCTCGCAGCTTTCCGTGGTTTGGTACCGAGCGCTATTGGGGCGATCAAGTGCTGGCGCTGCGTGAGCAATTGGCTGCGCTCAATGAAGAGCCACTAAAACTCTTCTAAACACACCAGCCCCTGTAGGAGCGAGGCTTGCCCGCGAAGAACGATAACGCGGTTTGTCTGACGAACCGCATCATCGTTCTTCGCGGGCAAGCCTCGCTCCTACAAAAAACATGACACATCTATACAATCCCCTCTTTGTTAGCTGCCTAAGCAAGGATTCTCATGCAAGCCGCCAACCCGCGTCGCGGGTACATCCTGGGCCTGAGTGCCTACATCATCTGGGGCCTGTTCCCGCTCTACTTCAAAGCCATCGCCAACGTGCCCGCCGTGGAGATCATCATCCATCGAGTGCTTTGGTCCGCGCTGTTTGGTGCTTTGCTGCTGCTCGTCTGGAAGCATCCCGGCTGGTGGCGCGAACTGCGGGAGAACCCCCGACGGCTGGCAATCCTGGCCCTGAGCGGCACGTTGATCGCCGCCAACTGGCTGACCTACGTCTGGTCGGTGAACAACGGACGCATGCTCGAAGCCAGCCTCGGTTACTACATAAACCCACTGGTAAACGTGCTGTTGGGAATGCTGATCCTCGGCGAACGGCTGCGGCGCATGCAATGGCTGGCGGTTGGCCTGGCGGCGGTCGGTGTTGCGCAGCAAGTGTGGCAAGTCGGCAGCCTGCCGTGGGTGTCGCTGGTGCTGGCATTGACCTTTGGCTTCTACGGACTGATCCGCAAGCAGGCCCCGGTCAAGGCGCTGCCCGGGCTGGTGGTGGAAACCTGGATGCTGGTGCCGATTGCTGTCGCCTGGCTGCTGTTCAATCCGACGGCGAGCAGCGCGCAAGCCGAATTCTGGACCACCTCTGAAGCCTGGTGGCTGGTGGCTGCAGGTCCGGTGACGCTGGTGCCGCTGGTGTGTTTCAACGCCGCCGCCCGGCATTTGCCCTACACCACCCTCGGATTTCTCCAGTACCTGGCGCCGACGCTGGTGTTGTTGCAAGCCGTTCTGCTGTTTGGCGAACACTTGTCGTCCAGCACGCTGGTGGCGTTCATCTTTATTTGGGCCGGTCTGGCGGTTTACAGCGTCGATGCGTGGATAAGTCTGCGCCGCCGCAGCTGATCAGAAAACGTACAAATCTCTACAGGCCACGTATCCCGTGGCCTGCATCCATCCTTCCCAAGGTTATCCACAGTGTGATCCCCGGCGTTTGTGCGCAAGTCACTGAAACTGCTGGTTTTTTGATCAGATCCTGAAGAGCACCGGCCGACGTGGCCTGGCGAGGTGTCTCTACAGGTTATCCACAGGCAGGTGCACGTATAACTTGGATAACCTTTTCAGGGTTCGCTGCGCAGCACCAATTCGACCATCAGATCGTCCGCCAGGGTTTCCAGGCGCGATTGCAGCACCTCCAGCGACAAGGTCAGTGGCACCGCAAGAATCGCCTCGGCATGGAACAGCGGCTCGCTACTCATCGGCGCCGGTCGAACGTCGGTCACCAACTGCTCCAGGTTCACGCCCTGCTCACTCAGCAGACGCGTAATGTCTCGCACAATACCCGGACGATCATTGCCCACCAGCTCCATGGCAATCGGCTTCCAGGTGCAGGATTGTTCGATGCCGCTTTCGGCGATCAGCACGCGGATCCCTTGATCCGCCAATCTCTGTAGGGCGTCTACCAGTTCATCGTAAGCCTCGGCCGGTACACCCACCCGAAGGATCCCGGCGAACTGCCCGGCCATCCGCGACATGCGGCTCTCCAGCCAGTTACCGCCGTGCTCGGCAATGCATTGAGCGATGCGCTCGACCTGCCCGGGCTTGTCTGGAGCAATTACAGTGAGTACGAGATGGTCCATGGCGCAGCCCTCTGGTCATGACTTTTGTTATAGAAAAACAAGTATAGGCAAGGGGCTGGTGGGTGCCTGAAGTAGAGTCAATTGTGTGTTGAATCGATCGGCCCCTTCGCGGGCAAGCCTCGCTCCTACAGTATCGAGGTAATCCACAATCATGGGAACGACGCGGACCTGTAGGAGTGAGGCTTGCCCGCGAATAGGGCACCACCAACAATCCTGCCAAACCACAAATCGTGTACAAGTTTTTATATTTAACTGGAACAATCCAATAGTTTTTTGAGAACATCCCGTTTCTCGCCATGACCACAATGCGTCATGGGGTCGCAGAACGACGTAATTAGTCTAATTTTCACAACCGCAATTCATCATGTAGTATGCCGCAGCGCGCACTACATAACGCTGGATCGATGTCTGCCGCAGGTCCGTCGCAACCCCTGAAAGCCCTGTCAGCAAGGCCGTAAAGCCGTTGATCGGATCGAACCCAGCCGCCAGCAATGGCATGTACTGGTAGAAGGGTTTGTGGTTTAAATGGCCAGAGGCTTCATTGTTAAAATTGAAGAGCTGAAAAGCGAAATAGCTGAGCAGAGTGAGGCAAGCAATGACTGAACACGTTCAAGTCGGTGGCCTGCAGGTCGCCAAAGTCCTGTTCGACTTCGTGAACAACGAAGCCATTCCCGGTACCGGCCTCACCGCCGACACGTTCTGGGCCGGTGCCGACAAGGTCATCAATGACCTGGCGCCGAAGAACAAAGCCCTACTCGCCAAACGCGATGATTTCCAGGCACGTATCGATGCCTGGCACCAGGCTCGTGCAGGTGTTGCGCACGATGCGGTGGCCTACAAAGCCTTCCTGCAAGACATCGGTTATCTGCTGCCAGAAGCGGCTGATTTCCAGGCAACGACGCAAAACGTCGATGACGAAATCGCCCGCATGGCCGGTCCACAGCTGGTGGTGCCGGTGATGAACGCGCGCTTCGCGCTCAACGCCTCGAATGCCCGCTGGGGTTCGCTGTATGACGCGCTCTATGGCACCGACGCCATCAGCGAAGCGGACGGCGCGGAAAAAGGCAAAGGCTACAACAAGGTTCGCGGCGACAAGGTCATCGCCTTCGCCCGCGCCTTCCTCGACGAAGCCGCGCCACTGGCTGCCGGCTCCCACGTCGATTCCACAGGCTACAAGATCATTGACGGCAAACTGGTGGTCGCCCTCAAAGGCGGCAGCAACACCGGCCTGCGCGACGATGCGCAACTGATCGGTTTCCACGGCGATACAGCGGCTCCAACTGCGATCCTGTTGAAAAACAACGGCCTGCACTTCGAAATCCAGATCGACGCCAGCACCCCCGTCGGCCAGACCGATGCGGCCGGCGTCAAAGACATCCTGATGGAAGCCGCGCTGACCACCATCATGGACTGCGAAGACTCGGTCGCCGCGGTCGATGCCGATGACAAAGTGGTGATCTACCGCAACTGGCTCGGCTTGATGAAGGGCGATCTGTCGGAAGAAGTCGCCAAGGGTGGACAGACCTTTACCCGTACCATGAACGCCGATCGCACCTACACCGGTGTCGATGGCAAAGAACTGAGCCTGCACGGTCGCTCGCTGTTGTTCGTGCGCAACGTTGGTCACCTGATGACCATCGACGCGATCCTCGATAAAGATGGCAATGAAGTACCGGAAGGTATTCTCGACGGTCTGGTGACTTGCCTCGCGGCGATTCATAGCCTCAACGGCAACAGCTCGCGCAAGAACAGCCGCACCGGCTCGGTCTATATCGTGAAACCGAAGATGCACGGCCCGGAAGAAGCGGCGTTCACCAACGAGCTGTTCGGTCGCATCGAAGACGTGCTGGGCTTGCCGCGCAACACCCTCAAAGTCGGGATCATGGATGAGGAGCGCCGCACCACGGTTAACCTCAAGGCCTGCATCAAGGCTGCCAGCGAACGCGTGGTGTTCATCAACACTGGCTTCCTCGACCGTACGGGCGATGAAATCCACACCTCCATGGAAGCCGGCCCGATGGTGCGCAAGGCCGACATGAAGGCCGAGAAGTGGATCAGCGCCTACGAGAACTGGAACGTCGATATTGGCCTGAGCACCGGCCTGCAAGGTCGCGCCCAGATCGGTAAAGGCATGTGGGCCATGCCGGACCTGATGGCAGCAATGCTCGAACAAAAAATCGCTCACCCGATGGCCGGTGCCAACACCGCCTGGGTTCCATCGCCGACCGCCGCCGCGCTGCACGCGCTGCATTACCACAAGGTCGACGTGTTCGCCCGTCAGGCTGAACTGGCCAAACGTGCTCGCGCTTCCGTGGACGACATCCTGACCATCCCTTTGGCCGTCAACCCAGACTGGACCGCGGAGCAGATCAAGAACGAACTGGACAACAACGCCCAGGGCATTCTCGGTTACGTGGTGCGTTGGATCGACCAGGGTGTGGGTTGCTCGAAAGTGCCGGACATCAATGACGTCGGCCTGATGGAAGACCGTGCGACGCTGCGTATTTCCAGCCAGCACATCGCCAACTGGCTGCGCCACGGCATCGTCACTGAAGATCAGGTGATGGAAAGCCTCAAGCGCATGGCGCCGGTGGTTGACCGTCAGAACGCCAACGACCCGCTGTACCGTCCGCTGGCACCGAACTTCGACAGCAATATCGCCTTCCAGGCGGCGGTCGAATTGGTGGTGGAAGGCACCAAGCAGCCAAACGGCTACACCGAGCCGGTCCTGCACCGTCGTCGTCGCGAATTCAAGGCTGCCAATGGCCTTTGAGTAAACGCTGACGCTGGACATGAAAAAGCCCTGATCGAAAGATCAGGGCTTTTTTTTACGCCGCGGTCCCCTGTGGCGAGGGAGCTTGCTCCCGCTCGACTGCGCAGCAGTCGTAAATCCTGTGTATGCGGTGTACCAGGTACATTGGGATTGCTGGTTTTGGGGCTGCTTCGCAACCCAGCGGGAGCAAGCTCCCTCGCCACAGGCAAGCCCCCTCGCCCACAAAAAAAGCCGCTACACATCCATCCCCAGCTCATGCTTGACCAATTCAAGCAGTTTGCCGCTATCGATGGGCTTGAGCAGAAAGTCCACTACGTGCAAGTGCATGGCTTCGATCGCATCCTTCACGTCGGCGTCGCCAGAGACGATGATGATCGGCAACGCCGCACGCGCCGATTCCCGCACCTGACGGATCAGTTCCAGGCCGTCGACATGTCCCATCCGCAGGTCGGTAATCACCAACCCGATTGATGACTTCGTCTCCAGCAATTTGAGCGCCGTTTCGCCACTGGCCGCCATCATGCAGTGAATGCCGTCCAGCCCCAGAATTTCCGACAGCAATTCCCTGGAGTCCTTATCGTCATCGACGATCAACACCCGCTGCGGCGGCAAGTCTGGTTCCAGCATGACGGCACTGAGCGCTTCGCGCTCGGCATCACTCAAAATATCGTGGTCGGACATGGCTTTCTCAACGTTTTCGATTCGATCCCTGACACAGTGGTCAGACATCGCTCAGCAGACTTCAATGTGCACTTCGTCGGAAACTTTTCCAATAGACAATGTAGGAGGTTTTTCCCACAGTTGTGTCAGACATTTCCCATATTCCGACCGTGGCACTGCGTACCTAGACTTACGTCCAATGGGCACCCTGCCCGTAGGGGCCGACCATGCCTGTAACGATCTGACACAACGATCCGACACAACAATCAGAAAAAGACTGCGGTAATGGTTATGAGTAAAGCGGACGCCTTCACCCAGGCAGGGAAAACCGCGGTGTTGCAGAACATCCAGGGCACTTTGCAATTCCTACAGCGCTTCCCGCCGTTCAATCAGATGGAAAACGCCCACTTGGCCTATCTGGTCGAGCAATGTCAGCTGCGTTTTTATGCCCCCGGCGAAAGCATCATCAAACCTGCCGATGGCCCGGTTGAGCATTTCTACATCGTCAAACAGGGCCGGGTCGTGGGCGAACGCCCGCACACGGCCAAGGGCGGGACGGAAACTACCTTCGAAATCACCACCGGCGAGTGTTTTCCCCTCGCCGCGCTACTGGGGGAACGGGCGACTCGCACCGAACATCTGGCGGCCGAAGATACCTTTTGCCTACAGCTGAATAAGCTGGCGTTCATCAAACTGTTCGCACTTTCCAGCCCGTTTCGCGACTTTGCCCTACGCGGAGTCAGCAGTTTGCTGGATCAGGTCAACCAGCAAGTCCAGCAGAAAGCCGTGGAAACCCTCGGCACCCAGTACTCGCTCAATACCCGACTGGGTGAACTGGCCATGCGTCACCCGGTGACTTGCAGTCCTAGCACTGCGCTGCGTGAAGCCGTAACGCTGATGCACAATCAACAAGTCGGCAGCATTGTGGTGGTTGATGAGCAAAAGGCGCCGCTGGGCATTTTCACCCTGCGCGACTTGCGACATGTGGTGGCCAACGGCACCAGCGACTTCAATGAAGCCATCGAAGGACACATGACCCGGGCGCCGTTTTACCTGACGCCGGACCACAGCGCTTTCGATGCCGCGATTGCCATGACCGAACGGCACATCGCCCACGTCTGCCTGGTCAAGGATCAGCGCCTGTGCGGCGTGGTCTCGGAACGCGACCTGTTTTCCCTGCAGCGGGTCGATCTGGTGCATCTGGCGCGGACTATTCGCAGTGCCCAGAAGCTGGAAAACCTGGTGGCGATGCGCGGCGAGATCGGCCAATTGGTGGAGCGGATGCTGGCCCATGGCGCGTCCTCGACCCAGATCACCCACATCATCACCCTGCTCAACGACCACACCGTGTGCCGGGTAATCGAACTGGTGCTCGCCGAGAAAGGTGACCCCGGCGTGCCGTTCAGTTGGTTATGTTTCGGCAGCGAAGGCCGCCGCGAGCAGACGCTGCACACCGATCAGGACAACGGCATTCTGTTCGAGGCCCGCGACGCGGCCCACGCCGCCGAGATTCGCGGCAAGTTGCTGCCCATCGCCCAGCAGATCAATCAGAACCTGGCGCTGTGCGGCTTCACTCTGTGCAAAGGCAACATCATGGCCGGCAACCCCGAGCTGTGTTTGTCCCGGGCCGAATGGGCGCGACGTTTTGCGGCGTTTATCCGCGAGGCGACGCCGGAAAACCTGCTGGGTTCGAGCATCTATTTCGACCTGCGCGTGGTCTGGGGCGACGAGCGAGGCTGCGAGCAACTGCGCCAAGGCATTCTCGATCAGGTCGGCGACAACCGCTTGTTCCAGCGGATGATGGCCGAAAACGCCCTGCGCAACCGCCCGCCCGTGGGCCGTTTCCGCGAATTCGTGCTGGCGCGCAAGAATGGCGAGAAAGCCACCCTCGACCTGAAGCTCCAGGGCCTGACTCCCTTCGTCGACGGTGCGCGAGTGCTGGCCCTGGCCCACGGCATCGACGCCAACAATACCCTGGAGCGCTTTCGCCAACTGGTAGACAAAGAGGTCATCGAACGGCTGGACGGCGCGGCATATGAAGAGGCGTATCACTTCATCCAGCAAACCCGCATGCAGCAACATCAGCTGCAGACCCGGGAGAATTTTCCCTACTCCAACCGCGTCGATCCCGACAGCCTCAATCATCTGGACCGACGCATCCTGCGTGAATCCCTGCGCCAGGCCCAACGCCTGCAAAGCAGCCTGACCCTGCGGTATCAGTTATGAGCCTGTTTTCATGGCTGCGCCCGGTCAGCCCCATTTTGCCCGGCGAACTGCAACAACGTCTGGAGCGCTTGCCTGCCGTGGCCGAGCTGGGCGATTGCAGCCTGCGCGAACAACGCTGGGTAGTACTCGACCTGGAAACCACCGGGCTGAACCTGAATAAAGATCGGCTGTTGTCCATCGGTGCGGTGGTGATCGAGGACGGGGCGATCGATTTCAGCCAGCAGTTCGAACGCACGCTGCAATGCACCGAACTCAAACTCGGCCCCAGCGTGTTGATTCACGGTCTGGGCCCGAGCGCCATTGCCGCCGGCAGTGACCCCGCGCAAGCCTTGCTCGAATTCATGGAGTTCATCGGCGACAGTCCGGTGCTGGCGTTTCATGCGCCGTTCGACCAGCACATGCTGGGGCGCGCGCTGAAAGAACATCTGGGCTACAAGTTGCAGCATCCGTTTCTGGACGTGGCCGACATCGCGCCGCTGCTTTGTCCACAGGCACACATTCGCGAGGCCGGGCTGGACGAGTGGATCGACTGGTTCAAGCTGGAGGTTTTCGAGCGGCATAACGCCAGTGCCGATGCCTTGGCGACGGCGGAGCTGGTGCTGATTTTATTCAGCCGGGCGCGACAGCAGCAGATTCATAGCCCGTTGAATTTGCAGCAGCGACTGAGTCAGTGGAAGCGGCGGCGACAGGCTCCGTCTTTTTAGGTTTTATGGCGCCTGTTCTGGCGCCTTCGCGGGCAAGCCTCGCTCCTACGGGTTTTGTGTCGTTCACCAATTTCATGAACGACACAAAACCCGTAGGAGCGAGGCTTGCCCGCGAAGAACGATGACACGGTCAACCTGAATACCCCCCGCCAAAACCACCCGACCAGCACCAATTGCTTACCTCCCCCGCCTCTGCCACAATCGCGAACAATTCTCGTTACTTAACACTTCCCCTTCGGTGATGTTGCGTGTCGTCAGTCCAAAGCCCCCAGAGTGAGCTCGTTGGTGCGTTGTATCGCGACCATCGCGGCTGGCTATTAGCCTGGCTACGGCGCAACGTGGCCTGCCCGCAACGGGCCGAAGACCTGAGCCAGGACACTTTCGTGCGCTTGCTGGGCCGTGACGAACTGAAGGCGCCTCGCGAACCTCGGGCATTTCTGGTGGCGATCGCCAAAGGCCTGCTGTTCGACTATTTCCGCCGTGCCGCACTGGAACAGGCCTACCTCACCGAATTGATGCTGATCCCCGAAGGCGAACAACCGTCGATAGAAGAGCAGCAACTGATCCTCGAAGACCTCAAAGCCATCGATCACCTGCTGGGCAAGCTCTCGAGCAAGGCCCGGGCGGCGTTTCTCTATAACCGTCTCGATGGTCTCAGCCACGCAGAAATCGCCGAGCGTCTGGGGGTGTCGGTGCCGCGGGTTCGTCAGTACCTGGCCCAGGGCATTCGCCAGTGCTACATCGCGTTGTACGGTGAGCCGGTATGAGCCCAGTCAGCTCCAAACCCGTCTCGGCGCAGGTGCTGGATGCCGCGATTGCCTGGCAACTGTCGCTGGATTCCGGCAACGCGGTCGAGCGCGAAGCGTTTGCCAAATGGCACGCCGCCCACGAAGAACATGCTCGGGCCTGGCGTCAGTTAGGCATGCTGGACCAGCGTTTCAGCGTCGCCAGCGGCCCGGCCCGCACTGCCCTGCTGCAATCGCGCGAAAGCATCCGGCGACGGGTGCGCAAGCTCGGCAGCGGTCTGGCCAGCGTCGTCGCGGTGATCGGCCTGGTGCTGTTCGCCGGTGATCGTTATCTGCCCATCGACTATTGGCTGGCCGACCAGCGCACCGCCACTGGCGAGCAGCGCACCCTGCGCCTGAGCGACGGCACTCAGATCAACCTCAACACCCACAGCGCAGTGGATGTGCGCTTCGATGAGAAGCAGCGGCTGATCGTCCTTCAGGAAGGGGAAATCCTCGTCGAAACCGGCCATGGCGATGCCCGGCCGTTTATTGTCGAAACTCGCGAAGGCAGCATGCGAGCACTGGGGACACGGTTCCTGGTCAAGCGAGAAGAAGAAGGCACACGCCTGAGCGTGTTGCAATCAGCGGTGGCGGCCCATCCCGAATCGAGTTCCGAGGAACAGATCCTACGCGAAGGCCAGCAAGTGCTGATGCGCAGCAATGGCCTGGACCCGATCATCGCCCTCAACCTCGGCGCCGATGCCTGGACCCGCGGCATACTGGTGGTGGACAACGCGCGGCTGGAGGATCTGGTCCAGGAACTCGCTCGCTATCGTCGCGGGCATCTTGGCGTCACGCCAGAGGTCGCCGACCTGCGCATCACCGGCAGCTTCCCGCTGAACGATACCGACAAGGCGTTGAGTGCGCTTTTACCAACCCTGCCGGTGCAGATCGAACAGCACACGCCGTGGTGGGTGACGGTGGCGAAGGCTGACGCCAAGCCCTGAATTCAGCGCAGATCCTGTGGGAGCGGGCTTGCTCGCGAAAGCGGTGTCCCAGGCAACATTAATGTCGACTGACACGCCCTCTTCGCGAGCAAGCCCGCTCCCACATGCATTGCGCATAACTGGCTGGCATTAGGGCAAGTCCCCCTCCCCACATTAGAAATGGCTGAATCGAAATTATTTTCATCTCGCCCTATCACTTTTGAATTCTCGTCCGGCACCTAGGCAATTGAGAAATATTTCCATTCAGGAGCCGCTGTATGTCCCGTTCGCTAGACACCGTGTTGCGCCCCCATTTGCTGGCGGTCGCCATTGCCCTTTGCGCCCCTTTGGCCAGTGGTCCACTGATGGCCGCCGAACAGGCGTCCAGTGTTCGCGCCTACAACCTGCCCGCTGCGCCTTTGGCCAGCACCCTGAACCAGATCGCCAGCCAGGCCGGTCTGGCGCTGTCGTTGAATCCGTCGCTGGCGGCGGGCAAGACCTCGGCGCCTGTGAAGGGCCAGTTCGACGCCACCGGTGCCCTGCGTGAAGCCCTGCGCGGCACCGGTCTGCAACTGGAACAGAGCAGCGCCGGCACCTACAGCCTGGTGGCCGTGCCCGAGGGCGTGATGGCCTTGCCGGAAACCGCCGTCATTGGCCTGGAAAATGCGGAAACTGCCTGGAGCCCGGTCGAAGGTTACGTGGCCACGCGCACCGCCGCTGGCACCAAGACCGACACCGCGCTCGTCGAAGCGCCGCGTTCGATATCCGTCGCTACCCGCCAGCAAATGGAAGATCGCGGTGTGCAAAACCTCGATGACGCTGTGCGCTACATGCCTGGCATCGTCGCCAGCAGCTTCGGCAGTGACACCCGCGCCGACTGGTTGCTCGTGCGCGGTTTCGAACCGACGCAATTCCTCGATGGCCTGCCACTGCCAAAAGGCGTGTACGCCAATCCGAAACAGGAAACCTGGAACCTTGATCGCCTTGCCCTGTTGCGCGGGCCGGCCTCTTCGGTTTACGGCCAGACCCCGCCAGGCGGTTTGCTGGACATGGTCAGCCGCCGTCCCAACGCCGAGTCGAGCAATGAAATCCAGGTGCAATACGGCAGCGACAATCATCGCCAGATTAACTTCGCCAGCACCGGCAAGATCGATGACGAAGGCCAGTTCCTTTATGGTTTGAGCGGTGTGGTACGCGACAGCGGCACGCAGATCGACCACGTCGACAACAAGCGCTACAACATCGCGCCGAGCCTGACCTGGAACATCGACGAAGACACCAAATTCACCCTGCTGACGCAATTCACCCGAGACGATACCGGCATCACCAGCCAGTTTCTGCCTGTGCAAGGCACCAAGATCCATTCGCCACTCGGCAAGATTTCCCATCACAAAAACCTCGGCGACCCGGACTGGGAATTCTACGACCGCACCTATTACGCACTGGGTTACGCCTTTGAACATCGCTTGAATGATGTCTGGCAGTTCAAGCAGAACCTGCGTTACACCAAGTCGGACCTGTCCTTCCAGGCCCTCACCCCCGGCGCCTACCCGTTCACCCAAGTGGATGCCGAGGGCAATGTTGGCCGTTCGAGCACCAGTGTCGACGAGGACATCAGCCAGTTCGCCGTGGACAACAACTTCCAGGGCGACTTCGCGACCGGCGACATTCGTCACACCCTGTTGATCGGCCTCGATCACCAGCGCACCAATACCAACTACCTCTCGATCTTCGGCGACGGTCTGACCACCAACGTCAACAACCCGATCTATGGCCAGCCAATCGTTCGCCCGTCACGCTCGACGGCGTTCTATGACTATGACCAGAAGACCTACCAGACCGGTTTGTATGTCCAGGACCAAATGGCCCTCGACCAATGGCGTCTGACCCTCGGTGGTCGTGAGGACTGGGTCCACACGGGCACCAAATTCTTCAACAAGGGTGATGCCACCAACACCGAACGGGACAAGAAATTCAGCGGCAACGCAGCGATCAGCTATGTGTTCGACTCGGGCTTCGTGCCCTACCTGTCCTACGCCGAGTCATTCCAGCCGACCAGCAAAGCCACGGCATCGCCGACCGAGTCGTTCAAGCCGACTGAAGGCAAACAGTGGGAACTGGGTATCAAGTACCAACCGCCGGGCAGCAACACCCTGCTGACGGCCGCGGTCTATAACCTGACCCAGAAAAACGTCTCCGTCACCACGACCAACGCGGACAATGTCTCGATTACCAGCCAGACCGGCGAAGTGAAGGTCAAAGGCCTGGAGCTGGAAGCCGTTTCCGACGTCACCGACAACCTGAAAGTCATCGCCGCCTACACCCTGGCCAAGTCCGAAGTACAAAAGGGTGACTTCAAGGGCAATCGCCTGCAACTGATGCCTAACCAGCAAGCCTCGCTGTGGGCCGATTACACCTGGCACAACGGTGTGCTGGATGGTTTCGGCATTGGTGCCGGCGCACGTTATACCGGCAATACTTATGGCGACCAGGGCAACACCTGGCTGGGCAAGGCTGATGCCTACACGGTGTTCGACGCAGCGGTCCATTACGACTTGGGCCGTCTGGATAACAGTCTGAAAGGTGCATCACTGGCATTGAATGCCACCAACCTGTTCGACAAGGACTACATCTCCACTTGCGACAGCTTCTACTGCTACTACGGCGACCAACGCAGTGTCGTCGCCAGTGCGACGTACAAGTGGTAATCGCCTGAACTGACACGCGCCACGACCAGGCCGTCCTTCGAGGACGGCTTTGGTCTTTCTGAAGGCCATGAAATGAAAAGCAAAACCATCCGCCGCTGGTCATTCGTTCACACCTGGACCAGCCTGATTTGCACGGTATTCCTGTTGATGTTGGCCCTCACCGGCCTGCCGTTGATCTTCCACCACGAGATCGACCATCTGCTGGGCGATGCCGCCGAGTTGAAATCCATGCCGGCCGATACCCCGCAGCTGAATTTGCAGCAGTTGGTGCAAGCGGCTGAAAAGCATCGTCCCGGCGAGGTCATGCAATATTTCGGCTACGACGAAGAAGACCCCAACGGCGTGATCGCCATCATGGCGCCCACCGCCGGCACCGAGCCGAACGCGTCCCACACCTTCATGCTCGACGCTCGCACCGGCGAAGCATTGGAAATGCCCTCGGCCAATGGCGGGCTGATGATGGTCATGCTGCGCCTGCACGTGGACATGTTCGCCGGCCTGCCGGGCAAGTTGCTGCTGGCGTTCATGGGGATTCTGTTTGTGCTGGCGATTGTCTCCGGGACGGTGCTGTACCTGCCGTTCATGCGGCGTTTGAAGTTCGCCACCGTGCGCCACGACAAATCCACCCGCCTGCGTTGGCTCGATCTGCATAACCTGATCGGCGTGGTGACGCTGACCTGGGCGTTGGTGGTCGGCGTGACTGGCGTGATCAGCGCCTGTGCCGACTTACTGATTGCCGCGTGGCGCAACGACAGCCTGAGCGCGATGGTTGCACCCTATCGCGATGCGCCACCGCTGACTCAATTGGCGCCTGCGACTCGCTTACTCGACATCGCCAAAGATGTCGCGCCGGACATGCAGCCCGACTTCATCGCCTTCCCCGGCACGCGATTTTCCAGCGAACACCATTACGCCGTGTTCATGAAAGGCAGCACTCACCTGACCTCGCACCTGCTGACACCGGTGTTGATCGACGCCAGCACCCTGCAAGTCACCGCCGTGGCTGAACGGCCTTGGTACATGGACGCCATGGGCATGTCGCAGCCGCTGCACTTCGGTGATTACGGCGGCATGCCGATGAAAATCCTCTGGGCGACCCTCGATGTGCTGACCATCATTGTGCTCGGCAGTGGGGTTTATTTGTGGGTGGTGCGGCGCAAGGTCACGAAAACTGTGCTCGAGAATGCGCAGTGCCCGACATGAGACCGAGACAGTCGAACTTCTGGAAGGTCTTCGCCACGCCCACCGTCATTGCCCTGCTCAGCGCCGCGGGGCTGTTTGCCGCGTTGTTGGGCGATGGCGTGTGGGATGCATTGAGCTGGCTCGGGCTGGGCATCCCCACCGTCCTCGCCTTGCGCGGATTTCTGCAACACCGCTAAAAACTGTAGGAGCGAGGCTTGCCCGCGAAAGCGGAGTGTCATTCAACACTGATGCCGACTGGCACTCCGCTTTCGCGGGCAAGCCTCGCTCCTACAAGGGTTAAAGCCATCTTGAGCTATCGGGTCAACGCGCTATGCTGCCGACACTGCCCACGATCGAGATCGTCAC
This sequence comes from Pseudomonas sp. NPDC086112, assembly GCF_044746425.1. Classification (NCBI taxonomy): domain Bacteria; kingdom Pseudomonadati; phylum Pseudomonadota; class Gammaproteobacteria; order Pseudomonadales; family Pseudomonadaceae; genus Pseudomonas; species Pseudomonas sp. NPDC086112. The sequence continues at coordinate 15,148 of NZ_JBIVCD010000047.1, read as the reverse complement.
CATGTCCGTTCCCAGCATGACCTTGTTCCACAACCCCGCGTCGCCCTTCGTCCGCAAAGTCATGGTGCTGCTGCATGAAACCGGGCAAACGAACCGCGTGGCGCTGCAAGCCAGCCAGCTCACGCCAGTCAGCCCGGATCTGGCCCTCAACGAAGACAACCCGCTAGGCAAGATTCCGGCCCTGCGCCTGGCCGACGGCAATGTGTTGTACGACAGCCGGGTGATCCTCGACTATCTCGATCATCAGCACGTCGGCAATCCGCTGATTCCTCGTGAAGGCTCGGCACGCTGGCGGCGTCTGACCCTGGCTTCTCTGGCAGACGGGATCATGGATGCCGCGGTGATGATTCGCTATGAAGTGGCCCTGCGCGTCCCGGAAAAGCACTGGGACGAATGGCTTGAGGGTCAGCGCGACAAGATTCGTCGCGCTCTGGCCCTGCTGGAAGCCGACGCGATTGCCGAGCTGACCAGCCATTTCGATGTCGCGGCGATCAGTGTGGCCTGTGCCTTGGGTTACCTGGATCTGCGCCATCCGGATCTGGAATGGCGCAAAGAGAATCCGAAGCTGGCAGAGTGGTATTTTGAGGTGAGTCAGCGGCCTTCGATGATTGCGACGATGCCGAAGGTTTAGATATTCGCTGGCTGTACCGGCCTCTTCGCGAGCAAGCCCGCTCCCACAGGGGATTTGTGTTGTTCATTCCATATTTGTAACAACACAGAGCCAATGTGGGAGCGGGCTTGCTCGCGAATGCACCACACCGGATCTAACGGAAACAACCCGGCAATCCGCGTCGCCAACACCTCGCCCACCCGCTGATCCTCACGCAACCCCAACGACCGGCTCATTCCACGGCTCCAATATCAAACGCCAGCGGCTTGGCCGGTTTCTGCCCGATCCCGTACCAGTCCAGCTTGCGGGTCAGCACCATGAACACGCCCAGCAGCCCGAACAACAGCAACGAGCCCATCAACAACGCGTAATCCTCGGCACTCAGCAAGCCATAGAGCAAGCCATACAACGCCGCCAATCCCGCCGAAAAACTCAAGCCGTGACGCACACTGCGCAGCACATGGCAGACATAGAACCCGATCAACACCACACAACCACTCGCCGACAGCAGATACGCCAGGGCAAAGCCGATGTGTTCGGACAGCGACAGCAGCAACAGGTAGAAGAACGCCAGCGCCACGCCCACCAGCGCGTATTGCACCGGGTGGACCGCCAGGCTTTTCAGCACTTCGAAGAGGAAGAAACCGGCGAAGGTCAGGACGATGAACAGTAACGCGTATTTGATTGCCCGGTCGCTTTTCAAGTACTGGTCCACCGGGTCGATGAAACTCACGCCGAAGCTGCGACCACTGAACGCCTCGCACTGGCCGCCAGACACACAGCTGCTCAAGGCCTCTTGCAGGTTGGTGGAGAAAAACGAGGTTTGCCAATGGGCGGTGAAACCCTGATCGGTGATTTCACGCTGGGCCGGCAGGTAGTTGCCGATGAAGCTGGGATGAGGCCAGTTGGCGGCCAGTGAAACCTTGCTGGTCTTGCCCACCGGGAGAACCTGCAACTGGCCGGTGCCTTGCAGGCGCAAGTCGAAACCGAAGGCCAGTTCCGTGGCCTGCCGGGTATCCAGCGCTGGTAGCGTCACATGCACACCCTCGCCCAACCAGCCCACCTGGCTACCCGGTACAAAGTCCAGGCTTTGGCCATTGAGTTCGAGTTTCAATGCATTCTCGATGCCGCGAATGTCGCTGATGCCGACGGCCAGGAACGGTTGATCGAAGCGGTAATCGGCGAAGTCCTCTTTGATGCCCAATTGTGCCGGGACCGAGAAATGCCCGCTGATACGGTTGTCGGCATGAAACAGTCGTGCTTCGTAGATACCCCGGGCGCGCAGTTCGGTCTGGACCTGGCCGTCCAGTTCGAAGCGCTCCGGCAGGAAATACAATCGGCCGCGTTCCTCGCCAACGTCCTGGTAACGCTGGTTGGTTTTTTCGTTGGTTTTCCAGGTGCGCACCGTTTTGCGATAGGGCACCACCATCAGCGGGCCGCTCAATTGCTGGCTGTAACTGGAACTGCGGGCGATGTCTTCGAGCACACCGTCGCGCAGTTGTTGCCGCTCCTGGATCACGCCGTTGATCATCAGTAGCGGGATCAGCAGCAACAGAATCAAAAGGGCAATCGCCCCCAGTTTTAGGGTCAGGCTACGGTTCATGGGACTCTCCCTGTTTGGATGGGGAAAGTCTGGGTCAGTTGTGTGGGAGGTTCGTGGAGGATCTGTGGGGATTGTGTGTAAATACCTGTAAAAGCCTTTTGGGTCTTGGCACACTGCGCTACCTTCAGGCCCCCTGCGGGTATCTGCACCCATTCCGGATACATTTTACTGCCAGCTACAGTTCAGATTTTCGCCCCTTTGTTTGATCCAGAGGAGGCCAGACAAGGAGCGCCTCTTTGCGAAACAACTCATTTGACCTGATCAGACACCTCGCTGCCCTCATGGTCCTGGTCAGCCATCACTTTGTGCTGTCGGGCATGAGCGAGCCGGGGATAACTGGTTACAACTCGTTGGGCGGTACAGCGGTCATTTGCTTCTTCGCTATTTCCGGGCTGTTGATCACCCTCAGTTATTTGAACGCCGCTAGCTTTCAAGACTACTTGGCAAAGCGTGTCGCTCGAATCTTTCCGGCGCTTATCGCTTGCTCATTTTTGATGACCTACGTGGCCGGAGCGTTCTTTGCCAGCGACTATGTCTTGGGAAAAGAGGCTTTGGTCGACTTTCTGCGCATTTCAGCCTTTGGACGTGCCTCCATTGATGAAGTAACCAGCGACTTCATCTTCAGCGAATCCTTTAACGGAAGCCTGTGGACGTTAAAGATCGAGTTCGTTTTTTACATTCTGCTGGCGGTGGTATTGACCTTGTATCGCAGCGCCCTGATGCCTCTGGCTTTGTTACTGCTGTTTGGCCTCGCAACCCTTGTCCTGAGTAACTACATCACGGGCGCACTGGCGCAGAAATTTCTGGCCTACTGCGCCGCGGGCATAGCGTTTTTCTCGGGATCATTGATCGCCTTTCATCGACATCACTTCAACAGCCCTCGCACAAAAGCAATCGTATTGGCCGCCTCCATCCTACTGATAGTAGTTTCCTTGGGGACTTCGTCGGTGTGGGTCACCGCCACTCTAGGGGTCAGTCTGGCAACCATCAGCCTGGGCCTGTTGTACGTAGATAAAACCATCAGGGGCCGGTTTGATATCTCCTATGGCATCTACCTGTATGCCTTTCCCGTACAACAACTGGTCATCAATAAAACCCCACTGGCCTTTGTACCGTCTATTGTTGTCACGACTTTTATTGTCATCGGTCTGGCGACACTTTCATGGTTGTTCATCGAGCAGCCGGCACTCAAGTTCGTGCATAGAAAAAAGGCCCGAAAAACAGTGCCTGGCTTGGTAACTCCTTGAGTCAATGACGAGTCGCCTCAGGTAAATGCAACTTGGCCTCTACACCGCCAGCAACGTTGCCTACCCACAGTTGGCCGTTGTGCAGTTTGACCACTTCTTCAACGAAGTTAAGCCCCAACCCCGTGCTTTTGCGCCCACTGTCCGGACGCGGCAGTGAGTAGAAGCGCTCGCTCAAGCGCGGCAATGCATAGTCAGGAATCGCCTCGGCCTGGTTAAAAAACTTGAATTCGATTTGCTCACCGATCTTTGCGGCACTGAATCGCAGCAAGCCACGATCCGGGGTGAAATCCAGAGCATTCTCCAGCAGATTACCCAGCGCCTGGCGCAACAGAAACGGCTCGCCGAGCAGGTTCAGATCCGCAGCAATTTGCAGTTCCACACGCAACTGCTTGCCTTCGATTCGCGCAGCCTGCGCGCTCAATAGCTCATCGACCAAACCCGCCAACGGCACGGCCACCCGCTCTTCCAGCCCTTGGCGCTGTTCCACCTGCGCCAGGTTCAACAGTCGTTCGATCAACTGCTGCATGCGCGCACTTTCGCTGTCGATGTTGCTGACGAAACGCTGCTGCTGAGCCAGCGGCATCTGGCCTTGCAGCAACTCCGCCGCACCACGGATCGCCGCCAGCGGGCTTTTCAATTCATGGGTCAGGGTGTGTACATAACGCTCGACGTAGGCTTTGCCCTCAAGCTGGGTGCGCATCTGCTCCACCGCCGTGGCCAGTTGTTCCAGCTCGCCGCCACGATAATGCGGCACCTCGACCCGCCGGCCATCGCTGACGGCCTGGGCATACGCCGTCAACCGCCGCAGCGCCGCGCTCAGCCACCACGACAACAGCGCACCGAACAGCAAACCGAGGCCAATCAGCGCCGCGCCATAAGCCAGCAATCGCCGCTCGGTGCGATCAACGTAAGGCTGCAGCGAGCTATTGGGCTTGGCCACCGTCACCACGCCGATGATCTGGCCGTTGTCGCGAATCGGCGCCCCGACATGCATCACCGACGAATTCGAATCATCCGGGTTGCTGCGCGTCGAACGTGCGCCGTACTCGCCGCGCAGGGTCAGGTAGACGTCGTTCCAGCGCGAGTAGTCCTGGCCCACCGCGATGCCACTGGAATCGAGCACCACGATGCCCTTGGCATCGGTCACGTAAATACGGTGGTTGACTTGATTCTTCGGCATGCCCCAGATTTTCGCCTTCGGTTGCCGTTCACCGTAAGCCTTAAGCAACTCGGGCCAGCGGTTCTGGCTGAGGGTGCCGGCCTTGAAGTCGTCGCGCAGGATTTCGGCCATCAGGTTGGCGGTGTCCACCAGGGTTTCTTCGGTGGATTGGCGCACGCCGGGGCGGATTTCTTCCATCACCGTGTTGAGCACGAAATAACCGGTCAGGCCGATGAACAGCACATAAACCAGAAAAATCCGGATCCCCAGTGGCATCAGCTGTGCCCCGGGCTGTAGCTGTAACCGAGGCCGCGATGAGTCTGGATCGGCTCGGCGTCGGCCTTCACCTGGCGCAATTTGGCGCGCACGCTCTTGATGTGGCTGTCGATACTGCGCTCGTAGCCCGCGTCGGCGGCCACACCCAACGCATCGAGCAATTGCTCGCGGCTGAAGACTCGCTCAGGTTGTTCCAGCAGGCATTGCAGCAGACGGAATTCGTGGCGGGTCAGGCTCAAAGCTTGATTGCGATAGCTGATCTGCACCCGTTCGTTGTCGATACGAAACAGCACTGGCGCCATCTCCGCCACCGGTCGTGGCGCCATGCGCTTGAGAATCGCCCTGACCCGCGCCGCCACTTCCCGGGGGCTGAACGGTTTGACCACGTAGTCGTCGGCGCCGATCTCCAGACCCACCACGCGGTCGATCTCTGCATCACGGGCGCTGAGGAACATCACCGGCACTTCGCTGAAACGCCGCAATTGCTTGCACGTCTCGAAGCCGCTGATGTCCGGCAGGCCGATATCGAGGATGATCAGGTCGGCCGGCGTGGCGCGCTGATGCTCGAGTGCCGCCGCGCCAAGGTTCAACCACGTGGTGGTAAAGCCCTCGCCCTGCAAGGCGAAAATCAGGGTGTCGGCAATCGCCGCTTCGTCTTCGACAATCAGGATATGAGGCATGGCGTCCGAGCCCACTAGTTAAGTGGGCGAACGGTGCCCCAAGGCTGATTCGCCGTCAATCAGCAGTCGGGTTTGTCTGCCGTGAAACGCCGTGCCGGGTTCACCGCCGCACCGAATTCACGCAGTGCTTTGGCGCCGATCAACAGCGGGTAATTGAAGCTGCTGCGGTCGGTGAGGTTGACTTCGACGGTGCGCTTGACATTGCCCAGGCACAGTTCCAGATCAACCACTGGCCGTTTGGTGGGTTCGATCGCTTCTTTGTCATCGTCGTCTTCTTCGGAGCGAGTCTTGATCTTGCTGATCCGCGCGACCTTGTGTTCGTAGACCTTGTTGCTCGCGCCTTTGGTGGCGAGGCGGAAACGCACCCATTCGTCGCCATCACGGGTGAAGGTTTCGATGTCTTTGGCCGACAGGGATGCGGTCAGGGCGCCGGTGTCCATTTTGGCCTTGAGGACTTCACCACCGATTTCCGGCAGCGCGATGTATTCGTAACGCCCGTACAGGGTCGGTTCAGCGGCCAGGACCGGCAGGGCCACGAGGGAAAGCAGTGCAAGGAGAGATTTCACGTAGGGGGTTCCTTGAAGAGTGGGCCGCGGGATTTTAGAACCCCGGCCTTTGAATTCGTTCGTTCTTGAAATCGCTTCGCGGGCAAGCCTCGCTCCTACAGAAATGTGTCGTTCGCGAAATTGCATATGACAGGAACTCTGTAGGAGCGAGGCTTGCCCGCGAAGAGGCCAGATCAATCAATACAACAACCTGACCCATTCAAATTCGCTCAAGCATACCGCCGCAAACGTGAAACATTCGTCACCACCGATTTGGCCTGTCGCCTGAAGCTGCTTATCATGGCGCGCCCAAACGCTTTCAAGAGTGACTTATGCGCCGCCTGCTCACCGGCTGTTTCGTTACCCTGCTGCTGTTGCTTAACACCCTGGTGCTGTTCGGGCCTTTGATGGTGTTCGCCCTGCTGAAACTGCTCTTGCCCGGGCGCTTTCGCGATTACGCCTCGGCGGCGGTGATGTGGATTGCCGAAACCTGGGCCGAGATCGACAAGCTGATCTTTCGTCTGTGCATCCCCACCCGATGGGACATCCGCGGTGGCGAAGATTTGCGCCGCGACACCTCGTATCTGGTGATCGGTAACCATCAGTCCTGGGTCGATATCCCGGCACTGATTCAGGCGCTTAACCGGCGCACGCCGTTCTTCAAATTCTTCCTCAAGAAAGAACTGATCTGGGTGCCGTTTCTGGGCCTGGCCTGGTGGGCGTTGGACTATCCGTTCATGAAGCGCTACACCAAGGCGTTTCTGGCAAAGAACCCGGAGCTGGCCGGCAAGGACCTGGAGATCACCAAAGAGGCCTGCGAGCTGTACAAGCGTCAGCCAGTGACGGTGGTCAATTATCTGGAAGGCACCCGCTACACCTCGGCGAAAAGCGCCCAGCAGCAGTCACCGTTCACCCACCTGCTCAAGCCCAAGGCTGGCGGCGTGGCTTTTGTGCTGGCGGCGATGGGTGAACAGCTGGATGCCATTCTTGATGTGACGGTGGTGTATCCACAGCAGAAGATCCCTGGGTTCTGGGATTTGATCAGCGGCAACGTGCCCAGGATCATCATCGATATCCAGACACGTGAACTGGACCCGGCGCTGTGGCAAGGCGATTACGAAAACGATCCGGTGTTACGCGAACACGTCCAGAACTGGGTGAACCAGCTCTGGATCGAGAAGGACCAGCGTATCAAGGCCCTGCGCGCCGAGGGCTGACTCAGCTACCTATGCCGGTGCCGATGCCGGTGCCGGTGCCGGTGCCCCAGATTCCGCCAAGATTTTGCAGCAGCGAACCGGCGACGCCTTGCTGACCGAGGTATTGCAGAATCACCGGGGCAAACAGGCCGATCATGCCGGTGTCCATGCCCAGGGCACTGAACGCGTTGTTCAGGTCCTTGGTGTCCTTGACGTTACCCAGCAAACCATTGAGCAAAGGGTTCTTGTCGACACCACCGCCGAGCAGCCCACCCAATCCGCTCAAGCCACTGAGAGCGCTGTTGCCGGCGATCTGATCGAGGCCCGGCACATTTTTGCTCAGCTCGGTGAAGTCCTGGCCGCTGAGTTGGTTCCTGGCCAGCCCCAGCATCGCACCGGCACCACCCACGGCCTGTTCTGCCGTGACGTTGAGCTGAGACCCCAGGGTAGTGAGCAAACCGGCAGCCTTGGGGAGCGCTGCCACGGCGTCTTCGCTCTCGTCGCTCTCGCCGCTCTCATCGTCCTCGTTACCCTGCATCGCCGTAACCGCATTGGCCGCATCGCTGAGGCTGAACTGTGCAAAGGCCGGGCTGGCGGCCAGCGTCGTCAACGAAGCAACAGCCATGAGCGATGCCAGCGCAAAACCGCGTGAAACGTTCATCCAGACATCCTCTTGTGCCATGAGAACCACCCGGCAGGGCAGCAAAACTGCCGATTTGACCGGGCATCTGCTGGCATGTTCCCCCCCAGTCGTGGAACCCCGAATCCATACGATGAATGGCACGCCTGCTCCCGCCAAACTGGCCTGTGAACAACCCGGCAGAACCTGAAAGCGCAGGCTGCGGTGCTCCATAAAAAAGGGCGACATCACTGTCGCCCTTCTTCCCGTCTTGCTCCCAGCCTTACGCCGCGCTGAACATCTTGTGCGGATCGATCACAAACTTCTTCGGCACGCCCGCATCGAACTCGCCATAACCACGCGGGGCGTCGTCGAGGCTGATGACTTCGACACCCACGATGTCGGCAATCTTGATGCGGTCCCACATAATGGCTTGCATCAGTTGGCGGTTGTACTTCATCACCGGGGTCTGGCCGGTGTGGAAGCTGTGGGATTTGGCCCAGCCCAGACCGAAGCGAATGCTCAGGCTGCCCATTTTCGCGGCGGCATCCACCGCACCCGGGTCTTCAGTGACGTAGAGGCCGGGGATACCGATTTTGCCCGCCACGCGAACCACGCCCATCAGCGAGTTGAGCACGGTGGCCGGAGCCTCGTGCTTCACGCCGGCATGGCCGTGACCGCGAGCTTCGAAACCTACGGCATCGACGGCGCAGTCCACTTCCGGTTCGCCCAACAGTGCAGCGATTTGTTCGTGCAGTGGGGTGTCTGTCGACAGGTCGGCGATTTCGAAACCCTGAGCCTTGGCATGGGCCAGGCGGATCGGGTTGACGTCACCGATGATCACCACCGCAGCACCCAGCAGACGAGCGGAAGCGGCAGCTGCCAGGCCAACCGGGCCGGCGCCGGCGATGTACACGGTGCTGCCAGGGCCAACGCCGGCAGTCACTGCGCCGTGGTAACCAGTGGGCAGGATGTCGGAGAGACAGGTCAGGTCACGGATTTTTTCCATGGCCCGGTCGCGATCTGGAAGTTTCAGCAGGTTGAAGTCGGCATACGGCACAAACGCGTATTCCGCTTGGCCACCGGTCCAGTCACCCATGTCGACGTAACCATAGGCACCGCCCGGACGCGCCGGGTTAACGCTCAGGCAGACGCCAGTATGTTGCTCTTTGCACGAACGGCAACGGCCACAGGCAACGTTGAAAGGAACCGACACCAAGTCGCCGATCTGCAGGTTCTCGACACCGCTGCCCTTCTCGATCACTTCACCCGTGATCTCGTGGCCCAGCACCAGACCGGTCTGAGCGGTGGTACGCCCGCGCACCATGTGCTGATCGGAACCACAGATGTTGGTGGACACTACGCGCAGGATGACGCCGTGCTCGATCTTCCTGCCGCGCGGGTCCTGCATTTTGGGATAGTCGATTTTCTGTACTTCGACCTTGCCAGCGCCGAGATACACCACACCACGATTACCAGACATGCTTTCACCTCGCTGTTGTTTTTATGTAGCGGTCGCGTCGCCATGGAGCGGCGGCGCGTTGATTGCTCGGGTTATTGCCTGTGTCTTTTTGCGTTGTCTGTAAGGGCCTCTTCGCGAGCAAGCCCGCTCCCACATTGGATCGGGTAGGCATAAGGTCTGTGAACAACACAAAACCTGTGGGAGCGGGCTTGCTCGCGAAGGCGATCTAAAGAACGACGGTGCGATTGGCGTTCAAAAACACCCGTCGTTCAATGTGATAACCAACGGCCCGCGCCAGGGTCAGCCCTTCGATATCCCGCCCCTTGGCGATCAAATCTTCGGGGTAATGACTGTGATCCACAGCCTCCACGCCCTGGGCGATGATCGGGCCTTCGTCCAGGTCGTTGTTGATGTAATGCGCTGTGGCGCCGACCAGTTTCACGCCCTTGTTGTAAGCCTGGTGATAGGGCTTGGCACCCTTGAAACCCGGCAGCAGGGAGTGATGAATGTTGATCGCCTTGCCGTCGAGTTTGCGGCACAACTCTGGGGACAGAACCTGCATGTAGCGCGCAAGAATCACCAGTTCGGCGCCGGACTCTTCGACCACCTGCCAGACCTGACGCTCCTGGGAGGGCTTGTCGTTCGGGTCCAGCGGAAAGTGGTAGTACGGAATCTGATGCCAGTCGGCCAATGGCTTGAGGTCCGGGTGGTTGGAAACCACGGCGACCACGTCCATCGACAACTGGCCGATGCGCTGACGGTAGAGCAAGTCGTTGAGGCAGTGATCAGCCTTGGACACCATGATCACCACTTTTGGCCGGTGGTGCGGCGGGGTCAGCTCGAAAACCATCCCGAAGGCGTCACCACGCTCTGCCAAACCTGCGCGGAAAGCTTGCTCATCGAAGCCATCAGGCTGACGAAATTCCACGCGAATAAAAAAACGACCCGAGAGCCGGTCATCAAAGGAATGGTGCTCGGTGACGTAGCAGCCCTGCTCGAACAGAAAGCGGGTCACCGCATCCACGGTGCCGAGGACGCTGGGGCAATCGGCGGTCAGAATCCATGTGTCTGGGGCGCGGCTCATAGTGCGGTGACTCCTGTTGTTATGGGCAACCGCTTCGCGGTTGATCGCGGGCAAGCCTCGCTCCTACAGGGTTGATGTCGGCCATGAAATAACGGGGCGACACGGTCAATTGTAGGAGCGAGGCTTGCCCGCGAAGGCAATCTCAAGCCTGGACGCTAAGCCCGTACTCAGCCGCCGCATCCTGCAACCACAACCACCAGTAATCCGAGAAGCTGCGACGAATCAGCAGTTCCCAGGTGTCTTCGGCGGTGTGGCGGATCATCAATTGCGACTTGGCGAACACCGTGCCGACAGCCTTGCCCACCGGGAAGTTGTTGGGGTGCACGTCATAGCTGGTGGATTTCATCAGCACCTGACGCACGTTCGGGCCGCTGAGTTCGAGGATCTGCTGGCCGCCGCTGACGTTGACGATCTGGATGTGCAGGTCGCCCAGCGCTTCACGCAGTTTCTGCTCGGCGGCGAATTCTTCACCGGTCGGGACGATCAGCAGCCATTCATCCGGCCCCATCCATTGCAGGCTGGTTTCGCCTTTGATCACCACGGTCAGCGCGGCCGGCAGTTCCAGGCCGAGGGCCTTGTGCACGCCAGCGGCGAACGCGGCATCGTGGCCATCGCCACGGATGGTCAGATGACCGAGGAGTTTTTTCTCACGCACGATCACGCCGGCGTTCTTGCGGCCCTTGCCCACCAGGCTGGCGAGGTCGGCGTGATGCAGCGACGACTCGGCCTTGGCCCCGGTGGTTGGGCGTTGTTGGTAAACATTGGCTGCGGTCATAAAGCACCTGTCTTGAATTCGTACGACACACCGTAGGAGCGAGGCTTGCCCGCGAAGGCAGCGACGCGGTTTATCTGAGGGACCGCGTTATCGTTCTTCGCGGGCAAGCCTCGCTCCTACGGGAGCTGTGGTGTTACACGTTCTGGCGATCGCCTTTCGGATCGAAGAACACCGAAGAAACGATTTCCGCCTCGATCACGCTGCCGTCGGCCAGCGGTGCGAACACCCGCTCACCCATGCGCTTCAAGCCGCCCTTGACCACACCCATGGCAAACGAATAGCCCAGGGAGTTGTGCAGGTAACTGGAAGTCACGTGACCGACCATGGTCATCGGGATGGTTTGCTTGGTGTTGAACACCAGTTGCGCCCCTTCCGGCAGCCATTTGGTCGGATCGATCGGCTTCAGACCGACCAGCTGTTTGCGTTGATCACGCACGCAGTCTTCGCGGTTCATGCCACGCCAGCCGATCCACGAGAATGGTTTGGTGCGACCGACACACCAGCCCATGTTCAGGTCGTCCGGGGTCATCGAGCTGTCGGTGTCCTGACCGACGATGATGAAGCCCTTCTCTGCCCGCAGAACGTGCATGGTTTCGGTGCCGTACGGGGTCAGGTTGTACTGCTTGCCGGCCTCGACGATTTTTTCCAGCACGCCCATGGCGTAGTCGGCCTGCACGTTGACTTCGTACGACAGCTCACCGGTAAACGAAATCCGGAACACCCGCGCTGGCACACCACCGACCAGACCCTCTTTCCAGGTCATGAACGGGAAGGCTTCATTGCTCAAGTCGATGTCGGTGACTTCGCTGAGCAGCTTGCGGCTGTTCGGCCCCGACAGGGTCATGGTCGCCCAGTGATCCGTCACGGAAGTGAAGTACACCTTCAGCTCTGGCCATTCGGTCTGGTGGTAGATTTCCAGCCATTGCAGCACGCGTGCAGCGCCGCCGGTGGTGGTGGTCATCACGAAATGGTTGTCGGCCAGGCATGCGGTCACGCCGTCGTCGAACACCATGCCGTCTTCTTTACACATCAGGCCGTAACGGGCCTTGCCCACGTCGAGCTTGGTCCAGGCGTTGGTGTAGATGCGGTTGAGGAACTCGCGCGAATCCGGGCCCTGGATGTCGATCTTGCCCAGGGTCGAAGCGTCCAGCAGGCCGACGCTGTCGCGCACGGCTTTGCATTCGCGTTTTACCGCGGCGTGCAGGTCTTCACCGTTTTTCGGGAAGTACCATGGACGCTTCCACTGACCGACGTCTTCGAACTCGGCACCGTTTTTCACATGCCAGTGATGCAGCGCGGTGAAACGAACCGGCTCGAAGATGTGCCCACAGTGACGACCGGCCACGGCGCCGAAAGTCACCGGCGTGTAGTTCGGGCGGAACATGGTGGTGCCCATCTGCGGGATGGTCACGTTCAGCGAACGGGCGGCAATGGCCAGACCGTTGACGTTGCCGAGCTTGCCCTGATCGGTGCCGAAGCCCAGTGCGGTGTAGCGCTTGACGTGCTCGACCGACTCGAAGCCTTCGCGGGTCGCCAGTTCGATGGCGGCAGCGGTGACGTCGTTCTGCAGGTCGACGAATTGCTTCGGCGCACGGGCAGTGGCTTTTTCGTGAGGCACCTGGAACAGCGCCAAAGTTGGCTCTTCCAGACGGCTCAGGGCTTTGGGCAGTACGCCTTCGACCTTGCCGAAACCGGCTTCGCTCGCAGCGCGAGCACCGCCTTCAAAACCATCGGCCAGCGAATCGCCGAGGCCGTAGACGCCGTTGATGCCACCGACGCACACGCGTTTCTGCGGTGCTTCGCCCGGCACGAAACCGAGGATGTCTTCACGCCAGATCGGTTTGCCACCCAAGTGCGACGCCAAGTGAACCACCGGGCTGTAACCGCCGGAACTGGCGACCAGGTCGCACTCAAGCCACTCGCCCGGGCTGGTCACGGTGTGTGCTTTTACATCGATCGCGGCAACGCGAGCGGCAGTGACGTGCTTGCTGCCACGGGCCTCGATCACGGCGCTGCCGGTCAGGATGCGAATGCCTTTGGCGCGCGCTTCTTCCACCAGCGCACCACGAGGGTTGCTGCGGGCATCGGCGATCGCCACCACTTGCAGGCTGGCGTCGAGCCAATCCAGCGCCACGCGGTAGGCGTGGTCGTTGTTGGTCGACAGCACCAGTTTTTTGCCCGGTGCCACGCCATAACGACGCACATAGGTCGACACAGCGCCGGCGAGCATGTTGCCCGGCACGTCGTTGTTGCCGTAAACCAGTGGACGCTCGTGAGTACCGGTCGCCAGCACTACACGCTTGGCGCGAACCCGGTGGATGCGCTGACGCACTTGGCCAATCGGGGCGCGGTCACCGAGGTGATCGGTGAGGCGCTCGTGAATGGTCAGGAAGTTATGGTCGTGGTAACCGTTGACAGTGGCGCGCGGCAACAGCAGCACGTCCGGGGTGTTTTTCAGCTCGGCGATGACGCTGGCGACCCACTCGGTGGCAGGCTTGCCGTCGAGGCTTTCACGGGAATCGAGCAGGCTGCCGCCGAACTCTTCCTGCTCATCGGCCAGAATCACACGCGCACCGCTACGGGCAGCCGCCAGCGCAGCCGCCAGACCCGCAGGGCCAGCGCCGACGATCAGCACGTCGCAGTGCTGGTTCATGTAGTCGTAGGTGTCCGGATCGTTCTCGGTCGGCGAGCGGCCGAGGCCGGCAGCCTTACGAATGTACTTCTCGTAGGTCATCCAGAACGATTGCGGGTACATGAAGGTTTTGTAGTAGAAGCCCGGCGGCATCAGCTTGCCGCCGACCTTGCCGAGAATCCCCATCATGTCGTTGTTCACGCTTGGCCAGCCGTTGGTGCTGGTGGCGACCAGGCCTTGATACAGCGCTTGTTGCGTGGCGCGCACGTTGGGGATCTGCGTGGCTTCGGTCGCACCGATCTGCAGCACAGCGTTCGGCTCTTCGGCACCGGCGGCGAAGATGCCGCGTGGGCGCGAGTACTTGAAGCTACGGCCGATGATGTCGACACCGTTGGCCAGCAAGGCTGCAGCCAGGGAGTCGCCTTCAAAACCTTTGTAGACCTGGCCGTTGAAGGTGAAGCTCAGCACTTTGTTGCGGTCGATGCGTCCGCCGTTGGACAGGCGATTGATCTGGCTCATACCTTCTCTCCCAGAGCCGTGGCGGCCGCTTTCGGGCTGTCGGTCTTGTCGGTGAACTGCGGCTTGGCGCCGATCTTGTAGGTTTCGAGAATCTCGTAGGTCACGGTGTCACGGGTGACGTTGAAGTACTGACGGCAACCGGCGACGTGATCCCACAGCTCGTGGTGCAGACCGCGAGGGTTATCGCGGAAGAACATGTAGTCGCCCCACTCCTCGTCGGTGCAGCTGTTCGGATCCAGTGGACGCGGGATGTGCGCCTGGCCGGATGCATGGAATTCCTCTTCGGAGCGCAGTTCGCCACAGTGAGGACAGAAGATATGCAACATAGGGATTTCTCCTGTTAGTGGGCGACTGCTGCAGCGCCGTGTTCGTCGATCAACGCACCGCTATGGAAACGGTCGATGGAGAAAGGTGCAGCCAATGGGTGCATTTCACCCTTGGCCAGACTCGCGGCAAACACGTTGCCCGAGCCAGGTGTTGCCTTGAAGCCACCGGTGCCCCAACCGCAGTTGAAGAACATGTTCGGTACCGGGGTTTTCGAGATGATCGGGCACGCATCCGGCGTGGTGTCGACGATGCCGCCCCACTGACGGTTCATGCGTACACGGGACAACACCGGGAACATCTCGACAATGGCCTGGATGGTGTGCTCGATCACCGGGTACGAACCACGCTGGCCGTTGCCGGGGTCGCGGGCGGGGGCGGGGCCGAGCGCCGGGGCGCGCGGGGGGGGGGGGCGGG
>NZ_JBIVCD010000046.1:0-45205 GCF_044746425.1 Pseudomonas sp. NPDC086112 | reverse complement strand
CCGCCCTTTCACGGCGGTAACAGGGGTTCGAGTCCCCTAGGGGACGCCATTTGCGGGAATAGCTCAGTTGGTAGAGCACGACCTTGCCAAGGTCGGGGTCGCGAGTTCGAGTCTCGTTTCCCGCTCCAAATTCAAAAAAAACGCCGCTCATTGAGCGGCGTTTTTTTATGCGCGTTATTTGTCATTTTCATTGATTGGAATAAAAACCTTCGGGTAATCCGTAGCAGCTGCCGAGCCTGCGAGGCTGCGTTCGGCTGCGCAGCAGTCGTAAAGTCAGAATTCGCGGTGTGTCAGACAGTCTGCGTCGGCCGGAATCACGACTGCTGCGCAGCCGAACGCAGCCTCGCAGGCTCGGCAGCTGCTACAAGGAATGCGTCGTGGCTGAAATTGTGTGAGGGTAAAAACGCCTCAACTTCCGAGGCTCTGTACCAGGCTTTCGAGCACTTCAGCGGTTGTATCCTCCAGCGCCGGTTGCGCTGCCACTGCTCTGAGTTGGCAGGTCAAACGGTATTCGCTGGGTGTGCAGTTGACGAACTGCTTGAAGGCGCGAGCGAAGTAGGACGGGTCCTTGAAGCCGGCTTCATAGCCGATGCTGGTAATAGGCATCTGGCTATTGTCGAGCAGTTGTTTGGCGAAGCTCATGCGCTTGTTCAGGATGTAATCGGTAAAACCGACGCCATTGGCTTCCTTGAACAGGCGGCTGAAGCGAAAGGTCGTCATGCCGCAGCGCTTCGCCAGCTCCCTCTGATCGATGCTGTCGCGAAAGTGCTGGTCGATGTACAGCATGACGTGGCTCAACGCCTGGTGTTTTTGGTGTCCCGAGGTCAATCGGATGCTGTCCGGCAAGGTCGGGGAGTGATCGATCAGCGAGGTCTGGCCCTGGCCGTTGGCATTTCGGCGCAACTCGCACAGCTGCACTACGGCCGTCAGGTAACGCTTTCTCTCGTTGGATGAGAACGGCAACACCATGTATTCCCAGACACTGGAACGCATGGCCCATACCGCCAGTTCTTCCGAGTGCTGCACAGTGAACATGGTGATCGGGATGGTGGGGGTGGTACGTTTGATCTCCAGCAACAGCCTCAAGCCCGGCGTGTCGGGGCGATCAAAATGGATGCAGATCATGTCCGCCTGTTCCCCGATGGGCAACGCGGAATTTATCGCCAATTTGCAGTCGCAGGTACCCTCGAACTGCGCGATGAGTTCCTTCGTGGAATGATCGTGGGTCAGATCGAACCACAGTAGCGATGGCCTTCTGGTCAAATTGGACGTCATGTCTCTACTCTGGGGTTCTTAGCGCCGCTCTTCGCTGAGTAGTATTGTCAACGTGCACTGACTTTGCAGATTAAATGCTTATAAAGAACTGATATTTTAGTTCTATACGCTCTATATTTCGTTGCAAAGCCGTTACACCCAGTTGTTTGTCAGCGTGGATCGATGTCCCGAGCCGCAACCGCTCGTCGCTTGTGAATCAACGGCAATCGCATTCGCAAGTCATTTCCTTTTTTTGCCCTGCCGTTCCTTTCAAAAGCCAACTACCTGGTAGTTGGTGCCCCCGCAAAAAAGTCCTAGTGATGTGCAAAATCTTCCTAACGCCTATGCCTTGCCCCTGACTAGTGTTGCATCCAGGCAGAGCAGAACGCACTGCCTCCGGAAAAACAACATTCGAGTGAGGTGGGCAAAATGATCATGCAAACAATCAAGGCTTCGGTAGTGAAGTTCGCCAAAGACGAAGACGGCCTGACCATTGTGGAATACGCAGTGGCGGGTGGGCTGATTACAGCAGCTGTTGTCGTAGCATTCACCCTTCTTGGTGGGGTGGTGGACACCAGAATCCGGCAACTTTGCAACGCCATCATTGCTGGTTCTTGCTGATAACAACTCTGCTAGGGAGATGCGCGATGTCCATGGAACAGCTGGCAGCTACCGTAGTGCTGATAGGACTGCTGGGCGTAGCGGTGGTGAGCGACTTGCGTCGCCACCGCATTCCTAACCTGCTGATCCTGGTGGGTCTGGCCTTGGGATTGGCCGGCCAGACTTATTCAGGTGGGCTCAGCGGGATGGGGGACGGCCTGCAGGGGCTTCTGATCGGTTTTGGGCTGTTTTTGCCCATGTATGCTCTGGGCGGCATGGCTGCCGGCGACGTCAAGCTGATGGCCATGGTTGGCAGTTTTCTACCCCCCCATTTCGCTTTGTGGGCTGTGTTCTTCAGTCTGCTATGGGGAGGCTTGTGCGGTTTTCTGATCGTGCTGGCGCGCGGTCAATTGTTGCAGACCCTGGGGCGCTATCGGCTGATGTTTCGGGCACGGGCCTACATGGCACCGAACTCGGACGAGGTGGCTGGCAAGCCCTTTCCTTATACGGTAGCGATCCTGCTCGGGACGTTGAACAGCGTCTACTGGCAACTCGTTGTCGGTGGATTCGGATTCGGAGGTTAGTCATGCACGTCATCGTCGATAGTGATGCCTACCCCAGCGATAGGGAAGCGGTGCAACGGCTGGCTCCTCAGCCATGCACCATCCGCGAAACCGGTCTGACCGACAGTTTTCTCGGTGAGCTGGTGTGCAAGCATTTGCATGACGCCGGTGTGCTGGACATGTCGCGGCTGGTGGAGCGCCTGGCGTTGACCGGCGCTGTACTAGAGGAGGTCCTGGCGTTTCTGCGCAAGGATGGCCGTGTCGAAGTGCTTGGCCAGATGGGGCCGCAAACCACGAGTGGGCAGATGCTGCGTTATGGCCTGACCGAACGCGGTCGCAGTGCCGCCCGAGATGCCCTGTCACGTAGCGGCTATATCGGTGCGGCACCTTTCCCAGTGAGTACTTACCGTTCCCTGATCAAAATCCAGACCATTCACCACGGTCGCATCAACGCCGACGATATGCACAGGGCCCTCGCGGGCGTAGTGCTCACGGAGGGGATGCTCGATCAGTTGGGTGTGGCGCTGAACTCCGGGCGCGCGATCATGATTTATGGCCCCGCGGGTACCGGCAAGACGTATGTCAGCAGTCGGCTGATTCGTCTGTTCGCTGAAGCGATCTGGGTGCCTCATGCCATCGTCATCAACGAGTCGGTGATCGAGATCTATGACCCGCAGGTGCATCAACGTCTGGATGACAACAGTCAACCGAACAGTCTGATGCTCAACGAAGGGATCGACCGTCGTCTGCTGTGCTGCAAACGCCCGATTGTCATTACGGGCGGCGAGCTGAGCATGGAACAGCTGGACGTTCGCTATGACCCCTACACCCGTCAATACCAGGCCGCCTTGCAGCTCAAGGCCAGTAATGGCTTGTTCATCATCGACGACATGGGACGCCAGCGCATGGCTCCGGCCGAACTGTTGAACCGCTGGATCGTACCGATGGAAGAGAAGCGCGACTTCCTCAACCTGGGCGGCGGCCGGCATTGCGAGTTGCCGTTCGATCTTATTCTGGTGTTCTCCACCAACCTCAATCCCCTGGAGCTGGCCGATGAGGCCTTTCTTCGCCGGATTGGCTACAAGCTGCAGTTCGGTTACCTGAAGCCTGAGGAGTACGAAAAGATCTGGCGACAGGAAAGCGAGCGTCTGGGCATTCCTTTTGACCCGCTGCTGCTGCGTTATGTATTGCAAAGGCTTTATGCAAGTGAAGGCATGCCCCTGGTGCCTTGCCATCCCCGCGATCTCCTGAACATGGCCCTCGACCGTCAGCGTTACCTGGGCGGTTCCGGAGCCCTGTCGCCCCAGGAGCTGGAATGGGCCTGGCACAACTATTTTGTCCAGCTCGACTTTCTTTGAAGCGGAGATACTGACATGAGCTCTCGTACTGTTTCCCTGATAGGCATTTCTCTGGTCATGGGCCTTGGGGCTGCATGGATGGCTGACTCCTGGCTGAGCGCACGGCTCAATGCCAGCCCGGATGACCACCTTCGAAGCGTGGTAGTCGCCACGGTCGAGATTCCATTCGGGCAGATGGTCGAGGCTCAACAAGTCACGACCATGCGCATGCCCATAGATACGATACCGGACGATGCTTTCGACTCCAGCGAGAAGGCAGTGGGCAAGATCGCAACGTTCGACATCCTGAAGGGCGACATCATGCGCGGCGCGCGCCTGAGCGAGCACTTGGGTGGCAGTACCCTGGCGTCTCTGATTGCGACAGACAAACGTGCCATCTCGGTCCGCGTGGACGACGTGGTCGGTGTGGGCGGGTTCCTGTTACCGGGCAACCGGGTCGATGTACTGGCAACCAAACGCACTGATGGCACCGGCAACAACGCCGTGTCCAAGACCATCCTCGAGAACTTGCGGGTGTTGGCAGTGGACCAGACCGCAGGTACCGACAAGACCCAGCCGGTAGTGGTACGTGCAGTGACGCTGGAAATGACGACTGCAGAGGCTGAAACCCTGGTTACCGCACAAACGGAAGGCAAGTTGCAACTGACCTTGCGCAATCCGCTGAACGACCAGAAGAAAATCGCGGCCGTTGCGCCTGCACCTGCGGCACCGGTCATGGCGATGGCCGCTGCCCCGGCGCCAAAACGCGTGGTGCAGCGCAGCAGTGGCGGAGCTATCACCATTATCCGCGGGATCGAAACCAAAGTAGTCAACATTCGCTGATAGAACGCAACAGGCGCCTGGACACCCAGGTATTGGCGGAGCCGATCCGGATCAGTATCGGTAAATGAGGGCTTGATGATGAATCTTCGAATTCAGCAGCCGTTCACTGCGACGCCAAGGCGCCAGGAAGGTTCGGTGAGCGTATTGATGGTGATCGCGTTGGCGGCGATGGCGATGATGGCGGCGTTGGCTCTGGACGGCGGACACATGTTGCTGAACAAGACGCGCCTGCAGAATGCGGTGGACGCCGCCGCCTTGAGTGGTGCCAAAACCCTGAGTCAGGTGATGGGGGGTATCAATTCTGCCAGCGCGACGCAGGCTGCGGCGCTCAATACTCTGGCGCAGAATGCTAATGCTGCGGGCAACAATGAATTGGCCACGGCGGTCGCCGGCAGCCCAGGCACCTTTGCGGTGGTGGAACTGTCCAGCAGCGTCTATGGCCCGTTCTCCTTTCCCGGGCCGGCGGATGCCAAATACGTTCGGGTATCGGTACCGAACTATAGTCTTACGGAGTTTTTCTGGAGCTTCGTCCAGACATTCGGCACCGGCGGCTTGGGGAACAAAAGAGTGGCGGCGATCGCCACCGCTGGACCCAGCCCTACCAGCCCGTGTGATCTCGCCCCGTTGATGATCTGTGGCGACGCGACCCAATACGACCCTGACGCTGGCATGTTCTGGGGCTTCCAGTTTGGTGATTTGCAAGTATTGAAGTCGGCTGCCGGCAATTCGTCCCCCATTGGCCCAGGCAACTTCCAGTTGCTCGATTTCGGCTCGGGCGGCAGCACGGTCAGGGACGACCTGGCTGGAGGCGGCTCGGTCTGTCGCAACGTGGGGGAAAATGTCCAGACCGCGCCTGGCAACAAGGTCGGCCCTGCGTCTCAAGGCCTGAATACACGCTTTGGCATCTACAACGGTCCGGTCAGTGCTTCGAACTATCCGCCAGACCTGGTGACCGCGTCCAGCAACCCTCAGATTACTTACAACGATTCAGTTACCCCGGCACAAGCGCAATACAAGGGGCAGCCTGTCACATCGAGCGATGGCAACCTTACGGCAGGTGGCGAGGCAATAATGGATTACAACGACTGGCGTGCCAGCGTGGCCGCGTGCGTGGCAGGGACCGGCAGTGGCTGTGAGAGCAATGGAGTGTTCGAGCGCCGGATGCTGAAAATCGTGGTGGGTGAATGCACTGGGAAACAGGGCGGTTCAACCTCGATCCCTGTCCTGGGTTTTGGCTGCTATTTCGTAGTGCAGCCCATGAACGGCGGCGGCACGGAGGCGCAGATTTTCGGGCAGTTTGTGAAGGAGTGCGAAGGTGACAACGTGTCCGGTCCTAACCCGATGAACGATTCCGGCCCGCAGATCATTCAGCTCTACAAAACCTATCTCAACGGCAGCGGCACTCCGAGCACCGACTCGTAGGAGGGGACGTCATGAGACTTCACGCGTTTAAACAGCCGCAGCGCCAGCAAGGCCTGGCCCTGGTGGAATTCACCCTCGTGCTGCCACTGTTGCTCCTGCTGTTACTGGCTTTCGGCGAGTTCGGCCGCATGCTCTACCAGTACAACGTGTTACTGCAGGCCAGCCGTGATGCCGACCGTTTCGTCGCCAGCCAGGCCTGGAACTCGACGCTCGGCGCTGTCTCTCTGAGCAGTACGCTACAGACCCAGACGAAAAACGTCGCCGTCTATGGCGTGCCTGCAAATACCGGGACCGCGGTGGTGTCGGGGTTGACGACCGCGAACGTAGTGGTCGCCGCGGTGGGCCTGGACCATGTGCGGGTCACCATCACCTATACGTTCTGCCCGGTGATTGGCAGTGGTAATTGCACCGGCTCGATTCCGGGTTTCTTCGGTAATCCTATTGCGCTGAGCATTCCGCTGGTCGCCACCACCGTCATGAGGGCACTGTGATGAATCGCAAACGCATGCGCGGCACCTATGTCGTGGAGTTCGCCATCATTGGCATGCTGGTGTTCACGCTGTTGTTCGCCGTGTTGGAAATGGGCCGCCTGTACTTCACGATCAATGCGCTGGATGAAGCCGCTCGCCGTGGTGCGCGCCTGGCGGCAGTGTGCAACATCAGCGATCCGGTGGTGTTGCGGCGGGCCATTTTCAATGCCGCGACCGACGCAGGTACGAGCCAACTGATCACCAACTTGAACACCAGCAACCTGACGCTGACCTACCTGGACGTAAATGGCGCTCTGGTGGCCAACCCCGGCGATACGAGTGGAGTTAACGGCTTTCGTGCCATCCGCTATGTCCAGTTGAGTCTGCAAAACTTCGTTTTCAATCTGTTCATTCCCGGGTTCGGCGTGCCCATTACCTTGCCCACATTCAGGGCAACCTTGCCACGCGAAAGCCTCGGGCGTCATTCCGATTCCGGGGAGATCACGCCATGCTGAATACTAAAGAAACTCCAGTCGCTACCTCGACCGGCAAAGCCGGGCTCCGGTTGCTGATCAGCAGCCGCGATGCCACCTCTTTGCGCGATCTGCAGAGTGTCTGCCAACGCATGCCCGGCCTGGAGGTGAGCACTCGCCTGGTGAGTAATGGACATGTCGACCCGCTCTACGGCCTGGACCGGATGCCCGATCTGTTGCTGTTGCGCGTCAGCCACCTGTGGCGCGAAGAGCTGGCGGCGCTGTTGCTGCACCCGGCCCATGAGCGTCCGCCGATGTTGGTCTGCGGTCTGCTGACCGAACAGGAAGGCATGCGTATGGCGATGCAGGCCGGCGCCCGTGACGTGCTGCCCGAGCCCATTGCCGAGACCGAGCTGGTTGCCGCCTTGAATCGTCTGGTCATGGAAGTTCGGACCGGCAGTGGAACAGAAGGCAAATTGATCGCCGTGATGAGCGCCAAGGGTGGCTCCGGCGGAACCTTGCTGGCCTGCAACCTGGCCCAACAGCTCAGCGCCAAGGGCGGCAGCACCCTGCTACTGGATATGGACCTGCAATTTGGCAGCGTGACGCATTACCTGGATGTGGCGCAGACGCACAGCCATCTGGAGGTGTTGCATCAGATCGACGGCATGGACAGCGTCGCGTTACGCGGTTTTTGCAGTCACTTCAGCCCGACCTTGCATGTGCTGGGTGGCCGGGCCGGTGAGCTGTGCCTGCCGCAAGATGCCCAGCCCGAACAGCTTGATGCTCTATTGAAACTGGCCCGCGCCAGCTATGACTGGGTGGTGATTGACCTGCCGCGGCAAATCGACCACCTCACCGGCTCGGTGCTGGAACAGGTGGATCGGGTGTACGTGGTGGTGCAGCAGAGCGTCAGTCATCTGCGCGATGCCAGCTCCCTGGTGCGAATTCTTCGCGATGACCTGGGTGTGCGCGGCGATCAATTGCAGATCGTGGTCAACCGCTATGACAAGGCAGCCACCGTCAGCCTCAAAGACATCGGCGAAGCGCTGCGCTGCACGAATCTGTCGAAATTACCCAACGACTTCAACCTGGTCAGCCAGAGTCAGAACACTGGCGTGCCGTTGGGGCTGCATGCGCCGAGGGCGGCGATTACTACTGCTCTGCGCGACATGACCGAGGACCTGGTCGGTCAACAAGTAGCCGGGAACAAAGGCTTACTCAAACGCGCCTTCAACCGTTTTTTCGGGGGATGACCCATGATCAGCGACTTTCGTAACCGCTTGCGCAAACAGTCCGGTAAACCCGCCGCTTCGTCGGCTACTCAGCTGGGCGACGACCTGCTGGACCCGGCAGAGGAAATAATGGCGTGGGAACGTGCGGCGCCGGACGTTCTTTACGAAACCAGAAGCCAGGTCACCCCGGTGGAAGCCGAGTGGCGGGAAAAGATCTACCAGCAGTTGCTCAAGGTCATGGACCTGTCCTTGCTGGACTCCCTTGAACAGGCCGAGGCCACGCGGCAGATTCGCGATATTTGCCAGCGCTTGCTCGATGAGCATTCTGCGCCGGTGAGTTCTGTCAGCCGCCAGTTGATCATCAAGCAAATCACTGACGAAGTGCTTGGCTTGGGTCCCCTGGAACCGTTGCTGGCCGATCACAGCGTGTCCGACATTCTGGTCAACGGCCATGCCTCGGTCTATGTCGAACGCTTCGGCAAACTGCAACGGACCGATGTGCGCTTTCGCGATGATCAGCATTTGCTGAACATCATCGACCGCATCGTCTCCAGCCTGGGTCGTCGTATCGACGAGTCCTCACCGTTGGTGGACGCCCGGCTCAAGGACGGTTCGCGGGTTAACGCGATTATTCCGCCGCTGGCCATCGACGGCCCGAGCATGTCGATTCGCCGCTTTGCGGTGGACCTGCTCAATACCGACAGCCTGATCTCGGTGGGGACATTGACCCCGGCCATTGCCCTGTTGCTCAAGGCGATTGTCCGTGGACGACTGAACGTGTTGATTTCCGGCGGTACCGGCAGCGGCAAGACCACCATGCTCAATGTGCTGTCCAGTTTCATTCCGCAAAACGAGCGGATCGTCACCATCGAAGACTCGGCTGAACTGCAACTGCAGCAACCCCACGTAGTACGCCTGGAAACCCGGCCTTCGAATATCGAGGGGCGAGGCGAGGTGAGTCAGCGGGAGTTGGTGCGCAACAGTCTGCGGATGCGCCCCGACCGCATTGTGATCGGCGAAGTGCGCGGCGCCGAGGCGCTGGACATGCTGACGGCGATGAACACCGGCCACGACGGCTCATTGACCACTATTCACGCCAACACCGCGCGTGATGCGTTGGGCCGAATCGAGAACATGGTGTCGATGACCGGGGCGACTTTCCCGATCAAGGCCATGCGGCAGCAGATCGCATCGGCCATCGATGTGGTGATCCAGCTGGAACGTCAGGAGGACGGCAAGCGCCGCCTGGTCAGCGTGCAAGAGATCAACGGCATGGAGGGCGAGATCATCACCATGACCGAAATCTTCTCCTTTGCGCGTCAAGGCATGGGTGAAAACGGTGAGGTGCTCGGCGATTATCGCCCCAGCGGCATGATCCCGGCCTTCCGCGATGTGCTGGCCAAGCGCGGTATCGAGTTGCCGCTGACGATGTTCAGGCCTGAATGGATGGAGGCACGGCAGTCATGAACAATATTCCTGGTGAATTCATTCTGATGTTCCTCGGCATGGTGTTTATCGCCGT
Source organism: Pseudomonas sp. NPDC086112 (assembly GCF_044746425.1). NCBI lineage: Bacteria > Pseudomonadati > Pseudomonadota > Gammaproteobacteria > Pseudomonadales > Pseudomonadaceae > Pseudomonas > Pseudomonas sp. NPDC086112. The sequence goes on along the minus strand of NZ_JBIVCD010000046.1, from coordinate 35,486 downwards.
GTTCCTTCTGTCCCAGGGGGTCGTGGTGCCGGTGTTCGGTGAGGCCGGCAAGATGCGCAAGCGCATCCGCGGTCGTCTGCATGTGCTGGAGAAAGCCAATAATTTGCCCAACATGCAGACGGTGTTGCGGCAGAAATATCTGACGCGCTTGTCGCCACTGGAGGCCATGCTCGAGCAGTTGCCCTTTATGGCGAGCCTGACCCAGATGATCGAGCAGGGCGGCCACGAATATCGTGCTTATCGGGTGATATTGCTCGGGCTGCTACTGAGCACCTGTGTGGGCATCTCGATCTGGGTGATCTCGTCAGTCTGGTGGATGGCGCTGCTGGCGGGCTTCGGGGTGTTCTGGTTACCCCTGCTGAAAATTTCTCGTGACCGTGGCAAACGTTTTGCTGAGTTTGAGGAAGGCCTGCCGGATGCGCTGGATGCCATGTGCCGGGCCCTGCGCGCCGGACACCCGTTCAACGAAACCCTGCGCCTGGTTGCCGAGGAGCATAAGGGCGCGGTTGCTCATGAGTTCGGCCTGACTTTCTCCGATATCAACTATGGCAATGATGTGCGCCGGGCCATGCTCGGCCTGCTGGAGAGGATGCCGAGCATGACGGTGATGATGCTGGTGACCTCGATCCTTATCCATCGCGAGACTGGCGGCAATCTGACCGAGGTGCTAGAGCGTTTGAGTCGCCTGATCCGCGGGCGCTTTCGCTTCCAGCGCAAGGTCAAGACCTTGTCGGCAGAAGGCCGGATGTCGGCCTGGATACTGGTGGCCATTCCCTTCGTGCTGGCGGCAGTAATCGTGTTCACCAGCCCTACCTATTTGCCGGTGCTCCTCAATGATCCGGTCGGTCATAAGCTGATCTTCGGCGCTTTTGGTGGCATGTTGATCGGGATTTTCTGGATACGCAAAATCATCCGGATTCAGGTTTAAGCGTTATTCGCCATGTGGAGGTACAGGTCATGGATTTTTTACTCGGGTTGTTCAGTCGAGTAACAGGCAATGAGGAGATGGCACGCCTGTTGTTTATCGGTGCGATGAGTCTGAGTGCAGTGCTCGCGATCATCACCGTGATGCTACTGCTATTGGGGCTGCAGGACCCAGTGCGGCGTCGCCTGGCGCTGATCAAACGCGGTCATTCGGGGAGTTCAGTCGGGCAGGATGCACCGGGAAATCTGCAGTTATTGCTGGAGCGGGTCGGCCAACGCTTTGCCTCGACTGAGGCGGGTCAGACATCCGTTACACAAACCCTATTGATGCACGCCGGTTACCGCTCACCGTCGGCAATCCAGATGTACTGGGCGGTGCGATTGTTGTTGCCACTGATATTGGTTGGCCTTGCGTTGTTGGCGTTGCCGCTGATCCCCAGGCTTTCTCTGATTACAGGGTTATTGTTGGTGTTAGCAGCAGCTGCTGTCGGCTGGTTACTACCTGCGCTGTATATCGGAAAACGCAAGCAGGCGAGGCAGGGCAGATTGCGTGCCGCCTTTCCGGATGCTCTGGACCTGATGGTGGTTTGCGTGGAGTCGGGCCTGGCCCTGCCCACGACCATCGAGCGGGTGGCTGAAGAAATGTCGGTCAGTCAGGTTGAGCTGGCTGAAGAGCTGGCCCTGGTCAATGCGCAAATCCGCGCGGGCATTTCCAGTACCGAGGCGCTCAAGCAACTGGCCGTGCGCACCGGTCTTGATGACGTACAAGGGTTGGTCAGTCTGTTGGCGCAGAGTATTCGCTTCGGTACCAGCGTGGCCGATACTTTGCGCATCTATGCCGACGAGTTCCGTGACCGCCGTACGCAGGCCGCCGAAGAGATGGGGGCGAAAATCGGCACCAAGATGATATTCCCTCTGATTTTCTGTTTGTGGCCGAGTTTCTTTCTGGTAGCTATTGGCCCCGCCATGATCGGAGTGTTCAAGGCATTCGGGAAGTAATGAGGTCCTTGCTATTGAACAGGATGGCCTTGCCAACTGAGCCTGATCTGCACTTCCCTTCCATAGGTCCACATCCCTGTAGGAAGCTGCCGTAGGCTGCGATCTTTTGATTTTTCTGGCAGGCAATTCGTTGTCCAGGCCTCTGAATCAAAAGATCGCAGCCTGCGGCAGCTCCTACAGGGATTTGCGTATGTCTGTTCATCACGACCGGGCGCTGATTGTCGCGATACGCTCGGTGACAGGCTGGTCAAGACGCAAGCAATGATTGCCAGGCACTCCTTTAAGGAGCACCGCGGTCAGGCGTAGGAGCTGGCGAAGCCTGCGATCTTTTGATTTTGATGGGCGAGGAATCGCTGAAGAGCAAAAGATCGCAGCCTGCGGCAGCTCCTACAGGGATTTGCGTATATCTGTTCATCAATGACCGGGCGCTGATTGTCGCGATACGCTCGGTGACAGGCTGGTCAAGGCGCAAGCAATGGTTGCCAGACCTCCCTTTCAGGAACACCAACGCGGTCAAGCGTAGGAGCTGGCGAAGCCTGCGATCTTTTGATGTTGATGGCCGAGGGGAATCGCTGAAGTGCAAAAAATCGCAACCTGCGGCAGCTACAGAGTGATCCGGCCAGGCTTGGATAATGTGTAGATGCCTATGCTTTCCTGCATACAACGTCTAGCCCGGCTTTGCAGCCAGGCCACTCTAGACGACACCAGAGGCTGACATCCATTGACGTGCCTCAGTTACTGCTAGGGATCTCACCGGCCATATCCTGGTCAAAAAACTCCGGAATCGGGTAGTTGAAGCTGTTCAGCCAGCGCTGCATGGCCAGGTCACGTTCGGTGGCCGAAGCGGTTTGCAGTTTGGGTGAAGCAACTATCCCGCGAATCTGTAGCTGCATCCACTGCTCGGTGCCTTTTTGCTCCTTCGAAGAGGGGCCTGGTTCAAAAGCCCAGGCACTGGTGGACAGGCAAGCCATGCACACGATCAACAGCCTCTTGGTATTCATCTCGACTCCTCGTACGTTTTACTTGGTCGCACTGGATGAGGCATCGGCTACCTCAGTTCTGCGATTCCCCTCGGAAGCCACCGCTTTTTTAGCAGAAGCCTTGAGTTTTTCCGCGCGGGTTTGAGCCTCTGCGACTTGCTGAGGACTCAAGCTGGCGCGGGTCACGAGTTCGGAAGCTGCCTTCCAGTTATCCTGATAGATCAGCAGCGTCACCATATTGATTGCCGCCAGTGAATTGGACTGTTTGAGCTCCATGGCGGTCATGAATTCAAAGCGTGCTTCAGGGATCCGTCGCTGATTGAGGTAGACCACCCCCAGGTCATTGCGCATCCTTTCGTCGGTGGGGGCCATCTTCACCGCACGCTCAAGGTGAGTGGTAGCGTTGGCGTAATCATTTTTGGCCGCGGCCAACTGGCCCAAGCCATGTTCCCCGTCGGCGGCCAGACAGGTGCCGAGCAAGCTTTGATACAACGGCCCCGCCTCGTTACGCCCCATCAAGCGCAGAACCCGAGCCTTGCGCAGGCGAACTTGAACCAAGTTGTCGGGCAAACCTTCAAGATTCGCCAGGCTGGCATACAAACGGCCTTCGCTGACCATGTTGTCGGCCAGGCTCAGGGCCAACTCTTGATCCGAACCGGGCTTGGCACATTCAGGCGGTCGCGAAGGCAGGCCATTGCTGGCACAACCTGCGAGCATTAATGTCGCCGCTATTGCAATGACTGCTTTCATCGAGTGTCCTCTGGCTACAACACGTTGAACGCCTGGCCAATGGCAATAAAGCTGGCTTGGCAAGCGTTCAAGATCACCGTTACGAGTGAGGTCGAGGCAAGTCTGATTCAGGCTCATTGCGAGAGCCCGGAGCGACTGTCGAAATCGCCATTTTCAAGAAAGAACATACGGTAGAAGTTCGGGTCGTAATTGCGCAGCTGTTCGCCAGGCAATGACGGTAGTTGTGCATTGGCAGCCAGTGGCTGGACCAGATGCGGAGTAACGATCATCAGCAGTTCACGCTCTTCACGGTTGATACTGTTGTCGCGGAAGAACGCGCCCAGAATCGGGATATCGCCCAGCCCTGGAAACTTGTTCACCTGGGAACTGTTGCGGGTGCTGATCAGGCCGCTGATGACGAAGCTTTCGCCGTCGGCCAGGGAGATGCTGGTGTCGGTACGTCGAATGGTCAGCGCCGGAACGATGGTGCCGGCGATGCTTACGGCGTTGGTGAAGTCCAGTTCACTGACTTCCGGCGCCACCTTCAGCGCGATACGGTTTTTGCCGATGATGGTCGGCGTCAGGGTCAGGCGAATACCGAATTCCTTGTACTCGATGGACACGTTATCGCTGCCGGAACTGGGCACTGGAATTGGCACTTCACCACCGGCCAGGAAGCTCGCACTCTGCCCGCTGAGCGCTACCAGGCTTGGCCGTGCCAGGGTGTAGGCGAAACCGCTGCCTTCCAGTGCGTTGATCGACACTAGAGTATCGCTTGACGCAAAAGCGAAGTTGAACATGCCGTTGTTCACCGGCACCGACGGCGTGACAATGCCGCCGACGGTGGGCAAGGTTCTCGGTGAGCCGAACAGGAAGTTGCCTTGGCGGCCAAAAATCGAGGCATTGGCTTCCTTGAGTTTGGTCCGGCTGACTTCAACGAAGCGGATGTCGGTTTGCACCTGGATCGGCAACAGCGGGTCTTCGGAAGGCACTGTCGAGACGCTGGTGAGCGCCGCGGTGGCCTTGCCCTTGACGAACACCATGCTTTGGCGCGGCGTTGTCGAACAGGCAGTCCAGACCATCAGGCTGGTGGTCCCCGGCGCCATACCGGTGAGCAAGAAGGCATTGGGGTTGTTGCCGCTGGGTTGCACGTCGGCGATTTTCGGATCGCCGACTGCCAGCTGTGTCACCGGGACGGGGACGCGCAGTTCATTCTGAAGCCCCTGACCGACCTCAAACGTTGTCGGCATATTATCCAGTTGCGAACAATTGGCCGGCGCGGCCTGAGCCGCATTCACGCTGAGGCCCGTCCAGAACAGACCATGGATAATTCGCTTGAAAGCGGGCACGGTACGATAGCTCATTAAGTGCATCCTCGCTGAATAGCCATCTTTGAGGCAAAACCAGGTTGCCTCGGATCACTACAAGGGGCCTTGGTCGGCCCTCTACCCCGCCAGACCCCTGACTAATGGCCCCGGCAACATTCTTTGGTGCTACATGCAAGCAGCTGCAATACGCTGTTCTGACTGAACGGCGAGCGACCTTCGCTATAACGGTTTTTAGTGATCCAGATGCCTGGGCTGTCAACCCGAACGATATACGCAGGCTCGACAGCAGCAGCTAAAGACGGCACTTTGCGCCGACCTGACTCCCCTAAAAAGCAACCGGCAATTAACGCACTGAGCCGGAAAACGCTTGTCAGGATCATAGTGAGGTAACTCCTTTTGCCAATCCGCTATCTGATCGCTGAACCTAACGTGGCATTTCGAACCGTTATGTCTTCTTCTTGTTTGAAAGGTAGTTCAACCAAGGCAAAGCGCCATGCTTTGAACGAAAACTTTCGATACAGATGTTGGTTTTTTTTCTGAAAAGCACGGCTAGGCCACGCAATCATTGGTATTGCGCCGGATGCTGATGGAATAAGGGGTGCTTTACGGTCCCGCGAGTTTTTCTTTGGGTTTTGCGCTGCATATTTCACAAAAACGCCACTCATTGAGTGGCGTCTTTTCAGGCGTGCCGGTTTGTACTTTTCGAATGCTGACCAATCGTAACAATGGCGTCTGGCGGGATATGACAAGGAAGCTGAATACGACTGATTGTGTCGCTCTACACCTGCGAAGTGCAGGTTGGCGTATTGGCCGTAAGGTACTGGATCACCTCTTCAAGCGTGTCTATATCAGGAGCATTGCTCACTAAGGCTTGCGAACTGCACCATGGATAATCCAGATGCGATACCCACTCCATGATGCAGTGCAGATCAGTCGCTGGCAGGGTTTTCATGTGCTCAATGGTGATAGTGAGCCTCTCGACAAGCCTCGACTCGGGGCTGAACTGCCACTCATACAGACCGCAACCGACTCGGCCTTCGCCGCAGCTCTTGTCGGACATGCCGACCAGCCATTTGCACTGGAATGTTTTTGCCTGCGGTTCTGGTGGGAGTCCCAGGCAAAAGGTATAGACGTTTTCGAAAGTCTGGCCGAATCGCCTGACGAGCACATCGCCGATAGATCCGAGGCCTTCAACGTGGGGTGGAAACGAGATAGATCCGGTGTGCACGACCATGTCCAGTATCGCGTCTGGCGCAAAGGCCTGGCGTAACAAATGTGGGCGATTACTGTCCTTGGCTTTTATGTACTGTTGAATCGATAGTTGAGCAGTGTTCATTGTTTGTCCGTCGAATCCCTATCAAGTTGAGAACATCCTTATCCGAGGCTCACGTTACTATGCCACGCGAGCCCGCACTCATTTACAAAGCGCTATTCAAAACATCCGTTACCAGCATGCAGCCGGGGGCGTGGGTGATGCACAGCGGCGGACGCGAAGTTTGCACCACCGATTGCGGGGTCACACCGCAGGCCCAGAATACCGGGATTTCGTCGGCTTCGACTGACACGGCATCGCCGTAGTCCGGGCTGCTTAGTGAATCGATGCCGATCAGCGCCGGATCACCGATGTGCACCGGTGCGCCGTGGACGTTGGGCATGCGTGCGGTGATCTGGATCGCCTGGATCGCAGCGGCGGCCTTCATCGGGCGCATGCTCACTACCAGCTTGCCGCTCAGGCGAGCGGTAGGGCGGGTGTCTATGTTCGTCCGGTACATGGCAACATTGAGCCCCAGATCTATGTGCCTGAGGGCGATGCCGGCATCCAGCAGCGGTTGCTCGAAGGAGAACGAGCAACCGATGGCGAAGGCCACCAGATCGTCCTGCCACAAATGTCCGATATCCGCCGGTTCTTCGCTCAGTTCGCCATGGCGATAGACCCTGTATCGGGACACCTCGTGGCGGATATCAATGGCTGTGCCGAGATTGCGAAAATACGGATCACCGGGGTCGGTAACGTCGAGCACCGGGCAAGCCTGACGATTGAGCGTGCAATACCGCAGAAACTCGTTAGCCCAATCATTGGGCAGAATCACGATATTGGCTTGCACCCGACCTTGGGCCAAGCCGCTGGTGTGGCCCCGATATTGTCCGGCAGCGATGCATTGGCGCAGGGCCAGTGGAACGCTGTGCTTCAGTTGTTCGAACGACAGGGTGGGTTGGCTCATCACGGCATCTCTTCAGGTTCGATGACCCTTTTTAGAAAACCATGACGATGCCGTCCAACCAGGAATGTTGTTACCCCCCGACAACTAAAAGTTATTCAAGGGACCGTCGGCTGTTGAGACCGGGTGCTGGAACCATTCGAAGCGGGCCGACATCCGCTGCGTATTGGGAGACCACTTGGCGGCTCATGTCGACGATGCTTTCGATCAACTCCAGGCCGACGCCGGCGCGCCATGAAGCCACGACATCCAGCTGCGGCAAGCGAGTACCTGGTTCCAGCTGAATCAGCTCGCCGCTGGCCAAGGGCTTGGCCACCAGCGCGGCCGGCAAGGCGCCAATACCGAAGCCGTCACGAATCAGCCGGGTCATGGCCGACACCGAGTTGACGCAACTGACGCGTGGCGTGCTAATGCCGTGGGCGTGCAGCAGGTTGAGTACATCCTGATGCGGCCGGGAGTTTTTGACGAAGGTGATGATGCGCTCGCTGGCCATTTCAGCCAGTGAGGCATAGGGGCGGGCATAGATTGAGTTACTGGCGGCGATCCAGTGCATGGGATAGTGCGCCAGTTCGAGGTTGCGCACACTTTCGTGGCGGATCAGGTCCGTCTGGAACACGATGTCCAGATAGCCCTTTTGCAGCTGATCGCACAGATTGCGTGCGGCGTCGGCCGTGATCTCGATTTCCACGGCGGGGAAGGTCTGCATCAAGGTTGACATCAACGGGCTGAGCCAAGTGTGGATCACCGTATCCATCACACCGATGCGCACCAGGCCCTGTTGCGGGTTGGTGTTATCCAGTGACTGTTTCAACGCTCGCTGAACCTCGAGCATCTGCTCGGCGTAGTCGAGCACCTTGAGGCCTTCCAGCGTTAGCGATACCCCGCGCGAATCGCGCACGAACAAACGCAGGCCCAACTCTTCTTCCAGCGAGGCAATCCGGCTGGAGATAGCCGCCTGAGTGCTGAACATTTTCTCTGCGGTAAGGCTGAAGCTTTGCAGGCGTGCGACCCAGACGAAGGTTTCGAGAAATTTGAGGTTCATGGCGGTTTTCCCACAGGGATAAGCGTTCGTCGCATTGCAATTGTTACTCCAGAGTTCGTCGCCGGGGGTATCAAATTTTCTTATGCATAACCTCGTTTTTTTCCCGTTTGACGCAGTTTGGCCTTGGCGCGAAGAATCCGCTCCACGACGCAGCCACTGCGTCTGCCCCCCCACGACAACGCCTTCACAAAAAAATAATGAGGCGTGTCCGTCATCTTCGCTTGCTGCCGCAGGAACTCCCATGGAAAAGACCATGACTGACCACGTGCTTTCAGGTTCGGGCCGCACCGGCCCGTTCAGTTGGTACGGCCCCCTGTCGAAAAATGAAAAGCGTACCTTCTGGAGTTGCAAGATCGGCTATGCCCTGGATGGCATGGACACACAGATGCTCAGTTTCGTCATTCCGACCCTGATCGCCACTTGGGGTATCTCCAAGGGCGATGCCGGGATGATTGGCACTTGTACGCTGCTGGCCTCGGCAGCGGGTGGCTGGATCGCCGGAATACTGTCCGACCGCATCGGTCGGGTGCGCACCTTGCAACTGACGGTGCTGTGGTTCGCCTTCTTCACTTTCCTCTGCGGACTGGCACAAAACTACGAGCAACTACTGGTGGCCCGGACCCTGATGGGCTTTGGCTTCGGTGGTGAATGGACAGCGGGTGCGGTGCTGATTGGCGAGGTGATTCGCTCCAAGGATCGCGGCAAGGCAGTGGGCATGGTGCAGGCCGGATGGGCGCTGGGGTGGGGGCTGACGGCATTGCTCTATGCCGGATTATTCAGTTTTCTGCCACCAGAAGAGGCCTGGCGGGCGCTGTTCATGATCGGGTTGGTGCCAGCACTATTCGTATTGGTGATCCGCCGACTGGTCAAGGAGTCGGACACCTTCGAGCAGGCCTGTATTGAGCGCAAGGCCAAGCCTGAAAAGGATTCGCGTTGGGCCTTCTTCGAAATTTTCGCGCCTCGGATGCTCAGTACCACCTTGCGCGCTTCGTTGCTGACCACTGGCGCGCTGGGTGGTTATTACGCGATCACCACCTGGTTGCCGACTTACCTGAAAACCGAGCGCGGCTTGAGCGTACTTGGCACTGGCGGCTACCTGGCGATGGTGATCGTCGGTTCCTACATTGGCTATGTGACCAGTGCATTGCTGACCGATGCCATCGGCCGAAAGAAGAACTTCATCCTGTTTGCCGTCGGCTCCATGGCGATCGTTCTGGCCTACACCCAACTGCCCATCGACAACACCTGGATGCTCTGGCTGGGCTTTCCGTTGGGTTTCTTCGCTTCGGGCATTTTTGCCGGCATGGGCGCTTTTCTGACCGAGTTGTTTCCGACCCGCATGCGCGGTTCGGGCCAGGGCTTTTGCTATAACGCCGGGCGTTCCATTGCGGCGCTGTTTCCATTGTTCATCGGTGCGCTGAGCGAAACGTTGCCGATTGGTACGGGGATCGGAATCTTCGCTGCCGGTGCCTATGGCGTGGTGATTCTGGCCGCGTTAAGCCTGCCGGAAACCCGCGGTCGCCAACTCGAATCCTGAACCCCGACACGTCTGGGCCATTGTGCCCAGACGTCGCTGATCCATTGCTAATCGACAAACATCGGCCGCGATCGCAACGCCCCCGAGAGGGCTCGCTCGCGTCCGGAACAGGAGCAGGCATGAACTATTCGCTTTCCACCCAACGGTTGTACCTCCCGGTCGGCACATTGCTCGGGTTGAGCTTGCTCGGCGCACCGGCCGCTCAGGCGGATTTCATTACCGACAGTAAAGGCAGCCTGGAAGCACGCAACTTTTACTTCAATCGCGATTTCCGCCAGGACGGCTCGCGAGACAAAGCCGAGGAATGGGCACAGGGTTTTCTGTTGAGGATGGAGTCCGGGTATACCGCTGGCACGCTGGGGTTTGGTCTGGATGCACTGGGCATGGCCGGTTTTAAACTGGACTCCGGCGGCGGCACGGCGGGCACCAATCTGTTGCCGCCGGATTTGTCAGGCGGCTCGCAGGATCGCTATGGCGAGTTGGGCCTGACCGCCAAAGTGCGTTTGTCCAAGAGCACCCTGAAGCTGGGGACGTTGCAGATCAAGGATCCGGTGGTGAACTCCAACGACACTCGCCTGTTGCCGTCAACTTTCAAAGGCGGCCTGGTCAATGTGCAGGAAATAGACCGTTTGAAGCTCACCGCCGGTCAACTCACGCAGATAAATTTTGTCGATTCCACTGACTACCAGGACATGACTGCCAATCGCATCGGCGGGCAAAGCGACAAGTTCCAGTTCGCCGGGGCTGACTATCAATTCCTGCCGAACCTGACAGCGCAGTACCGCTACGGCAACCTGGAAAATATCTACCAGCAAAACTACCTCGGATTGGTGCACCTGCTGGATCTGGGGGCCGGTCAGTCGCTCAAGAGCGACGTGCGCTATGCGCGCAGTATTGAAGATGGCAACTTTCGTGACCTCGACAACCAGGCTCTCGGTGCGATGTTTACCTACAGTCGCGACGGCCACGCGCTGGGCTTCGGCTACCAGCGCATGAGCGGCGACGATCCGTTTCCGTACATCGGCCGCAGCGATCCGTACCTGGTCAACTTCGTGCAGATCAATGACTTCGCCAACGTTGACGAACACTCCTGGCAAACGCGCTACGACTATAACTTCGCCGCATTGGGTGTGCCGGGGTTGAGCTTTATGACCCGCTATATCTCGGGGGATAACGTGCAGCGCAGTGCTGCGGGTGAAGGCAAGGAATGGGAGCGCGACACCGATATCGCTTACGTGGTGCAGGACGGTACTTTGAAAGGCTTGGGCTTTAAATGGCGCAACGCGTCGGTGCGTTCGAACTTTGGCAATGATCTGGATGAGAATCGCTTGATCGTCAGCTATACCCTGGCGCTTTGGTAGGTGTCTGGGTTATCGAACAAGAAATGATATCGACGGCCCGCCAGTCAGACTGGCGGGCCGTTTGTTTTACATCGACAGAATCAACCGGCCAGCGAACAGAATCAGGATCACACCCATGGTTCGTTCGAACCAGTGCCCCATGCGCATGAACAGCAATCGCACCCGGGCGCTGGAAAAGAACAGCGCCACGATCACGAACCACAAGGCGTTCACGAAACACATCCATAGCCCGTATAGCGCCTGAATCTGCAGCGGTGTCGTGGCACTGATGATCGTGGTGAAGATCGCCAGGAAAAACAGCGTGGCCTTGGGGTTGGTGGCGTTGGTTAGAAACCCCGTGCTGAAGGCCTTGAACAAGGTCTGCCGTTCAGTTGACGCCTCTGCACCCTTGTCGCCTTCAATCGCTGATTTGGGTTTGCTGCGTATCAGGCTCACACCGAGGTACAAAATGTAGGCCCCCCCCACAACCTTGGCCACCGTCAACAACCAGGGTGTGGTGTGCATTAGCGCACCGACGCCGAGCAAGGTGTAAAGCACATGCACGGAAATGCCCGCGCCGATGCCCAGGGCCGTGCAAATCCCCACTAAGCGGCCGAAACGCACGCTTTGGCGGATGGTCACGGCAAAATCCGGTCCGGGGGCGACCACGGCCAGAAAGTGGATGGTTGCCAGCGCCAGAAACTCGCCCAGGTAATTCGAAAACATCTCAGCTCCAGAAAGTCAGGGGTGAAGCATTGCCGCGATAGCCGACAAAGAACGAAAGGCTCAATCGCGGATCGTCCACCCCCGGGGTCACCGAGTGCATGCAGCGCGAATTGAACATGATGAAATCACCCGGCTCAGGACGAATCTCCAGGGTCGGAGGGCCAAGCAAGGCCGGGTCGATGCCGTAACTGTCGCCACGCATTTCATCGAACTGGTCCGGAGAAATGTCGTGGTCCCACATCTGCAACGCGCCGCCCTCGGTCGGCATGTTCAGGTAGACGTTGCAGGCGAACTGCGCTTCCAGGCTTCTGGCCTGGAAGCTGTCCGGGGCGTCCTTGGCGAAAATGTCGTGATGGGCGAGGAAGCACACCCCGGGTTTCACGACCCGGGACAGGCCCACATACATCTTGCGGCCATAGAGATTTTCCAGGTGCGCCCCCGCCGGCCAGGACTCGTCGAGCATGCAGCGCAACGTGTCGACAGGAGAGGAGTAGGGCGCACAACGGCTGCGCAACTCGGCGATATTGCTGGTGGCGCGCTCGAAATAGTCTTCGATCAACAGCGGTTGGTTTTCCGCTTCATAAAACGCCATGCCAATGCGGCCGATACTCGGCGCGTTGATGTAGCCTTCGAAGCCGGGGGCGAGGATCTTGTCGCCGATCTGGATCGCCAGCGGCCCAGGCAACAAGCCCTTGACGCGGATGGCGAGGACTTCTTCGTTGGCCAGTTTTTGTATGCACGTCTCATCGAGACGCTCGACGTCAAGCATCATGTCTTTAGGTCCATCTATCGATAGTCAACAGAGCCCGCGAATGCAGGCTCCCCCGGCGTCAGGCGATGACGGGGCCGACATCGCCCAAATGTTCAGTCCACGCTGTAGTGGACTGACAGCGTTCCCTTTTTCTGTGAAAGGGAAGCGATCGTGACCGTGCCCAAATCCTTCAGGCTCCGTACATGGGTGCCGCCGCAACCGTAGGCGGGCAGTTCACCGAAACCGATTTCCCGGGCGCCTTCGCGCAACGACGTCAGGCGCGGCAGGTCATGGGCGATCCATTGCGTGATGCCGTGTTGAATCGTCTGGGCATCGACCTCCTGCGCGCTATCACTCGGTTTGAACTGAACGCGTCCTTCATCGGGCCAGTGATGAGCCTTGATCGGCATCCAGCCCATCGCCTGGACGAAGTGACCAATCAGGTGACCCGCCGAATGCATGCGCGTGTTGAACCGGCGGCGTTGCTCGTCGACCCGAATCTGGGTCATGCCGAGTTTTACCGGGTGGTCGACGAAGTGGATGATCCGGTCAGGATCCTGAATCACGCGCATCACCTGGCTTTCGCCGATCCAGCCGGTGTCCCAGGGTTGCCCGCCGCCTTGAGGATGAAACAGTGTGGCCCGCAGCACCACAGCGAATTCGTTCTCCTGAGGTGTGCATTCCAGGACTTCCACGTTGGCCTTGAGCTCATCACTATGGAAGAAGAGGCGAAGCGTCATATTCCATGCTCTTATTAAAGTTTCTATTTTTATTATATGAATCGTGGAATTGCGTGATAATCCGTTCAATCATCAAAGGACTGTTGCGCTGTGAGCATAAATCTTCCTCTGCCTCTGCTCGGTGAAATGGCGATTTTCGTCAAGGTTGTCGAGACTGGCAGTTTCTCCGAAGCAGCACGCCAATTAGGTTCTTCACCCTCGGCGGTAAGTCGCAGCATTTCGCGGCTGGAGAAGGCACTCGCCACGCGGCTGCTGCAACGAACCACGCGCAAGCTGCGCCTGAGTGACGGTGGCGAAGAGGTGTTCAAGCGTTGCCAGGAGATGGTCAGCGCGGCGAAGTCGGTGATGGAAATCAGCGGTCAGTTCACCCATGAAGCGGAAGGGCTGGTGCGTGTCAGCGTGCCCAAGGCTGTCGGGCGATTCGTGATTCATCCGCACATGCCCGAATTCCTGCGGCGCTATCCCAAAGTGAATGTGGAGTTGTTGCTCGAGGACCGTCAGGTGGATTTGATCGACGACAACGTCGATCTGGCGATCCGTATTACCGACCGCCCGCCCGCGGGGCTGGTGGGGCGGCAGTTGTTGACCATCGATCATTTACTCTGTGCAACGCCACAGTACCTGGCCGAACACGGCACCCCGACTCATCCCCACGACTTACTCAACCACAGCTGTATCTATCTGGGCGAAACCCCGAGCGATGCGCGCTGGAAATTCAAGAAAGGCAGCAAAGCCGTGACCGTCGGCGTGCGCGGCCGTTATGCCGCCAATCACACGGGGGTGCGGCTGGGCGCGGTATTGCAACACATCGGAATCGGCAGCCTGCCGTACTTCACCGCCCGTTATGCGCTGGAACAAGGGCTGATCGTTCAGGTTCTGCCAGACTGGACTTTTCTGGCGTCCTACCACGGAGGCGCCTGGCTGCTGCATTCGCCCACCCGCTATCTACCGCCCAAGTTACGGGTGCTTATCGACTATCTGGTGGAATGCCTGGAGAAAGAGCCGACCTTGAGCAGGCCGGGCAAACCGGGTGCATTGGGCAAGGTCGCGGCAGAGTATGAGTTGCCCGAAAGTGATGGGCTGCTTTGACGGGCCTCTTCGCGAGCAAGCCCGCTCCCACAGTGGACTTCTGTCGTACACAGAATCTGTGTCCACTGAAGATCAAATGTGGGAGCGGGCTTGCTCGCGAAGACGGCAGCCCAAACACCACATCACTCGGCAATGCCACAAAAAAAGGCCCGCATGAATAACCATGCGGGCCTTTGCATTTGCTGACAGTGGAATCAGTGCTTGCTGTCCTGGTTCGACATCGCCAGTAGCTGTTTTTCCTGATTCCAGTCGAACGGTTCGTCGTTCTGTTCGGCTTCGAAGCGACGCTCTTCAAGGGCCTGGTACAGGTCGATTTCATCATCGGGCATGTAATGCAGGCAGTCGCCAGCGAAGTACCACAGCAGGTCGCGCGGGACCAGGTGGGCGATTTGCGGATAACGAGTGATCACCTGACACAGAATGTCCTGGCCCAGGTATTGGCTTTCGATCGGGTCGACCGGCAGCAATGCACGCAGTTCGTCGAAGCGCTCCAGGAACAAGGCATGGCTTTCTTCGGGAACCTGTTCGGCCTCACCTACGGCGACCAGGATGCTGCGCAGGTGGTCGAGCAAGACGAGATGATCGGCAACGACGTTGGACACGAGATAAGTCCTCAAGAGCAAAACGGGCGCGGGAGTATAAAGCTCCTGCGCCCCTTTTTACATATTAAAGAGCCCCATGCAAGACACAGGGTCCGCCGGATCAGCGGACCTTGCCTTTGGCCAATACCAGCTCCTTTGGGTCGAAATCATCGACATCAATCACCTTGCGTCGCGCCACTTCTGCCTCGCGCAAGGTCTGGGCTTCAAGCGGTTGCAAGACGCCAGCCTCCAGGGCGGCATCAATGGGAGACTCTCCGACAGTGGGTTTGACCTGGCGACTTTTCAGTGCCGTATTGAGTTTTTTCTGTAGCGGCTTGGCGGCGTTCAACAAGTCGCAAGCGTGCTGCAGGGCGCCGACCGAATCCTCTGGTGATTGCGGGCGATAGCAGCCGCCCAGTAACTCCTCAAGCGTTGGATCGCCCTTGGGACGGCCGATGACGGCTGCGACATTGGCCGCCAGTCTGTCCGACGGGCCTCTGTGACGACGACCGAACGGGAACACCATCACCCGCAGCAGACATCCAAGTACCTTGTTCGGGAAGTTGGTCAGCAGTTCGTCCAGCGCACGTTCGGACTGACCGAGGCTCTCTTCCATGGCCCAGGCGAACAGCGGATGCATATGCTCCGGCGAATCGAGATCGTGATAACGCTTGAGTGCGCCGGAGGCCAGATACAGGTAGCTGAGTACATCGCCCAGACGTGCGGACAGCCGTTCGCGACGTTTCAAATCACCGCCCAGCAGCATCATGCTCAGGTCTGCAAGCAAGGCAAAGGCCGCGGCCTGACGGTTGAGGGCGCGGAAATAGCCTTGGCTGAGCCTGTCCCCGGGCATGTGTTCGAAATGCCCGAGGCCGAGGTTCAGCACCAGCGTGCTGGCGGCGTTGCACACGGCAAAACCAATGTGGTCGAGCAGCAGTGCATCGAACTCGATCAGTGCCTGTTGTTTGTCTTCGCGATGGGCGAGGGCCATTTCCTTGAGCACGAACGGATGGCAGCGAATAGCGCCCTGGCCGAAGATCATCAAACTGCGTGTCAGGATGTTTGCACCTTCGACCGTGACGGAAATGGGCGCACCTTGCCAGCCACGCGCCAGGTAGTTGTTCGGGCCCATGATGATGGCCCTGCCGCCGTGAACATCCATGGCGTGGCTGATGCATTCGCGGCCGCGTTCAGAGAGGTGGTATTTGATAATGGCCGAAGGTACCGACGGTTTTTCGCCGAGGTCGACCGCGTTGGCGGTGAGCATCCGTGCGCTGTCCATCAGCCAGGTACTGCCGCCGATCCGCGCCAGTGCTTCCTGAATCCCTTCGAAGGCTGACAGCGGTGCGTTGAATTGTTCGCGAACCTGCGCGTATTGGCCCGTCACCAGACTGGTGAACTTGCCCGCAGCGGTACCGATGGCAGGCAGCGAAATGGAACGCCCGACCGACAGGCAGTTCATCAGCATCATCCAGCCCTCGCCGAGCATCTCCTGACCGCCGATGATGAATTCCAGCGGTACGAACACATCCTTGCCGGAGTTCGGGCCGTTCATGAATGAGGCGCCCAGCGGCAGGTGACGGCGACCGATTTCTACACCGGGGGTCTGGGTTGGAATCAAGGCGAGGCTGATCCCCAGGTCGACTTTGTCGCCCAGTAGATGGTCCGGGTCATAGGCCTTGAAGGCCAGGCCGATCAAGGTCGCAACCGGGCCGAGGGTGATGTAGCGTTTTTCCCAGTTCAGACGCAGGCCGAGGGTTTCCTTGCCCTCCCATTCACCTTTGCAGATGACCCCGGTGTCGGTCATCCCGCCGACGTTGGAGCCCGCCATCGGGCCTGTCAGGGCAAAGCAGGGGATATCGTCGCCACGGGCCAGCCGTGGCAGGTAATGATTGCGTTGTTCGTCGGTGCCGTAATGCAGCAGCAGCTCCGCAGGTCCCAGGGAATTGGGCACCATGACGGTCGACGCCAGGTCGCCGCTGCGGGTGGCCAGTTTCATCGCCACTTGGGAGTGGGCATAGGCCGAGAAGCCTTTGCCACCGTACTCTTTGGGGATGATCAGGGCAAAAAAGCCATGTTGTTTGATGTGATCCCAAGCCTTGGGCGGCAGATCCAGCAACTGGCCAATCTGCCAATCGCTGACCATGGCGCAGAGCTCTTCGGTCGGGCCATCGATGAACGCTTGTTCCTCTTCGCTCAGTTGCGCTTTTGGATAAGCCAGCAGCTTGTTCCAGTCCGGGCGCCCGCTGAACAGCTCGCCGTCCCACCAGACCGTGCCAGCTTCAATGGCTTCACGTTCGGTTTGCGACATCGGCGGCAGGTTTTTTTGAAACCAGCCGAATATTGGCGTCGTGAAGAGTTTTCGGCGCAGATCCGGCAGCAACAGGAAAGCGGTCACGACCGCGAGCATCACCCAGAAAATCAGCATGAGCCAGACGGGGGCATGGCTGAAGATGCCCATCGCCAGCAGATAGGCCGCAATGATGCCCAAGGCGGGCAGAGGCGCAGTGCGGCGATGTGCCAGGTAGGCAATCCCGACCACCAGAACCAGTATCCACAACAGCAACATATTCAATTCTCCATGAAGCCAGGGGCAAAACCACTTTCAGAGCTTAGACGGCATCCATAAAAGTGGGGGGCCAGAGCATGAGTCTGAGCGTGTAGGAAGCAACGGCTGAAATTCGTCAGTTATTTCGAGGGCGGACGGTTAAGTGCTGTTATCGACAGCGCGGTAAACGCTGATATTTGGCCGAAACGTCGTTATCTCTGTGCTGAAGGTGTCGCTAGACTCGTGGCTTCCCCCTGGAGATTGTTGCCATGCATGCGTATCTGAGCCCCGGCCGCTTCATCGACAGTGACCATCCCTCGGTGATGGAGTTCGCCGAAAAACATCGTGGCGCCGGGCGCGATCCGCTCGAACAGGCGATCAATCTTTATTACGCAGTACGTGAGGCCGTACGCTACAACCCTTACACCTTCAGCCGCGATCCAGAAACCTTGCGCGGCAGCTATGCGCTGGCGGCGGGGGAGAGTTATTGCGTGCCCAAAGCCACGCTGTTGGCAGGTGCAGCCCGGCATTGCGGGATCCCGGCGCGTATCGGTCTGGCAGATGTGCGTAATCATTTGTCGACGCCGCGTCTGCTCGAACTGCTCAAAAGCGATGTGTTCGCCATGCACGGCTACACCGAGTTATATCTGAACGATCGCTGGGTCAAAGCCACGCCGGCTTTCAATCAACAACTCTGCGAACTGTTCAATGTCGCGCCGCTGGAGTTCGACGGGATCAACGACAGCGTGTTCCACCCCTTCAACCGTGACGGCGCGCAGTTGATGGAGTACCTGATCGATCACGGCCAGTTCACCGATGTGCCTGAAGCGTTCTTTTTCGAACACCTGGAAAAGTGCTATCCGCATCTGTTTGGCGAGCAGCTGTCGGTGCTGTTGGGGGACATGCAGAGCGATTTGAGTCGCGCCTGATCCGGCGTATGCTGCCTGCGCATTCATCCAAAAAGGGGCGGTCATGCTGAAGATCTGGGGTCGGAAAAATTCGTCGAATGTCAGGAAGCCGTTGTGGGCGGCCGAAGAACTGGGCCTGGCCTATGAAGCCATCGATGCCGGCGGCGCCTTTGGTGTAGTCGACACGCCTGAGTACCGCGCGATGAATCCCAACGGCCGCGTGCCGGTGATCGAAGACGACGGTTTTGTGCTGTGGGAGTCCAACACCATCGTCCGTTACCTGATGGCCCGTCATGCCAGCGGTACTGCCTGGTATCCGACAGACCTGCAAGCCCGAGCCTCTGCCGAAAAGTGGATGGACTGGACCACCTCAAGTTTTGCCGCCCCGTTTCGCACGGTGTTCTGGGGCGTGTTGCGCACCCCGGAAGACCAGCAGGACTGGCCGGCCATCAAGGCCGCGATCAAGGAGTGTGACGCTCTGCTGTCGATGGCCGATCAAGCGCTGGCGGCCAAGCCGTACCTGTCCGGCGATGAGATCGGCATGGGCGACATTCCCTTGGGCAGTTTCATTTATGCCTGGTTCGAGATGCCGATCGAGCGCGCGCCGCTGCCTCATCTCCAAGCCTGGTATGCGCGGTTGAAACAGCGTCCGGCCTATCAGAAGGCGGTCATGACCGCGTTGACTTAATACTCACTATCGACACGCTTGACTGTACTTGTGCGGCAGCGACAAGCACCATTGCGCTCATGCGCCGCGGTTGCATTGCTCGCCGCCCGCCCTTATTTATTCCTTTCTTCCCTTCTTGGTGCGTAATCCGATATGAGTTCCGCTCTGTCCATCCGGCAGCTAACCAAAACCTACGGCAACGGTTTCCAGGCCTTGAGTGGTATCGATCTGGACGTCGCCGAAGGTGACTTTTTCGCCTTGCTCGGCCCTAACGGCGCCGGCAAATCCACGACCATCGGCATTCTCTCGACCTTGGTGAACAAGACCAGCGGGACGGTGAATATCTTCGGCCATGACCTGGACAAGGAACCGGCGGCGCTCAAGCGCTGCATTGGCGTGGTGCCCCAGGAATTCAACTTCAACCAGTTTGAAAAGACGTTCGACATTGTCGTGACCCAGGCCGGTTACTACGGCATCCCGGCGAAAATCGCCAAGGAACGCGCCGAGCAGTACCTGACCCAACTGGGCCTGTGGGACAAGCGCGATGTGCCGTCACGTTCCCTGTCTGGCGGCATGAAGCGCCGACTGATGATCGCCCGTGCGCTGGTTCACGAACCGCGCCTGCTGATCCTCGACGAACCGACGGCGGGGGTGGACATCGAATTGCGTCGCTCGATGTGGACCTTCCTCACCGAACTGAACAAGAAAGGCATCACCATCATCCTCACCACCCACTATCTGGAAGAGGCTGAGCAGTTGTGCCGCAACATCGGCATCATCGACCACGGCACCATTGTCGAGAACACCAGCATGAAGCAGTTGCTCAGCCAGCTGCATGTCGAAACCTTCCTGCTGGATATGAAGAATACGTTGCAAGTGGCCCCGCAGTTGCTCGGCTACCCGGCCAAACTGATCGACAGTCATACCCTGGAAGTCCAGGTCGACAAGGCCATGGGCATTACCGCGCTGTTCACCCAATTGGCGCAGCAGAACATCGAAGTGTTGAGCCTGCGTAACAAAACCAATCGCCTCGAGGAGTTGTTCGTGTCCCTGGTGGAGAAGAATCTGTCGAAGGTGGCGGTATGAGTTCCGAGCTGCAACCCAACCTCGTTGCCCTCAATACCATCGTCTACCGTGAGGTCAAACGCTTCACCCGGATTTGGCCACAGACCCTGCTGCCGCCGGCCATCACCATGGTTCTGTACTTCGTGATCTTCGGCAATCTGATCGGTCGGCAGATCGGCGACATGGGTGGTTTCACCTACATGGAGTACATCGTGCCGGGGCTGATCATGATGTCGGTGATCACCAACTCCTACGGCAACGTGGTGTCGAGTTTCTTTGGCAGCAAGTTCCAGCGTTCCATCGAAGAATTGATGGTGTCGCCGGTGTCGCCCCATACGATTCTGATCGGCTACACCCTGGGCGGCGTGCTGCGCGGGTTGATGGTCGGGATCATCGTGACCCTGCTGTCGTTGTTCTTCACTCAATTGCAGGTGCATCACTTGGGCGTGACCGTTCTGGTGGTGGTGCTGACGGCGACGATCTTCTCGCTGCTGGGTTTCATCAACGCGGTATTTGCGCGCAACTTCGACGATATCTCGATCATCCCGACATTCGTGCTGACGCCGTTGACCTACCTGGGCGGGGTGTTCTACTCGATCAGCTTGCTGCCACCATTCTGGCAGACCGTGTCGCTGGCCAACCCGGTGCTGCACATGGTCAACGCCTTCCGTTACGGCATCCTTGGTGTGTCGGACATCAAGATCAGCGTGGCGATCACCTTCATGCTGATAGCGACCGTTGTGCTGTATATCGGTTGTGCGCGGTTGCTGGTGAGTGGGCGTGGGATGCGTACCTAAGGAACACCGCGTCGCCTGCTTCGCGAGCAAGCCCGCTCCCACAGGATTGGTGTTGCCCACATATTTTGTGATTAACACCGAACCCATGTGGGAGCGGGCTTGCTCGCGAAGGCGTCAGCACAAACACTGCAAAAAAACGGCCTCCACATTGGAGGCCGTTTTGCATTCTTACATCCGGCTACGCTTACGCCGCTTCCACTGCCGACTCACCCACCAGCGCCAGTACATCATCACCAGGCAATAAGCGAGGGCACCCAGCACTAACCCCGTCACCACCGAGCCAAGCAAGAACGGTTGCCACAGGCTCGAGAGTTCGCCGCTGATCCATTCCCAGGTCAGCTCATCCGGCAGGCTGCGGGCGGGGACGTCCATCAGCCAGGCACCAGTCTGATAAGTACAGAAGAACACCGCCGGCATGGTGATCGGGTTGGTCAGCCAGACCAGGCTGACGGCAATCGGCATGTTGCCGCGTACCACAATGGCAAGGATGGCCGCCAACAGCATCTGCAACGGGATGGGCAGGAATGCCGCAAACAGACCGACCGCCATGGCCCGCGCGACGGAGTGGCGATTGAGGTGCCAGAGGTTCGGGTCATGCAGCAGGGTGCCGAGAAAGCGTAAGGATTTGTGTTCCCTGATGCTGGTCGGGTCTGGCATGTAACGTTTGAACAAGCGCCGGGGCATAAGGCTTCTCGGTCGGTTAAGACGGCAAGTATGTCTTGATTCTACGAACCGCCCATTCAGACTTTGTGACAATTGATAACGACAGACGTGCGGCGCATCGGCTAAGCCTAGGGCTGGAACTCTCAAGGACGGGCTTATGCGCACAGGGATGATGGCGCTGGCGTTGGGTCTGTTGGCCCTGCGTTTTTTACCGGTATTACCGCCGGCGGGGTTGTGGCTGTTGTTGCCGGTAGCGGGTTTGATGTTGCTGCCGTTTCGCACCTTCCCCCTGGCATTTTTGCTGTTCGGTTTCAGTTGGGCGGGCGCGAATGCACAGTGGGCGCTGAATGATCGCCTGGCAGCGACGCTTGATGGCGAGACTCGCTGGCTCGAAGGTCGTGTGACCGGGTTGCCGCAGCAGGCCGAGGGCGTAGTGCGTTTCGAACTGACGGACAGTCAGTCGCGTCGCACCAGACTGCCTCGGCACCTGCGGCTGGCCTGGTATGGCGGGCCGCCCGTCAACAGCGGCGAGCATTGGCGGCTGGCGGTCAAATTGAAGCGTCCTGCCGGGTTGCTCAACCCGCATGCGTTCGACTACGACGCCTGGTTACTGGCCCGGCATATCGGCGCCACCGGGACCGTCAAGGATGGCCAGCGACTGATGGACGCGCAATGGGCCTGGCGCGACGGCATCCGTCAGCGTTTGCAGACCGTGGATGCCCAGGGACGAACGGGTGCGCTGACGGCGTTGGTGCTCGGGGATGGCGCCGGGCTGAGTCGTGAGGACTGGCAGGTGCTGCAAGACACCGGCACCGTGCATCTGTTGGTGATTTCCGGGCAGCACATTGGTTTGCTGGCGGGAGTGGTGTATCTGCTGATTGCCGGGTTGGCGCGTTATGGCTTATGGCCCAAGCGCTTGCCGTGGCTGCCATGGGCATGCGGACTGGCGTTCGCGGCGGCGCTCGGTTATGGGCTGCTGGCCGGCTTCGAGGTGCCGGTGCGGCGGGCCTGCCTGATGATCGGTCTGGTGCTGTTGTGGCGACTACGGTTTCGTCACCTCGGCGCATGGTGGCCGCTGCTGTTGGCGCTTGACGGTGTTTTGCTGCTGGACCCGCTGGCGAGTCTGAAACCGGGTTTCTGGTTGTCCTTTGCGGCGGTCGCGGTGCTTATTTTCACTTTTGGCGGCCGATTGGGGGCGTGGCGCTGGTGGCAAACCTGGACTCGCGCTCAATGGCTGATCGCGATCGGTCTGTGCCCACTGCTGTTGGTGCTGGGGTTGCCGATCAGTCTCAGCGGGCCGCTGGCCAATTTACTGGCGGTGCCCTGGGTCAGCCTGGTGGTCCTGCCGCCGGCTTTGCTTGGGACGATGTTGTTGCCCGTTCCTTATGTGGGCGAAGGATTGCTGTGGTTGGCCGGCGGTCTGATCGATCTTTTGTTCAAGGGGTTGGCGTTGATCGCCGGGCAATTGCCCGCGTGGGTACCGGTGGCGGTCCCATTGTGGGTATGGGCGCTCGGCACTCTGGGGGCTTTTCTGCTGTTATTGCCGCGAGGCGTGCCGTTGCGCCCGTTGGGCTGGCCGATGTTGCTGTTACTGGTTTTTTCGCCCCGGCACACGTTGCCTGAAGGCATGGCCGAGGTCTGGCAGCTGGATGTCGGTCAGGGTTTGGCAATCCTGGTGCGTACCCGCCATCACACCTTGCTGTATGACGCCGGGCCGAGGTTCGGCGATATCGACCTGGGTGAGCGGGTGGTACTGCCATCATTGCGCAAACTAGGCGTGAACGGCCTCGATCTGATGCTGATCAGCCACGCCGACGCCGATCACGCCGGCGGTGCGCGAGCCATTGCCAACGCAATATCCGTGAAGCAAGTCCTGAGTGGCGATCACCTGGCCCTGCCAGACGAATTGCAGGCCGAGGGCTGCGAGAGCGGTCAGCAATGGACCTGGGACGGCGTGAAGTTTCAACTCTGGCAGTGGTCATTGGCCAGCGACAGCAATCAGAAATCCTGCGTGCTGCAGATCGAGGCCAATGGCGAGCGGTTGCTGCTGACCGGTGATATCGATAGCTCGGCCGAGCGGGCGCTGCTCGACGGTCCATTGGCGGTGCCGACGGATTGGTTGCAGGCTCCGCACCATGGCAGTCGCAGTTCGTCTTCGATGGCGTTGCTCAGCGTATTGCAACCCAAAGCGGTGCTGATCTCCCGTGGCAATGGCAATTCTTTCGGTCATCCCCATCCCACGGTCGTGGCGCGGTATCAAAAGCGCGGGGTGGCGATCTACGACAGCGCCGAGCAAGGTGCCATTCGTCTGCAACTGGGGCACTTTAAGCCGCCGTGGACGATGCTTCAAGAACGGCGCTTCTGGCGTGATCTGCCACCATCCAGCCAGTAACCCGAACTGTCGAAGCCCGACCGGATACGACATCGCGGTCTTCGGTGCGTCCACCCCCTATGTTAGAGTGGCGCACTTTTCGAGGGGACTGTCACTGTGTGGGAATTGGTCAAATCCGGCGGCTGGATGATGCTGCCGATCATTCTGAGTTCCATCGCGGCCATGGCGATCGTTGCCGAGCGTCTGTGGACCCTGCGTGCCAGCCGCGTGACCCCGGAGCATTTGCTCGGGCAGGTCTGGGTCTGGATCAAGGACAAACAACTCAATAAAGAAAAACTCAAGGAACTGCGTGCCAACTCTCCGTTGGGCGAGATCCTGGCCGCCGGTCTGGCGAATTCCAGGCATGGCCGCGAGATCATGAAAGAGTGCATCGAAGAAGCCGCTGCGCGGGTGATTCACGAGCTCGAACGCTACATCAATGCCCTCGGCACCATCGCCGCCATGGCCCCGTTGCTGGGGCTGCTGGGTACGGTGCTGGGCATGATCGATATTTTCAGTGCATTCATGGGCACGGGCATGGGTACCAACGCCTCGGTACTGGCCGGTGGTATTTCCAAGGCGCTGATCACCACCGCTGCAGGCCTGATGGTCGGTATTCCGGCCGTGTTCTTCCACCGCTTCCTGCAACGCCGCATAGATGAGCTGGTGGTAGGCATGGAGCAGGAAGCGATCAAGCTGGTCGAGGTGGTGCAGGGTGACCGCGACGTGGATCTGGCTGAGGGCAAAGCGTGAAATTCCGTCGTAAACCACGGGAAACGATAGACATCAACCTCGCGTCGTTGATCGACGTGGTGTTTATCCTGCTGCTGTTTTTCGTTGTGACCACCACATTTACCCGTGAAACCCAGTTGCGCGTCGACCTGCCGGAAGCGGTCAGCGGTTCCCCGGCCGAAGACCAACAGGCCAAGCAACTGGACATCGCCATCAGCGCCGAAGGGGTGTTCTCGGTCAACAACCAATTGTTGCCCAAGAATGACCTGACCAGCCTGATGGAAGCGCTACAGAAAGAATCCAACGGCGATACCAACCTGCCGTTGTCCATCAGCGCTGATGGCAAGACCCCCCATCAGTCCGTCATCACTGCAATGGACGCTGCCGGCAAACTCGGTTTCAGTCATTTGCGCATGACCACTGTCGAGGCGGCGCCGGCATCCTGATGGCCATGTCCGATCGATTGCTCGCTGCGTGGTACGAAGGCCATCCGGCGCTGAAGCTGTTGCAGCCCCTGGAATGGCTGTATCGGCGTGTGGTCATCGGCAAGCGCGAGCGCTTTCTGGCGGGTGAGGGCGAGATCTATCAGCCGCCGGTGCCGCTGATCGTGGTCGGCAACATCACGGTGGGCGGCACCGGCAAGACGCCGCTGATTCTATGGATGATCCAGCATTGCCAGCGCAGCGGTTTGCGAGTTGGCGTCGTCAGCCGTGGTTACGGCGCCAAACCTGCGCAATTGCCGTGGCGGGTCGAGGCGGATCAAGGTGCGGACGTGGCGGGCGATGAGCCATTGTTGATCGTCCAGCGCACTGGCGTGCCGCTGATGATCGACCCGGACCGCAGCCGCGCAGTCAAAGCCTTGCTGGCGAGCGAGCCGCTGGACCTGATCCTTTCCGACGACGGCATGCAGCATTACCGGCTGGCCCGGCACCTGGAACTGGTGCTGATCGATGCCGCCCGGGGGCTGGGCAACCAGCGCTGCCTGCCGGCCGGGCCGTTGCGTGAACCGATCGAGCGTCTGCAAAGCGTCGATGCGGTGCTTTATAACGGTGCCACGGCCGACCGCATCGACGGTTTTGCCTTCCAGCTGCAACCCACGGCACTGGTCAATCTGCAAAGCGGCGAACGCCGGCCCCTTGACCACTTCCCCCCAGGCCAGGCCATTCACGCCGTGGCCGGGATCGGCAATCCCCAGCGTTTCTTCACGACCCTCGAAACGCTACACTGGCGGCCAGTGCCGCATGCCTTTGCCGACCACGCCGAGTACAGCGTGCAGGCCTTGAATTTCACACCGTCATTGCCAGTGGTGATGACGGAAAAAGACGCGGTGAAGTGCCGTGCCTTCGCCGCCGCCGATTGGTGGTACCTGGCGGTCGATGCTGCGCCATCGCCGGCCTTCGTGGCCTGGTTCGATACGCAGCTGATGCGCCTGTTGCCGGCTCGTCTTTTGCCTTAAATCCGTTTCTATCCAGGGAATGTTCATGGACACCAAATTGCTCGATATCCTCGCTTGCCCGGTCTGCAAAGGCCCGCTCAAGCTCAGTGCCGACAAAACCGAGCTGATCAGCAAAGGCGCCGGCCTCGCATACCCGATTCGCGACGGCATCCCGGTGATGCTCGAAAGCGAAGCGCGCACCCTGACCACCGACGAGCGTCTGGATAAATGACCACAGCCTTTACCGTTGTCATTCCATCGCGCTATGCCTCCACCCGTCTGCCGGGCAAACCCCTGCTGCTGATCGCCGGCAAGCCGATGATCCAGCATGTTTGGGAACAAGCGAGCAAAAGCAGTGCCCAGCGCGTGGTCGTTGCCACTGACGATGCGCGCATTGTCGAGGCCTGCAAAAGCTTTGGTGCCGAAGTGGTGCTGACGCGCGAAGACCATAATTCCGGCACCGACCGTCTGGCCGAAGTCGCAGCGAAACTGGGCCTGGCACCGGACGCCATCGTGGTCAACGTTCAGGGCGACGAGCCGTTGATTCCGCCGAGCGTGATCGATCAGGTTGCCGCCAACCTGGGCGCCCACACCGAAGCGCGCATGGCCACCCTGGCCGAGCCGATCGAAGACGTGGAAACCCTGTTCAATCCCAACGTGGTCAAGGTGGTCAGCGACCTCAATGGCCTGGCGCTGACGTTCAGTCGTGCCACCTTGCCGTGGGCTCGCGACGCCTTCGCCAAGAGCCGCGAGCAATTGCCGGAAGGCGTGCCGTATCGCCGCCACATCGGCATTTATGCCTATCGCGCCGGTTTTCTGCATGACTTCGTCACCTGGGGCCCGTGCTGGCTGGAAAACACCGAGTCTCTGGAGCAACTGCGGGCGCTCTGGCACGGCGTGCGGATTCACGTGGCCGATGCGCTGATCGCCCCGCCTACCGGCGTCGATACCATTGAAGACCTCGAGCGCGTTCGTCGCTTGCTGGAGGCCTGATGCGGGTTCTGTTCGTCTGCCTGGGCAATATCTGCCGTTCCCCTACGGCCGAAGGCGTGTTGCGGCACAAACTGCGTGAGGCGGGGCTGGCCGATCAAGTCGAAGTGGCTTCCGCCGGCACCGGTGACTGGCACGTCGGCAAGGCCCCGGACAAGCGTAGCCAGGCCGCGGCGAAACTGCGTGGCTACGACCTGTCCGCCCAACGCGCGCGGCAAGTCAGCCGTGCCGATTTCGCCACCTACGACCTGATTCTGGCGATGGACAACAGCAACCTGCGCCACCTCAAGGCCTTGCAACCGGCCAAGGGCAAGGCCGAGCTGGACCTGTTCCTGCGTCGCTACCAGTCGGAAATCGATGAAGTGCCGGATCCTTATCACGACAGCGACCAGGGTTTCGAACAGGTACTGGACCTGATCGAGCGCGCCAGCGATCTGCTGGTCATCGAATTGAAGGGCCGGTTATGAGTTTGCAGATACAAGCTCAGGTATCGCTCAAGCCGTTCAACAGCTTTGGCGTGGATGTTCAGGCCCGGCTGTTCGCCGAAGCCCATAGCGATGCCGACGTGCGCGAAGCGCTGGCCTATGGGTTGGAACATGATGTGCCGGTGCTGGTGATCGGTGGCGGCAGCAACTTGTTGCTGACCGCCGATGTGCAGGCGCTGGTGCTGCGCATGGCCACACGAGGGATTCGCCTGCTGAGCGATGACGGTAACCAAGTGGTGATCGAAGCCGAGGCGGGCGAGCCGTGGCATCCGTTTGTGCAACATACCCTGGCGCAAGGGTTGGCGGGACTGGAAAACCTCAGTCTGATTCCCGGCACCGTGGGCGCGGCACCGATGCAGAACATCGGCGCTTACGGTGTCGAGATCAAAGACGTTTTTGCCGGCCTGACGGCCCTCGATCGCCAGACCGGCGAGCTACGGGACTTCACGCTGGCCGAGTGCAACTTCGCCTACCGCGACAGCCTGTTCAAACAGGAGCCGGGGCGTTGGTTGATCCTGCGGGTGCGTTTCACCCTCACGCGCACCGCGCACCTGCACCTGGAATACGGTCCGGTTCGCCAGCGTCTCACATCGCTGGGCATCGATCACCCGACGCCTACCGATGTCAGCCAGGCCATTTGCAGCATTCGCAACGAAAAGCTCCCGGATCCGGCGGTGCTCGGCAATGCCGGCAGCTTCTTCAAGAACCCCTTGGTACCGGCGACATTGGTCGCGCAACTCAAGGAGCAATACCCGGAGCTGGTGGCCTACGCGCAACCCGACGGGCAAATGAAACTGGCGGCGGGATGGCTGATCGAACGGGCCGGCTGGAAAGGCTTTCGCGACGGTGATGCCGGGGTGCATAAATTCCAGGCGCTGGTGCTGGTCAACTACGGCACCGCAACGGGCCTGCAATTGTTGAGTCTGGCGCAGCGTATTCAAAAAGACATTTCAGAACGTTTTCACGTCGACCTGGAAATGGAGCCCAATCGGTATTGAGGCTACGCTTTCACGGCTGATTTCAAAGCCCTGTACATCTTCAAATGTGCAGGGCTTTTTTGTTAATGCTGGGTTAACTTAGCTACCTAACGATGCAAGCATTTGCTCCACCAAAGGCCCGGTGCAGACGTTGCCGTCCGCATAAGAGAGCCCATTAGCCTGAGTCGATCTGCGTGAAGGAACCCACGCGGCAGATTGCTCGACCCCATAACCTCTATAACTATGCGGGCGTGCCCATGATTACCCTGAAACTCAATGATCAAGATCATCAACTCGATGTCACCGAGGACATGCCGCTACTTTGGGCGATCCGTGACGTGGCCGGTTACAACGGCACCAAATTTGGCTGCGGCATGGGCCTGTGTGGCGCCTGTACCATTCATATCGACGGCGCGCCTGCGCGCAGTTGCATCACGCCGATTGGCTCGGTAGTCGGCCAGAACGTCACCACCATCGATAACCTGCACGCCGACCCGGTTGGCAAAGTCGTCCAGCAAGCCTGGCTCGACAGCGCCGTGGCCCAGTGCGGTTACTGCCAGGGCGGGCAGATCATGTCGGCCACAGCGTTGCTGAAAACCAATCCGAACCCCAGCGACGAGCAGATTGAAGAGGCGATGGTCGGTAACATTTGCCGTTGCGGCACCTACAACCGGATCAAGACCGCCGTCCGCCAGGCATCCACTCACCTGAAGGAGGCCAAGGCATGAGTCAGCTTCCCAATGATTTTGCGCTGAGTAACCTCAGCCGCCGTGGCTTCCTCAAAGGCGTGGGCGCCACCAGTGCCCTGGTGCTGGCTGCCAGTTGGGGTTGGCAGGACGCGCTTGCCGCCGAAAAAGACAAGAAGTTCGGCGCCGACGGCATGCCCAACGGCTGGATCGATGATCCAAAGGTTTACGTCAGCATCGCCGCCGATGGCAGCGTGACCGTGGTCTGCAACCGCTCGGAAATGGGTCAGGGCGTACGCACCAGCCTGACCATGGTAGTAGCTGATGAACTGGACGCCGACTGGGCGCTGGTCAAAGTGCAACAGGCGCCGGGCGACGAAGTGCGTTTCGGCAACCAGGACACCGACGGTTCGCGCAGCATGCGTCATTGGTACGAGCCGATGCGCCGTTGCGGGGCTGCCGCGCGGACCATGCTTGAGCAAGCCGCCGCCGCGCAGTGGAAAGTGCCGGTCAGCGAGTGCCATGCGCAACTGCATAAAGTCATTCACCAACCGACCGGTCGTGAACTGGGCTACGGCGCATTGGCCGCTGCTGCCGGGGCACTGGCGGTACCGGCCCGCGACAGCCTGCGGCTCAAGCAACCATCGGAATTCCGTTACATCGGCAAGGAAGGCTCCAAGGCCATCGACGGTGCGGACATCGTCAACGGTCGGGCGGTCTACGGCGCCGATGTGCATGTCGACGGAATGCTTTTCGCCACCATCGCGCGTCCAGCGGTCTATGGCGGCAAGGTCAAATCCTTCGATGCCAGCGCCGCGATGAAAGTCCCGGGTGTGATCAAGGTCCTGCAAGTCGAAAGCCGTCCATTGCCGTCTGAGTTTCAGCCTTTGGGTGGTGTGGCCGTGGTGGCCAGCAATACCTGGGCGGCGATCAAGGGCCGCGAAGCGCTGAAAATCGAATGGGATGACGGCCCCAACGCCAGTTATGACTCGATCGCCTACCGCAAGGAACTCGAAGCAGCGTCCCTCAAACCCGGCAAAGTGGTGCGCAATACCGGCAGCATCGACCAGGCCATGAGCAGTGCCGACAGCACCCTCGAAGCCTCTTACTACCTGCCGCACCTGGCGCAATCGCCAATGGAACCGATGGTCGCCATCGCCCGTTTCAAGGACGGCGTGTGCGAAGCCTGGGCTCCAAGCCAGGCGCCGCAAGTCACCCGCGAACGGATCGGCGAACGCCTCGGCATTCCATTCGATAACGTCACGTTCAACGTCACCTTGCTCGGCGGCGGTTTCGGTCGCAAGTCCAAGCCGGACTTCGTCGTTGAAGCGGCGATCCTGGCCAAGGAGTTCCCGGGCAAGGCGGTGCGGGTGCAATGGACCCGTGAAGACGACATCCACAACTCCTATTTCCACACCGTATCGGCCGAATACCTGAAGGCCAGCCTGAACAAGGACGGCCTGCCGTCCGGCTGGTTGCACCGCACGGTGGCGCCAAGCATCACCGCGTTGTTCGCGCCGGGCATGAACCATGAGGCGGCTTTCGAGCTGGGCATGGGCTTTACCAACATGGCTTATGCGATTCCCAACGTGCGCCTGGAAAACCCCGAAGCGACAGTCCACACCCGGGTCGGCTGGTATCGCTCGGTGTCGAACATTCCCCACGGCTTTGCGATTCAGAGTTTTGTCGATGAACTGGCGCATAAGGCTGGCCAGGATCCACTCAAGTACCAGGTCAAATTGCTCGGGCCGGACCGTCAGATCGATCCGCGCACCTTGAGTGAAGAGTGGAACTACGGCGAATCTCCTGAGCGTTATCCAATCGACACTGCACGGATGCGCACCGTGCTGGAAACCGCCGCCAAAGCGGCCGGTTGGGGGCGTGAGTTGCCCAAGGGCCGAGGCTTGGGCTTGGCGGTGCACTATAGTTTTGTCACTTATGTGGCGGCGGTGATCGAGGTGGAAGTCAAAGACGATGGCACGCTGATCGTGCACAAGGCCGACATCGCCGTGGATTGCGGCCCGCAGATCAACCCCGAGCGGATTCGCTCGCAGTTCGAAGGCGCCTGTGTCATGGGGCTGGGCAACGCGGTGCTGGGGGAGATCAGCTTCAAGGACGGAAAGGTTCAGCAGGACAATTTCCACATGTACGAAGTGGCGCGCATGTCCCTGGCGCCGAAGGAAGTCGCCGTGCACCTGGTCACGCCACCGGGCAATGTGCCGTTGGGCGGAGTCGGTGAGCCGGGCGTACCGCCGATTGCGCCAGCGCTGTGCAACGCGATCTTCGCCGCCACCGGCAAGCGCATCCGTAATCTGCCGGTACGCTATCAGTTGCAAGGTTGGCAGAAGGCGCAAGCCTGATGGACAGCGTCGATCTGAACGTCCTGCGCAGCGTGCTGGAATGGCGCCGCGCCGGTCAGCGGGTGATGTTGTACAGCGTGGTCCAGACCTGGGGCACCGCACCCCGGGCACCTGGCGCCATGCTGGCCTTGCGTGAAGACGGCGTGGTGATTGGCTCGGTGTCCGGTGGCTGTGTCGAGGATGACCTGATTGCCCGGCTGCACGATGGCCGTATCCCGGCCGAGGGGCCGCCGGTGCAGTTGATTACCTATGGCGTCACTCGGGAGGAGGCCGCGCGGTTTGGTTTGCCATGCGGCGGCACGTTGCGCCTGACCGAGGAGCGAGTCGGTGATCCGGCGTGGGTTGCCGAATTGCTGACGCGCTGCGAGGCCCATGAAATCGTTGCGCGTGAGCTGAACCTGGCGAGCGGTGAAGTGATCCTGCAGCCAGCGAGCAAGACCGATGCGCTGGTGTTTGACGGGCAGACCTTACGCGCCATTTATGGTCCGCGCTGGCGGCTGTTGCTGATCGGCGCCGGACAACTGTCGCGCTACGTTGCCGAGATGGCGCGGCTGCTGGATTTCGAAGTGCTGATCTGCGATCCGCGCACCGAGTTCGTCTATGGCTGGGAAGAGCAACACGGTCGCTTCGTCCCGGGCATGCCCGACGAAGCGGTGCTGACCATCCAGACCGACGAGCGCACAGCCATTATTGCGCTGACCCACGATCCGCGCCTGGATGACATGGCGCTGCTCACGGCGCTGGATTCCAAGGCATTTTATGTTGGTGCGCTGGGTTCACGGGTCAACAGTCAGAAGCGCCGGGACAATCTGGCTCAGCTAGGCTTGTCACAACAGGCCATCGAGCGCTTGCACGGCCCGATCGGTTTGCACATCGGCAGCCATACACCGGCGGAAATCGCCTTGTCGCTGCTGGCCGAAATTGTGGCGATCAAGAACGGCGTCGAGCTGAAACAGAAGAGGCCGTTGCAGGAGGGCGTATGAGCGACTCCATTGGCGTTATCGTTCTGGCCGCAGGGCAGGGCAGTCGGTTTCGACAGGTGGCGGGCGACGAGAAGGACAAGCTGCTGGTGGATTGCACCGCTCGTGACGGCGTCACCGTGCATTCGATGATCGAGCAGGTGCTGGTAAATCTGCCGGCCACGCTTGAGAAGCGCGTGCTAGTGACCACGGCGGATCGCCCGCAAGTGATTCGCATGGCTCAGGCTTATGGTTGTGAAATTGTGCGGATCGAGTCGACCGGTCTGGGCGACAGCATTGCGGCGGGTGTGGCGGCGTGCTCACAACTCGGTGGCTGGCTGATCGTGCTGGGGGATATGCCGTTTATCCTGCCGTCCAGCATTGAGCGGGTTGTCGCGAATATTGCCGATGATGCCATCAGCGTGCCGGTCCATGAGGGGCAATATGGGCATCCGGTGGGATTCGGGCGAAGCTTTGGTCCAGGGTTGATGGCATTGACCGGTGATCACGGGGCCAGGTCGCTGTTCGCACAGGCGAGGGTGGTCGAGGTGGCGGTGGAGGACCCCGGGGTGTTGTGGGATGTGGATGTGCCTGCTGCATTGACCTTTAAGTAGCTTTGGCGCAGATCTAATGTGGGAGCGGGCTTGCTCGCGAAAGCGGTGGGCCTGCTTGCATAGATGTTGAATGTTAAACCGCTTTCGCGAGCAAGCCCGCTCCCACAGGGTATGTGTGTTGTTTTCGGGCATAAAAAAAGCCCCGCCTGGGATCACCAGGCGGGGCTTTTTAATGGCCGATGGAATCAGGCGAGGGGTTTAGGCTCGTGCTCTTTTTCCTGGGCTTGCTCGTGTTGCTCCACCGCTTCCTGAACGGAGCGCGGTGCTTCGTCGAACGCGGATTCAACCGGTTCGGCAGGGACTTCAGCGGCCGGGGCAGGGGCTGCCTCGACAACTTCAGCAACAACCGGGGCTGGCTCGGCAGCGGCCGGAGCAGCAGCGGCAGCCAGTTCGGCTTCCTTCTGCAGACGCTCGGCTTCACGCTTGCGACGACGTACTTCACGCGGGTCGTTCGGCGCACGGCCACTTGGGGTCAGAGCGCTGACAGGGGCGGCTTCAGCCACCGGTACAGCCTCTTCGGCAACAACGGGCGCTTCAACAACCGCTGGAGCAGGCTCGGCAGCAGCAACCACTGGCTCGGAGACCATGGCTTCGGCAACCGGAGCTTCAGCGACTGGCGCTGGCGCTTCGACCGCTACAGGTGGCTCGGCAACCCAGTTGAACGTGGTTTGCTCTTCGCGAACTTCACGTACCGGTTCGGCCGGCGCTTCAACCACAGGCTCGGTAGCAGCCACTGGTTCAGCGACGACGGCCGGCTCAGCGGCAGCTTCAACTTCAGGCTGGGCTTCACGAACCGGTGCTACTTCGATTTCCGGAGCAGCGGTGACTTCTACTGGTGTGGTTGCTTCAACAACTGGCGCTTCAACCGGAGCAGTTTCCAGCGTGGCGGCAGTGGCGCGTTCAGCTTGCTCGTTGGCTTGTGCTTCAGCAGGCGCGCTGATCACGGAGCTGGCAACGGCTGCGGTAACAGCCAGGCCGGCGGCCAGATCGGCAGCGCTTGGCGTTTCGGCGTTTTCAGCCGATTCGGACTCTTCCGAACCTTCGATCACATTGCCGTTGGCATCGCGTTGACGCTCACGACGGTTGCTGCGACGACGCTGGCCACGGGAGCGGCGGCGCGGACGATCGCCTTCGGCGCCTTCCTGACCGTCTTCCTGCAGTTGCTCTTCGTTGGTGGTCAACTCTTCTTCAGCAACGGCAGCAACGGCTTGCTCGGTACGTGGCTGACGTTCTTCACGCGGAGGGCGTGGAGCGCGTTCTTCACGTGGCTGACGGGCTGGACGCTCTTCAGCGTTGGCAGCGGCGGCCGGAGCGGCATCCAGAGGCTCGCGCAGTTCACGAACCGGACGTTCTTCACGCTCGCCACGTGGCTTGCGATCTTCACGCGGGGCGCGCGGTGCACGTTCTTCACGAGGGGCGCGTGGTGCGCGCTCTTCGCGCGGAGCGCGTTCCTGGGCAACTGCTGGAGCTTCTTCGCGGGCTTCACGTGGCTCACGTGGTGCGCGTTCTTCACGCGGTGCACGTTCCTCACGAGGCTTGCGCTCTTCATCGCGGCGACCGTTACGGTTGCGGCTCTGCTGACGGCCGTTACGGCGCTCTTCGTTGCGAGCAGGGCGTTCGGTGGCTGGCTTTTCAACCACAACCGGCGCAGCAGGCTCTTCCTTGGTGGCGAACAGGCTGACCAGCGACTTCACCAGGCCTTTGAACAGGCTTGGCTCTGGGGCAACGGCCGGTGCAGCCACCGGAGCCGCGACGACTTCGGTCGGAACCGGAGCGTTGGCGCGGGCCGGAGCCGTCTTGACCGCGGCTTCCTGGCGAACCAGGGTGCGGGTCGCGGCGGCTGGCTGGACTTCTTCGACCTCGGCAGCGGCAGCGGCGATTTCGTAGCTGGACTGGCCGACCGCGGCTTCCGGGCTGTCATCGCGCAGGCGCTGAACTTCGAAGTGCGGCGTTTCGAGGTGATCGTTCGGCAGAATGACGATGCGGGCACGGGTGCGCAGTTCGATCTTGGTGATCGAGTTGCGTTTTTCGTTGAGCAGGAAAGCTGCGACCGGAATCGGCACTTGTGCGCGAACTTCGGCGGTGCGGTCTTTCAGGGCTTCTTCTTCGATCAGGCGCAGGATCGCCAGCGACAGCGATTCAACGTCACGGATGATGCCGGTGCCGTTGCAACGCGGGCAGACGATGCCGCTGCTTTCGCCTAGCGATGGACGCAGGCGCTGACGAGACATTTCCAGACGGCCG
>NZ_JBIVCD010000045.1:0-48158 GCF_044746425.1 Pseudomonas sp. NPDC086112 | reverse complement strand
AGTGCAAAGCAACTGTTCGATCACCAATTTGCCAAGCTCTTTCTGCGCCACTTCCTGGACGCTGGCCGTGGCCTTCTGACGCAACATTTCCTGGCCGACCGGAGTCGCCAGCGTGGCGAAATCCTGACCGGAAAACAGCATCACCAGGTTATTGCGAATCACCGGCATGTGGACTTTGAGCGCTTCCAGATCGGCCTGATTGCGGCCCTGCAGGGTGATGCTCACCTGCATGTAGCGCTGGCGACCGTTCTGGTTGTAGTTGGCCACGAAAGCCGGCGCCATGGGCTCGAATATCGCTGGCTGCTTGCCGATCACCGCCGTTTCAGCCGCAGGGGCAGGCTTGCTCTGGGCGCTGTGCATGAAGAACCAGGTCGCCCCCACGGACAAGCCGATCGCCAGCAACAGGGCCACGACGATCACAATGATCAGCTTGATTTTGCCTTTGGTTGCGGGGTCTTTCACTGGTGCTGCGTCGCTCTTAGCCATGCCAATAATCCGTCACTATTCGGGTTTTCACAGTCGCACGGCAAGGCAAGAGCAAGTGTTATGCCAGAAGTGTCGGGAGGGAGTAGAGGCGCAGGCTTAGATCGAAGGAACCGTAGGAGCGAGGCTTGCCCGCGAAGAACGATAACGCGGTTTATCGGTTAAACCGCGTTATCGTTCTTCGCGGGCAAGCCTCGCTCCTACAGGGGTATTGCGTTTGATCAGGCGTAGTAGTCGACGGCGCTGGAGCCAATCACGCTGGTGGTGTTGGCGGCTACTTCAGCGACAGTCGCAGGAAGCTCTTCATCGACAGAATCGAGTCGACCGCCATTGGCGTTGGCACGCCCACCCTGCCCCTGTTGAGCCTGCTCCTGACCCTGCCCCTGCCAGCCACGGGACTGATCGGAAACGTTGACGTCGACCTGGCCCATGCCCTGTTGCGCGAACATGTCACGCAGGCGATGCATTTGCCCGTCGAGCGCTTCACGAACGCTTGGATGGGCACTCATGAAGGTCACCTGGGTCTGCTGATCCGGAACCATGTTCACCCGAATATCCAGGCGCCCCAGCTCGGCCGGCTGCAACTGAATGTCGGCCGCCTTGAGATTGGCGCTGGACAGGTACATGACCCGGTTGACCACCTCTTCGGTCCAACCGCTCTGATGCATGGCGATTGGCTGGTTTACCGGTAATGCATTGGCAGTCTTCGGCGTTGCCGCCTGGGTCAATGCCGCCAGACGGTTGGCGAAATCATCGACACGGGTATCGCTGCTGGCGGACTTGAGATCCTTGAGGCCGTCATCGATCAGGCCACTGAAAGCCTTCTCGCCGCCCTGGCTGGTGCTGTCCTGATCGGCTTGCACATCGAGCATGCCCGCCATGCCCGTGGCAAAGTTCTGTGCCGAAGTTGGCTCGCCGTCGACTTGAGCCGAGGTCGGTGCCGCTTTTGGCTGGGCCTGGCTGGCGGGCGAAACGTGCCCGCCCTGCTCCATGGCCATGCGCACGGCTGGCAGCGCATCGAGAGGATCGGCTTCGGGATCGAAATCCGGATCGATGGTTGCAACAGTCTGTGCCGCAGCCGCAGTAACGACGGCAGCGACAGGTGCCTCAACTTGTGATTGCGCAGTGGCCACAACTGTTGGCGTTTCCAGCACAGGAGCTGGCAACACCGGCTGCACCACCAACGCAGGATCGAGGGCCGGATCGACAGGCGCGGTATCGGCCACCGGCGTCGACGCCTCGGCCGTATCCGACGCGTCATCGCTGGCCGTCTTGTCGTCAGCCTGCGCCGGTTTATCGGCGGGCAAGGATTTGCCGCTATCGGCAACCGTCGGTACCGGGGCGGCAGACTCGTCGTTGCTCACGTCCTTTTTGCCGACGCTGTCCGAGACTTTGTCGCGCGCGGGTTTAGCCGAGCCGTCCGCCATGGCGGAGGGTTTATTCTGCGCCTGATTGGCATAGACCTGAGCGAAGCTGGAGGCCTTGTCCCCGGGCTCGGCCGTCAGCGCCGGTGCATTGGCGGACGCGGCTTGAGCCTTGGCCGTCGTGGCGGCCTGAAGAAGGATGTTTGGGGTAACGGGCATAAAACGGTCTCCGCTGCACTGGGATCGTAGGTACAGTTGAGCAAGTTAACTGCAAGGGTCGAGCCAGCTTTGTTCGCTGGCTGCTAAAAACGCCGGACGGATGCTGGTTCAGCCTGGGAACGCTGGCGTTCCGCTTCGTAGAGCGGTCGGACAATAGCGAATTCGCCGTCAATGTCATCAATGAGCCGCTCAATGCCGACGAGACTCTTTTCTTTGGCACGCTGCTCCAGCTCACCGCACAGCTTGGCCAGATAACTGGCGCCCATGTTGCTGCTGCTACCTTTGAAACTATGGGCAGCATTCATAAGCTGCGCGGCGTCCTCGGCCTTTCGCAGGACGCGTAAACGCTCTTCGGAATCGGCGAGAAAGGTATCGAGCAATTCTGGATACCCGTCCTCCATCACTTCCTGCAACGCGCTCAGCACGTCGCGGTCCAGATGTGTGTCGTCCACTTGTTCACTCCTTGATCAAGAATGCCTGGCATTATGCCAGAGCCTCCCAGAAAAACTCCACGCGAGCACTTCTTCCATTATCGGACCAGGTCGCATGATCGCTCAACTGGCGGATCAAATTGACCCCACGTCCTGACAGACGGACGTCATCGACGGGACGCGCCATGACCCGCGCCACATCGAAGCCTTTGCCACTGTCTTCGACCCGCACCACCAGGCAACCGCCCTCGCCTTTTGGCGTCACCTGCAAATGCACCCGCACATAGCCATCGCGCAACTCGTCCAGGCGTGCATTGCGCTGCTGATAATAACGCGCAAAACCTGCCGCATCGCGTTTCAAACTCGAATCCAGGCCCAACACGCCATGCTCCAGAGCATTGGAATAAAGCTCTGCCAGCACACTGTAGAGTGCGCCACTCTGAGCGCGCAGACCATGCACCTCAAGCAGCAACTGCAACAAGTACGGCAGCGGATTGAAGCGCTTGAGGGTGGCGGCGCGGAACTCGAAACTCACCGACCAGTCCAGCGGGCACGACTGGCCGCTGTCGGAATACACCGGTGCCGGAGGGCTCAGTTGCGCGGCTTCCAGCAGACGGACCTCGACCATGCTCACGTCATCACGAGCCTCGCCACGAAAATCCCGCAGTGCCTGCTCGATCTCTTCAAACAGTGCATCGGGCTGACGATTGGTTGCAAACACTTGCTCCAGCCGCTCTACGCCAAACAACTGCTCATTGGCATCACAGGTATCGATCACCCCATCGGACAACAGGAACACCCGATCGCCGACGGCCATCGGGAACACCTCGGTGCGATCATCGAAGGTTTGCGAGCTCAGTACGCCCAGCGGCAAGTGCCGTGCCGTCAGCGCCGTGCGCTCGCCACTGGCGATACTGTGCAGGTAACCGTCCGGCATTCCGCCGTTCCAGACCTCCACCGACCCTCGCTGAAAGCTCAGGCACAGCAGCGCCGCACAGCAGAACATGTCCACCGGCAGAATACGTTTGAGCTTGGCGTTCATCTCGCGCAGGGTTTCGGACAAACCGTAACCCTTGGCCGTCATGCCATAGAAGACTTCGGCCAACGGCATGGCACCGACAGCGGCCGGCAAACCATGGCCGGTAAAATCACCGAGCAGCACATGCATGTCGCCAGCCGGAGTGAACGCGGCCAGCAACAGATCGCCATTGAACAGCGCATAGGGCGATTGCAGGTAACGGATGTTCGGTGCATTCAGGCAACCGGAGTGGGCGACCTTGTCGAACACGGCTTTGGCTACACGTTGTTCGTTGAGCAGGTAATCGTGGTGCCTGGCGATCAGGTCGCGCTGCTCCAGCACCGT
The DNA here is from genome assembly GCF_044746425.1 of Pseudomonas sp. NPDC086112. NCBI lineage: Bacteria > Pseudomonadati > Pseudomonadota > Gammaproteobacteria > Pseudomonadales > Pseudomonadaceae > Pseudomonas > Pseudomonas sp. NPDC086112. The sequence continues at coordinate 44,298 of NZ_JBIVCD010000045.1, read as the reverse complement.
GGCTTGCAAACGTCGCAAGCGGTCCATCGCCTTGACCTTGGCCGCGAGGATCACCTGGTTGTAAGGCTTTGCCAGAAAATCGTCGCCTCCGGCCTCCAGACAACGGGCCAAGGCTTCGCTTTCGGTCAGCGACGTCAAAAAGATGATCGGCACCAGGGTTTCGCCGGCCAGCGCCTTGATCTGCTGCGCCGCCTCGAAACCGTCCATCACCGGCATCATGGCGTCCATCAGTACCAGATGCGGTCGTTGCGAGCGAAATACTTCGACCGCTTCGGCGCCATTGGCAGCCGTCAACACTTCATGGCCCTGGCGCCGGACGATCGTCGACAGCAGCATGCGATCGGCCGCGCTGTCTTCGGCGATCAGAATCGTCAGCGGTTCGAGCGACTGCATGACGGTCAACTGATGTCGAACAGTTTGTCGAAATTGGAGATGGCGAGGATTTTCTTCACATCGGAACTGCTGTTGACGACGCGAATATCGGAGGTGTCGCCACCGGCGTGATCACGCAGCAAGAGCAGCATGCCCAGCGCAGAGCTGTCGAGATAAGTGGCTTTCTTGAGGTCCACCACAATGGAATCGGGTTTACTGCTGAGTTTTTCGTAGGACTCGCGAAACTCCTGATGCCGACCGAAATCGAATCGTCCCTCGATCGAAATCGTCAGCTTTTTTCCATCTTGAGATACTTCTGTAACGACTGACATTTCACGGCTTCCTTGTCATTGGCGAACGAACGTACGTGTACAAGGTTTAGCACCTGATGGGGGCTGGAGCAAGGCTGAAGAGTTGTTCGGTTTGTGAAATCGACTTCGCGGGCAAGCCTCGCTCCTACGAAAAATGGTCGAACACACCGTTGCGCTCGACACTGCCTCTGTAGGAGCGAGGCTTGCCCGCGAAGAACGATAACGCGGTCTTCAATACGGATCGTGACGCGGCAACCGCTGGGACAGCTCATCGAGCAGCTTCTGCTCGCGCTTGTCTTCCAGTTGCCGCGCTTCATCCCTGTAGCGCTGAACCAGTTTGCGCAAGCCTTCGACCCGGGCAAACGCCTGCTGCCAGGCTTCCCGGGATTTGTTCAGGTTATTTTGGTGCCAGTTCAGGCTCTGACGCTGCTGGTCGATGGCCGTGCCCAATTGCGCGAGAAAACCCTGATAACCCAGCAACCATTGGCCCGACACGCCGCTACTGCCGCGTACGATCCATTGTTCCTGGTATTCGAGGCGGAAGTTTTCCAGGTCGGCGAGTTTGCTTTCCGCCAGGCGAACCTGGCCCTGAAAGTGCCCCAGGCGCAGGACCGCGGTCTTTTCGGCCTTTTCAGCCATTTCCACCACAGGCGCCAGACGTGCTGCGCGGCTCGAGGCCATGACGGGTTAACCGCCCGGCGCTGGCGCAAAGATCGAAGCGAGATGGTTCTCGCTGGCGCCCATGCTGATGTTGTCGTTCAAGCCCTGGCGCAGGTACATGGTCATGGCCGGTTGCAGACTGATCGCGGTATCGGTTTCCCGATCACCGCCAGACACATAGGCGCCGACACTGATCAAGTCGCGGCTCTGCTGATAGCGCGACCAGTATTGCTTGAACGTCTGCGCGTGGTTCATGTGCTTGATGCCCACCACCGACGGCATGACCCGGCTGATGGAGGCTTCGATATCGATGGCCGGGTAATGCCCTTCCTCGGCCAGACGCCGGGACAGCACGATGTGTCCGTCGAGCACACCCCGCGCCGAGTCGGCGATCGGGTCTTGCTGATCGTCGCCTTCGGACAGTACCGTGTAGAACGCGGTGATCGAACCGCCGCCCTTTTCAGCGTTACCGGCACGTTCCACCAGTTTCGGCAACTTGGCGAACACTGACGGCGGATAGCCTTTAGTCGCTGGAGGTTCGCCGATGGCCAGGGCGATTTCCCGCTGGGCCTGGGCGAAGCGGGTCAGGGAATCCATGAGTAAGAGGACGTTCTTGCCCTTGTCGCGAAAATACTCGGCGATTCGCGTGCAGTACATGGCCGCGCGCAGACGCATCAGTGGTGCGTCGTCCGCTGGCGATGCCACCACCACCGAACGCTTGAGGCCTTCTTCACCGAGGATGTGCTCAATGAATTCTTTAACTTCTCGCCCCCGCTCACCGATCAGCCCGACGACAATGATGTCGGCCTCGGTGAAGCGGGTCATCATGCCCAGCAGCACACTCTTGCCCACGCCAGTACCGGCGAACAGCCCGAGCCGCTGACCGCGACCCACCGTCAACAAACCGTTGATGCAGCGAATGCCCACGTCCAGTGGCTCGCTGATCGGTTCGCGCTTGAGCGGGTTGATCGTCGGGCCGTCCATCGGCACCCAATCTTCTGCCTTCATGCCACCCTTGCCATCCAGCGCACGTCCGGCGCCATCGAGCACCCGCCCGAGCATGCTCATGCCCATGGGCAAGCGACCGGTATCAGCCAGGGGAACCACACGGGCACCGGGGGCGATGCCGGCGACGCTGCCAACTGGCATCAGAAAGACTTTGCTGCCAGAGAAACCCATGACCTCGGCTTCAACCTGCACCGGGTGATAACTGTCATCGTTGATGACCATGCAGCGGCTGCCCATGGCGGCGCGCAAGCCTTCGGCCTCGAGGGTCAGGCCGACCATGCGCAGCAGGCGACCTTCGAGGATCGGCGCACTGGCAAGCTCCGTGGCCTCGGCGTAGCTGCCGAGGCGCTTGGCAAAGCTGGTGCGATCAAGGCGCATCGGGATCGTCCAGTGTCGGCTCGACCGGTGTAACCGCGGGTTTTTCGTCGATTGGCAGTTCCAGGCTCAGGTCCGGCGCGGCCGGGTGCAGCGCCTGATCGTGCAATTGATCGAACAGCTTGGCCATGACCTGGGTAACACGGGTTTCGATGGTGGCGTCGATGCGGCTGTGCTCCGTTTCGACCCGGCAGCCGCCCGGCAACAAGGACTCGTCCTCGACAATGCGCCAGGTTTCTTCATGGCGCTCGCGCAGGGCTTTGACCTGCTCGAAATCCTGCGGATTGATGTACAGCCGCACATTGCCCACACCCAGCGGCAAAAGCTTGAGCGCTTCGCGCATGACGTGTTCGATCTGCGTCGAGTCGATGGCCAGTTCGCGCTGAATCACTTGCCTGGTGATGTGCTGCACGAGGTCAACCAGCGACTTTTCGATCTGCGTGTCCTGCTCGGCAATCGGCTCGAACAGGTTGGCCATCAGTTGTTCCAGGCCCGCGATCTTGGCCGTCAGGGCCACTTCGGCTTCCTGACGGACCCTGAGCGTGGTGCTGTGGAAACCTTCTTTTTCGCCAACGGCGAAGCCTTCGTTGTAGGCCTCCTGGCGAATGCTCTCGAGCTCTTCGAGGGTCAGTGGCTGGACTTCTTCCAGCGGCACTTCTTCCATTTCCGGCGGTTCGGGTTCCGGTTCCGGCTCGGGTTCCGGCACAAACGGGTCGAAGCTGGGCAACGACCAGATGTCGAAACCACCGACGTCCTTGGCACGGATCAGGTCGGTATTGGACTCATCATGTTTGGACGACATAGTGACCTTAGATCATCTCTTCGCCGCCCTTCCCGCCGAGAACGATTTCTCCGGCTTCGGCCATACGGCGGGCAATGGTGAGGATTTCTTTCTGCGCAGTTTCCACGTCGCTGACGCGCACCGGGCCTTTGGCCTCGAGGTCGTCGCGCAACAGTTCGGCCGCCCGTTTGGACATGTTCTTGAAGATCTTTTCCTTGACGCCTTCGTCCGAACCCTTGAGGGCCAACACCAGGACGTCCGAGGACACTTCGCGCAACAGCGCCTGAATGCCACGGTCGTCGACATCGGACAGGTTGTTGAACACGAACATGAGGTCTTCGATCTGACCGGACAGGTCTTCGTCGACTTCGCGGATCGAGTCCATCAGCTGACCTTCGATCGAGCTGTCGAGGAAGTTCATGATGTCGGCCGCACGCTTGATGCCACCCAGGGTGGTGCGCGAGGCATTCGAGTTGCCGGAGAACTGCTTCTCGAGAATCTGGTTGAGTTCTTTCAGGGCTGCCGGTTGCACGGTGTTCAACGAAGACACCCGCAGGATGATGTCCAACCGGACCTTGTGGTCGAAGTTGCCCAGCACTTCACCGGCCTGATCCGGGTCGAGGTAGGCGACCACGATGGCCTGGATCTGCGGGTGCTCGTAACGGATCACGTCGGCGACGGCGCGCGGCTCCATCCACTTCAGGCTGTCGAGGCCACTGGTGTTGCCGCCCAGCAGGATCCGGTCGATCAGGCCGTTGGCCTTGTCTTCGCCCAGTGCCTGAGTGAGCATTTTGCGCACGTAGTCATCGGAGCCGACACCCAGGCTGGTCTGGTCGCCGACGATGTCGACGAACTCGCTCATCACCTGTTCGACCTGCTCACGGTGCACATTGCCCATCTGGGCCATCGCCACGCCCACACGCTGGACCTCTTTGGGCCCCATGTGGCGCAGCACTTGCGCAGCATCGGTGGAACCGAGGGACAGCAGCAGAATCGCGGCTTTGTCGACCTTGGTCAGTTTGGCGGCAACGACTCGGTTATCACTCATCTGCGTTAATCCACTCTTTCACGACCTGGGCCACGCGACCCGGATCTTCTGCCACCAGACTCTTGATTGCGTTCAACTGTGCGTCATAGCCTTCGCTCGGGCTCGGCAGCAGGATGCTGGTCGGGCCACCAAGGCTGACGCGGTCGCTGGACAGTTCGCCGTCCAGGCCGCCCATGCCTCCGAGCTCCACGTCGCTGCCCAGGCCTGCGAGTTGCTTGTCTTTGCCGCCACCGGTGATGTTGTTGAGCACCGGACGCAGCACACCGAACACCAGCACCAGGATGAACAACACACCCAGCACTTGCTTGACGATGTCCCAGAACCACGGCTGGGAATAGAATGGAATCTCGGCAATCACTTCACCGCGCTCGGCGGAGAACGGCATGTTGATCACACTGACGCTGTCGCCACGGCTGGCGTCGAAACCGACCGCGTCCTGAACCAGACGCGTGAAGCGCGCCAATTCATCGGCGCTCCACGGCGCGCGAGTCGTTTCGCCGTTGGCCGCGTTGACCTTGAGCTGATCATCCACCACCACCGACACCGACAGGCGATTCAAACGGCCCTGTTGCTGTTTGGTGTGACTGATGGAACGGTCGAGTTCGAAGTTCTTGGTGGATTGTTGACGCTTGTCCGCCGGGTACGGCGCCAGCATCGGCTGGCCGGTGGCCGGGTCCATGATTTGCTGACCGTTGGCATCGAGCAATGGCTGGCCTGGTTGCACCATCCCGGCCGACGCGGTGGCGCCACCGGTGGTTTGCGGCGCCGAGGCTGGCGATGGCGGCTGGTTGCTCAGGGCACCCGGCACACCTTGCGGGCCATTGCTGGCGGTGCGCTGTTCGTTGACCGATTGCTCACTGCGCAACGCCGGCTGATCCGGGTTGAATTGCTCGGAAGTCGACTCGACGGCGCTGAAATCCACATCGGCCGACACTTCGGCTTTATAGCGATCATTACCCAACACCGGTTGCAGGATGTTGTGTACACGCTGGGTCAGCATGCTTTCCATGCGACGGCTGTAATCGAATTGCTTGCCGGCCATGGTCAGTTCGGAGTTTTCCGCCTGATCCGACAGCAGGTTGCCCTTCTGATCGACCACTGTGATCTGCGACTTGCTCAGTTCAGGAACGCTGGTAGCAACCAGATTGATGATAGCGACGACCTGGCCCGGCTCCAGCGAGCGACCGGAATAGAGTTCAACCAGAACCGAAGCGCTGGGCTTACGCTCGTCACGCACGAACACCGAACTTTTCGGAATCGCCAGGTGCACGCGGGCACCCTTGACGTTGTTCAGGCTGGAAATGGTCCGGGCCAGTTCGCCTTCGAGGCCGCGACGATAACGGGTCGCTTCCATGAACTGGCTAGTGCCCAGCCCCTGCTCCTTGTCGAGGATCTCAAAACCGATGTTGCCGTCGCTGGGAGTGACACCAGCGCCCGCGAGCTTGAGCCGCGCACGGGACAGGTCATCGGCCTTGACCAGCAAGGCACCGGAGTTCGGTTCAACGGTATAGGGGATGTCGGCTGCGGCCAGGGTTTCCATGACCTGCTTGGCGTCCATACCGGCAAGGCTGCCGTACAGAGGCCGGTAGTCTGGCTGCTGGGACCACAACACCACGGCAAAACCAATCGCCACGCTCGCGGCCAGGCCGACCAACAGGCCCACCTGACGCAACATGGTCATCTCGGAGAGGTTTTCCAGGAAGGACAACCCGAACAGCGGCGGTTTGCCGTCTATTGGAGTGGCCTTGGCCGGAACATTATCGGCGATTGCTTCTGCCATGACTCAATCTCGTCCTTAAACCGGCATCTGCATGATGTCTTGGTATGCCTGAACCAGCTTGTTACGCACTTGGGTCAACGCTTGAAAAGACACGCTGGCCTTCTGCGAGGAAATCATCACGTCCGTCAGATCGACGCCGCTTTTACCGATCTCGAAAGCACTGGCCAACTGATTTGACGCCTGCTGGGTGTCGTTCACTTTATTGACGGCCTGACCGAGCATGTCGGAAAAGCTGCTGCCACCCAATTCAGGGACTGCGGCAGTCGATTTCGGCGCAGACATGGCATCCATTTGCATGGAGCGCATATCCAGCATCAACCGATTGAATTCAATACCTTGGCTCATGGTTTCTCTCTTTGACGAAGCTACGTCTTTGGCTACCCGCAATTTTTTGACACTCACTCGGCGGGTAGTGAGGTGTTAGCAACAAGGGTGCCAGCTCGGTGATCGCTTTAAACAAAAGCCTTCCGGATCTTGCTCAACCTTGAACCACCGCAAAACAAATGTGGAAGCGGGCTTGCTCGCGAATACGGTTTCCCATTCAACAGAGATGCTGGCTGGTTTACAGCTTTCGCGAGCAAGTCGAATCGTCGCACCGCCGCTCCCACATTTGGATCGGTGTTGCTGCGTCAACTTTCAGGTGGCGAACAAGTAGCCTTCCACATCCATACCGGCGTCACGCATTTGCGCCAGCTTGTAGCGCAAGGTGCGCGGGCTGATGCCCAGTCGCTCGGCGGCTTCTTTGCGACGGCCACGCTCGGAACGCAAAGTGTCGATGATCATCTGAAATTCACGGCGCCGCAGGTCATCGCCGAGGGCGCCCGCCGATTCAGCTTCGACGTCCACCGTACGTGTGGGGGGCGACGCCAATGGCGGCAACGGCGCACACGCCACAGGCCCGGTCAGGCAAAAATCCTGCGGCTGGATCAAACCGCCCTGCTGCAGAATCAAGGCTCGCTGGATCGCGTTATCCAGCTCACGGACGTTGCCCGGCCACGGATAAGCGATCAGGCAAACTTGCGCCTCGGGCGAGAGCTTCGCCGCGGCATGCTTCATTTTATTGACGTACTTGGCCAACAGTCGCTCGGCCAGCGGCAGGATATCGGCGGTGCGCTCGCGCAGCGGACGCCAGGCCAGCGGGAACACCGAAAGGCGATAGTAAAGATCTTCGCGAAAACGCCCCGCCGTCACTTCGGCGGCAAGGTCACGGTTGGTGGTAGCCACCACTCGAATATCCAGCACGATCGGCTTGCGTGCGCCGACTCGCTCGACTTCACGCTCTTGCAATACACGCAGTAATTTGGCTTGAAGGCCGAGGGGCATTTCGGAGATTTCATCGAGCAGAATCGTGCCGCCATCGGCCTGCTCGAACTTGCCGGCCTGCGCCGCAATGGCGCCTGTGAACGAACCCTTTTCGTGACCGAACAAGGTGGCTTCGAGCATGTTGTCCGGGATCGCTGCGCAGTTGATCGCAATGAACGGCTGACTGGCGCGATGAGAGTGCTGATGGATGTAACGCGCCAGCACTTCCTTACCGGTCCCGGACTCACCGGAGATCAACACCGTGGAGTCACTGCGCGCCACCCGCGCAGCCAGTTCCAGCAATTGCGCACTGGCGGGCTCGAATGCCACTGGCCCTTCACTCTCGGTCACGCCCAGATTGCCCAGTGCGTGCCGCGCCACCAGATCGAGCAAGGCTTTGGGCTCGAATGGCTTGACCAGATAATCCGCCGCGCCCTGACGCATGGCGTCGACTGCGCGTTCGACCGCACCGTGAGCGGTCATCAGTAATACAGGCAGTTGCGGCTGACGAGCCCGCAGCAATCCAAGCAGTTGATGACCATCCATGCCCGGCATGTTGACGTCGCTGAGCACCAGGTTAAATGCCTCGGCGCCGACCGCAGCCAACGCCTCTTCCGCCGAGCCGACCGCCGTATAATCGTGCCCGGCAAGCAGCAGCGTATCGGCCAATGCTTCCCGTAGCGCGCGGTCATCCTCGACCAGTAAAACCTTGATGGCCATGTCCTTCACTTCGCTCCCTGAGCGCTGGGTTGTTCACCAGAAAAAAGCGGCAAGATCACCTGCGCGCAGGTGCCGCGACCCGGCCGCGAGCGCAACTGCAATTCTCCCTGATGGGCACGGGCGACTGCCTTGACCACGGTCAGGCCCAGGCCGGTGCCGGTGGTTTTAGTGGTGAAAAACGGTTCACCCAAACGCGCCAGTACCTTCGTGTCGATACCGCTGCCGCTGTCGCTGATGCACAAGCGCAGGTTGTTGTCGCGGGTATACAGGTGAACCTTCAAACGAACATCGCCGGCGCTGGCCTGGATGGCATTCTCGATCAGGTTGAGGATCGCCCCGACCAAGGTGTCGCGATTACACAACAACTCACCGGCATGACTGTCGCACTGCCAGCGAATCGGCAAGTCCTGAACGTGAGTCAGCGCTGCCGCTTGCAGCGACTGCATCAGCATCCTGGGGGTCACGCGATCGGTCAGCGGCAGCTCGCCGCGGGCGAACACCAGCATGTCGCGAACCTGGTGTTCGAGTTCATGCAGACGCTCTTTCAGGCGCCCGGCAAAACGTTGCTGGGTCTCGACCGGCAACTGCTGCTCAGTCAAATGACTGGCGTAGAGCAACGCAGCGGACAACGGCGTGCGAATCTGATGAGCCAACGAGGCGACCATACGCCCCAGAGACGACAGGCGTTCGTGGCGAGCCAGTTGATCTTGCAGATGACGGGTTTCAGTCAGGTCGTTGAGCAGCACCAACTGACCGGGCTCGGCGTCCAGCGAACGCGTGGCGATCGATAGACGTCGACCGTCCTTAAGGGATATTTCGTGACCGTCGTCCTCGCGCGGTGCAAAGCATCGAGCAATCACATGACGCCACAGCTCGCCTTCGAGGGGCAGCCCGAGCAGTTCACTCGCGGCGGGATTTGCTTCGCGCACGATGCCCTGGGCGTCGATGACGATGACACCGCCGGGCAACAGATCGAGGAGATTTTGCAGGCGATTAGCCAGACGTTCTTTTTCCGCCAGCTCCTGCATGCGCTGAGCGCTGACCACCGCCAGCTCGCCCTTGAGCTCGGTGACCCGGGCTTCGAGCATGCTGTAGGAATCGGTCAATTGGCTCGACATCTGGCTGAACAGCGCAAATGCCTGCTCAAGGCCAAGCCGGCTTGCCTGCTCTACGGACGACGGTTGCCCCGAAGCATCAAGGGCAGGAGACATCTGGGCGGCTTGGGGCATCGGGCTCTCTCGCGTGGTTGACCGTCAGTTAAACGGAACGTTGCGAGGGATGTAGCAATACCCGTGCCTAAAAAAAACCACCTATAAATGAAGGAGTTGAAAAACAGGCGTCAATCATCCGCCTGTTCATCACCGTCACGACGACTCATGCCGTACTTGCGCATCTTCTCCACCAGCGTGGTACGACGAATCCGCAGCCGTTCTGCCGCCCGCGCCACGATGCCATTGGCATCATCCAGCGCTTGCTGGATCAGCCCTTGTTCCAGACCACCGAGGTAATCCTTCAAGTCCAGGCCTTCCGGTGGCAGCAAGGCATTGGCGGTGAAGTCCGGGGTATGACCGTTAATGGCCACCCGCTCTTCAAGATCGCTGCGCAGGCTGTCGACCAGTTGCTCGTCTTCGTCATCGACGTAGCGGAATTTCTTCGGCAACTCGACCACGCCGATCACCCCGTACGGGTGCATGATCGCCATGCGCTCCACCAGGTTGGCGAGCTCGCGAACGTTGCCCGGCCAGCCGTGACGACACAGCGACATGATCGCCGCCGAATTGAAACGGATCGAACCGCGCTTCTCGTGCTCCATGCGCGAGATCAACTCGTTCATCAGCAGCGGAATGTCTTCGACGCGTTCGCGCAATGGCGCCATCTCGATCGGGAACACATTCAAGCGATAGTAGAGGTCTTCGCGGAAAGTGCCGATCTCGATCATGCTTTCGAGATTCTTGTGGGTCGCCGCAATGATCCGCACATCGACGCTTTGGGTCTTGTTGCTGCCCACGCGCTCGAAGGTGCGTTCCTGCAAGACGCGCAACAGCTTGACCTGCATCGGCAACGGCATGTCGCCGATTTCGTCGAGGAACAAGGTACCGCCATTGGCCAGCTCGAAACGCCCGGCGCGACTGGTGATCGCTCCGGTGAAGGCGCCCTTCTCGTGGCCGAACAATTCGCTTTCGAGCAACTCGGCCGGAATAGCACCGCAGTTGACCGGCACGAACGGCGCGTCACGCCGCTTGGAGTGGTAGTGCAGGTTGCGCGCGACCACTTCCTTGCCGGTCCCGGACTCGCCGAGGATCAGCACGCTGGCATCAGTATCGGCCACTTGCTGCATCATCTGACGGACGTGTTGAATCGCCCGGCTGGTGCCGACGAGGCTACGGAAAAGATTGGGTTCACGGTGACGACCGCGCTCACGCGCCTGGTCATACATCTCGCGATAGACCTGTGCACGGTGCAACGAGTCGAGCAATTTGCTGTAGCTGGGTGGCATTTCGAGCGTCGAAAGCACTCGACGACGCTGGTCTTCCGGCAAGTCAATGGAAGAATTATCGCCCATTAACAAAACTGGAAGGAACTCATCCCAGGTTGAGAGTGTCTTTAACAGGCCCAAAAGTGCACCAGGAGCATTTACCGTCCCGATGAGGACACAGATTACTTCACGACTTGATGACAAAGAGCCGACAGCCTGCTGCCAGTCATGGCTGCCACAGGGTAAATTTTCTTCGCCGAGAAAATTTAAAATCACCGCCAAATCGCGGCGGCGGACGCTATCGTCATCAATCAGCAGAATTTTGGTTTCACGCCACATGCAATAGCAACTTCCCTAGTCAACTCAATGCCCAAAATGAGGGGCAAGCTAGACGCTTGCAGACACGTTATGCCTGTAGACGCCTGAAATCTGGAACCAGCCACTAGTTAAGTCAAAAAACCGTGCACAGTCAAATTTATGGCGCACTATGTTTGGATTAACTGAGGGTTAACTACCCAAACAGATGGTAAACCTTTGCCGCGCTCTGCGCTTGGTGGATCTGCGACATCTCGTCGACTATCGCCTGGCGCTCCCCCGTCGCCGCCTCCAGAAGCTGTTTATACACCCCCAGCAACTCCTCAAGGTTATCGCGCAACGCGGCCTCGTCCACCGAAGCTTCACTCAAGACGTCTTCCATGCAGGAACGGCAAGCCAGGTCCAATTCACCAATGGCTTCCCAGTTGCGCTCGGCCAATGCACCGACGAGGGCATCACGGGTTTGTTCGATTCGCTGCAAGACAAGACTCATAGTGATCTCCTTAAAACTGCGGACCCGGCGCGGCAATGGCATCCCAACCGTCTTTGACCGTGCGAAGCAGGTCGGCGACTTCGTCGAGAATTTTTGGATCGGTCTTGAGATTGGCTTCAGCCAGACGTTTCATCATGTAGGTGTAAAGGTTATCCAGCTCAGTCACCGAGTCGGCCTGATTTTCCAGATCCAGACCTTCACGCAGACCACCGATGATGCCGATGGCCTTACCGATCAGAACACCTTTATTCGGAATATCCTTACGCTCCATCGCGCCTTTGGCCTGGGCGATACGATCCAGGCCGCCTTCCATCAGCATCTGCACCAGACGATGCGGGCTGGCTTCGGAAGTTTGCGCCTGAGCGCCAATCTTCTGGTATTGGCGAAGGGCTAACATTGGATTCATGTTGTACCTCATCAGAAATCTGTGGTCCGTATAACCAGTGTATCGACGACGCGTCAAAAAACTTTAGATTCAAAAACAAAAAGCCCGGAGCGTGAAAACGCTGCCGGGCTTTTGGCACTGTGAGTGTTAGGAGTTCTTCTGCTGCGCGGTCATCGCTTCGAACATCGACGTGATGTTGCTGGCTGTCGCTTTCAGCTTGCCGACCAGGGTGTCCATGTCGTTGTACTTTTTGGTCAGTACCGCGGTCAGGGTCTCGATTCGGCGATCCAGGGCTGCCTGGTCATTGCTCAGCTTTTTCTTGGTTGAATCGAGGCTCTTGGCGCGCGCATCCAGGATCGAGTCGACTGCTTTGCCATTGACGGTTTTACCTTCGGTGTAAGGCTTGATCGCATTGTTCATACGTTCAATCAGACCGTTGGTACCGGTGAACAGTGTCTGAACCTCACCGCCCAGCTTCTTGTCGTTCATTGCAGTGTTGAACTTGGTGCTGTCGAAATCCAGCGCGCCGGTCTTCTGGTTAGTGGTGATACCCAACTGGGAAAGCACGGTCAGCTTGTCGCCGGCACCGGTCTGGGACAGCGGGCCCCGCAAGGAATCCAGAATTGAACGTGGCAGCGGATCACCGGTCAGCGCCGCGGAAACGGTCAGCTTGCCATCGTCATCCAGGGACGGCTTGGTCAACGAAGTCACAGCGTTGGCGACGGCGTTGTACGCATCGACGAACTTCTGGATCGACGCCTTCAGACCATCATTGTTGGACGCCACGGTGACGGTCGACTTGCCCGTGGTGAGCAAACTCAGGCTCAACCCGGAGATCGTCTTGTCGATGGTGTTGGACTTGCTGGTCATCGCCAGACCGTCGACGCTAAACACCGCGTCCTGGGCCGGAGCACCAATAGCCCCCGAAGAAGTGGCAGTCGGTGGGGTGGCCATCGGGGCGGTCCCATCGATTTCCAGACCGGCAATACCGCTGGCGGAAATGTCGGAACCCGCGCCAGTCGTCGTGGAACCCAGCACCAGGCGCGAGCCGAAGCTGTCGGTCACAATGTTGGCGCTCAAGCCACTGGACTGGTATTGGCTGTTGATCGAATCACGCACCGATTGCAGCGTGGCGCCTGCGCCCACAGTTACCGGATAGCTTTTGCCATTTTGCGTGATGGTCAGCGTGCCAGCAGGGATCGCACTGGTTGTACCACCGGCAAACGCAGCAGAGGCGACTTTCGAGGAGGTGGCCAGGCTGGTGATGTCGACCACGTAGTTACCGGCGACAGCCGCGTTACTGGACGTAGCGGTCAGCACTTTAACATCGGACGACGTCGCGGCAAAACCCGTGAACTGAGGGGTTGTCGTACTACCCAGATCGGTAAGCGCTTTCTGGAACGTAGCCAACAGCGACTTCAAGGTACCAATCCCGGAAATACTCGCCGAGTTAGTGGCGGTTCCACGATCGATCTGACCTTGCTTGGCCGCTTTATCGGCGTTCACCAAGGCTTTAACGATAGCACCGGTATCAAGGCCGGAACCTAAACCTGTGCCCGGTAGAATTGGACTTGCCATGTGAAACTCCCTTCAGTGTGTCGCCGGCCTTTTGACCACTACAACGCCCAAAAGAACATAGCAACAAAATTCGTGCCAGTTGTCAGACTTTAGCGCTGAACAACAGGCTGCTTGCATCATTCAAACTATTGGCCAGTTTCAGGACTTCTTCGTTGGGGATCTGTCGGATCACCTCACCGGATTCGCTGGCAATGACTTTGACGACCACTTTGCCCGAAGGCTCGTCGATCGAGAATTCCAGGTTGCGCTTGACCGACTGAACGAATTTTTCAATTTCCTGAACAGCCATCTTCAGTTTGTCCTGCTCGGTCTGTTCGCCCTTACCTTCTTCCTTGACGACAGCTACTGGAGCAACTACCGCTCGAGGCTTCTCCGCCGGCTTGTCGGCAACAGTCGTCGCCTGCTTGGCCGCAGGATAAGACAAGTTCAGCTTGACGCTCATATCCATGTCCATCACCTCTTAAAGTAAAAAGCGAGAGAGCGCGACAAGCGCACTCCCCCGCCAAAACACATCAGCTATTACTGAAGCAGTTTCAGTACAGCGGATGGCAGTTGGTTGGCCTGAGCCAGAACTGCGGTCGAAGCTTGTTGCAGAGTTTGTTGCTTGGTCAGCTGTGCAGTTTCAGCAGCGAAGTCGGTATCTTGTACGCGACCCAGTGCAGCACTGGCGTTTTCGTTGATGTTCTGCAGGTTGGAGATGGTGCTGGACAGACGGTTTTGCGCAGCACCGAGGTCAGCACGGCTGGAGTTGATCTTGGCCAGAGCGGCGTCGATTTTGGTCAGCGCGTTGTTCATCGAAGCTTCGGCGGTTGCCGAGTTGTTACCAGTGATCTGAACGGTAGCCGAGTCAACCGACAGGGTAGCTGCGTCGAAGCCGCTGTCCAGGGTCAGAGTGATCTGGTTGGTAGCGCCGGTGTTGGAACCAACCTGGAAGGTCATGGTGCCAGCGGTGCCGTCGATCAGGTTCTTGCCGTTCAGGTTGGTCGACTTGGCGATACGAGTCAGCTCGTCCGACATCGAAGCGAATTCTTTGTTCAGAGCAGCACGGTCAGCAGTACCGTTCGAGTCGTTTCGCGATTGAACAGCCAGTTCACGCATACGCTGCAGAATGTTAGTCGATTCTTGCATCGCGCCTTCAGCGGTCTGAGCGATCGAGATACCGTCGTTGGCGTTTTTGATAGCCATGGTCTGACCGCGGATCTGCGAAGTCATACGGGTAGCGATTTGCAGGCCGGCGGCGTCGTCTTTAGCGCTGTTGATTTTCAGGCCGGAAGACAGGCGAGTCATCGACGTCGACAGAGCGTCGGAAGCGCGGTTCAGGTTTTTCTGAACGTTCAACGATGTGACGTTGGTGTTTACTGTTAAAGCCATGACGAATTCCTCGTTGGTTGGGTACTGCGGCTTCCGGCCCTGGCAACCGCCGGGTATGGCCTAGAGAACCTTCGTAATAGTTATCGTCGGGATTGGAACTTGCTTTAGGGGATTTTGAAAAATATTTGCCATCACGTTGCCACCCTCCGCAAATCAAGGGCTTGGCTGTGTTCAAGCAGCGAAAAAATGACGTCAGGGAAATGCCGGTGACAGACTGGCGAGGACTCGCCTGCACCGGCAGAAGGGAAATTGTTTAAATGGACAGACTGTCGCGCAGCAACTGGACCAGTTCGTATTCCAGATAGTCCGCCAGCGCCAGCCAATTTTGCGCCTCCTGGCATTCGAGCATCTGGCCGAGCAACAGCACCCACTGCTGCTGAACCACCTGCGGCGTCAGATCAAAGGACGGTTGCACCGCAACGATCAGCTCGATCATCGCCAGCCCGGCTTCTACATCACGTCCCAAACGGAACAATGTTGCACATTGCTCAGAGTCGACGACAAAGGATTCAAGCCCGCTCATGACACCCACTCCGGATGAAAAGCCGTACCGGCAATCATCGCGCCTGCCCGGCTGCTGTTATAGAAGCGCACCTGAGGATGCCCTGCGATAAAGCGCTCCAGCTCACACAGGTAACTGCGAAAATTGAGCTGGGTCTTGATGCGTTGACCGTTACCATCGAGCACCCAATGCTTGGCGGCGCCCAGTTGCGGTCCCAGATCGCCATCGTTCCAGCCCGCATGGGTCTTGTCATTGGGAAAGGCAAAGTCGGCACCGAACAAGGTGATCTGTGCTGCGCCCATCTTCACCGCAAGGTCTACCGCGGGATGAATCACGCTACCGCCGACATACAGTTCGCCTTTGGGCTGTTGCCGACGCATCTGCTGGTAAATCGGGCTGGCGGAGTAACTGGCATAGCGCGGTCCCTGCCAGGCTTCAAGCACCAGGGGATCGACCATGGGCATATACGCCAGGATGATATCGGTCGTGCCTTCATAGGGTAGATGCCGAGCCGAGATGCGCTGGTCGATGCTGACCACCACATCAGGTCGGATCCCGTGATCGATCAGTGGTCGGTAAGCCGTATCGACACAGATGAACAACGGCCGTTCGGCCTGATTACGAATCGCGAGCAAGGTCTCGAAATGCTGCTCAAGGCTCGGGCCCGTGGCAATGACGAACACCTCCTGCCCTTTGCGCCAGCCGAATAACTCGGCCACATCTCGATCGCCCTGCACCAGTTCCAGACTCGCCTGCAAGCGTTCGACGATGTCCGGAGCCTGAGGGTCGAACTCGCGATTATTGAACGCCAGGTGGGTTTCGCTGATCAGGCGATCGCGGATCTTGGCATTGAAGTCATCGGCCAGCACCAGCTCGGACGGCAAGGCAAAGAACGGCAGCTGAATTTCTGCCAGATCGCCGGCATATAACAATTCAACTCGCGGATCGCTGAGCCACTGCTGTTGATCGAGCAGTTGCAGCACCAGCGCAAACACCGCGCCGTTGAGGATGTGTACGTATAAACGCTCGAGCCCGTCGCGCTGCAGAAGCTCTATCTGCAGATCGCCAAGCCCGGTGCCGTAGACATGCACCACCGGACTGTCAATGGGCAGGCTGTCGGCCTGAAGCCTGGCCTCGCGATTGCGGTCATGGCGACTGGTCAACTGAATGCCGTTGATGCTCAGGGTCGAGCCCAGGCCTTCCACCAGATCGGCCTGCAACGGGCCCGGATCTTCAGTCAGCAAACGCTCAGCCACGGCCGGCCAGCGACGCTGGATGACCTCGACGTTGCGCTCAAAGAACTCGCTCATGGAGCCTCGCTTTTCATTCGGGCAAAAAAATAGCGTTCAAGGTTACACCTTGAACGCTTTTTTTGTGCCTGGCTTTTAGAAGCTCAAGGACGATAGATGATCGCCGACCCCCAGGACAAACCAACACCGAAACCGCTGAGCGCCACACGCTTCCACTTGGAATCGAGCACGTGTTTTTCCAGCAGCAACGGAATGCTCGACGACACGGTATTACCGGTTTCGACCATGTCCTTGATGAACTTCTCAGGCTCGCCCTCGAAGCGTCGCGCCACCGCGTCGACAATCGCCGCACTGCCCTGGTGAATACAGAAGGCATCGATATCGTCAGCCGTCAGGCCCGAGTCAGCGAGCAGCTCATGCAAATGCGCCGGCACTTTGAGCAGCGCGAAGTTGAAGACCTGACGGCCGTTCATGAAGAACACCCCGTCGGAAACCTTCAGGTGCGGCGCGCCGGAACCGTCAGTGCCGAACTTGGCCTTGCCCAGCTGCCATGGAGCGTCTTCGCCCATCCAGGTGGCGGTGGCGGCATCGCCGAAGAGCATGGTGGTGTTGCGGTCTTCCGGATCGACGATCTTCGAGTACGGATCAGCGGTCACCAGCAGGCCATTCTTCAGGCCCGCGGCTTCCATGAAGCCCTTGATGGCGTAGATGCCGTAGACGTAACCCGAGCAGCCCAGGGAAATATCGAACGCTGCCACGGTCGTCGGCAGGCCCAGTTTGTCCTGAACAATGGCAGCAGTGTGCGGCAGACCTTCTTCGTCACCATTCTGGGTGACGACGATCAACACGTCGATGGCTTCACGCTTCAAATCGGGATTGTTGGCGAACAGCGCGTTGACTGCTTCGACACACAGGTCCGAAGTTTCTTGCCCCGCATCTTTGCGCGGCAGGAAGGCCGAACCGATCTTGCCCAGGATGAATTCTTCATCCTTTTCGAATTTTGCACCTTGTGCGTAATTGTCCACGCCGGCTACAGGAACGTAGCTCGCAATGCTCTTTATGCCAATCATTACGGCTTCCCAATAATAAACAGCCCAATACCACCGCTCGCAAGGAATCGAGGGGCGCCGACAAACAACGAATAAACGTCGCCCTCAAGGGGGTGACAGCGGGAAGAATAAAAGGCCATCACTGGGCTAAAAACAGTCCAGGCGCCATCTCCCCTTTTTATACAATACAGTGAAGATGCGCGTTATGACTCGCAGGTCACGCTATTTTGCCGAATCAGCCGCACAAGCGGTTATTCAACCAACGACCAATCCAGCGGTGTTCCGCGCTTGATGGCCTGGCGCGCACGGCGGCCCAGCAGGGTTTCAGCGTGTTTGGGGGCCAGCCCCAGGCCAGGCCGGATGGCTCGCAGATTGGCAACGGTGAAAGGCTCACCGGCGGCCATGTCCTGAGTGACGTATAGCGAACGTCGGTATACCAGAGATTTGCGCTCGGCCTCGGTCACGCCGTAATGCACCTGGCCCATGGCCTGCCAGGCGCGTTCGGTTTCGATCACCAGGCTGGCGAGTTCAGCCGGTTCCAGCGAGAAACTGGCGTCCACGCCACCGGCGGCACGGTCGAGGGTGAAGTGTTTTTCCACCACCGTCGCCCCCAGCGCTACCGCGGCGACGGACACTCCAACGCCCATCGAATGATCGGACAAACCGACTTCACAGCCAAACAGCTCCCGCAGATGAGGGATGGTGCGCACATTGCTGTTGGCGGGCGTCGCCGGGTACGTGCTGGTGCACTTGAGCAACACCAGGTCCTTACAACCGGCCTCACGGGCGGCGCGCACGGTTTCGTCGAGTTCGGCGATGCTGGCCATGCCAGTGGAGATGATCAGCGGCTTGCCGGTGGCAGCGACCCGCCGGATCAACGGCAAATCGGTGTTCTCGAAACTGGCGATCTTGTAGGCCGGCACGTCCAGGCTTTCGAGGAAGTCCACTGCGGTGTCATCGAACGGTGTGGAGAACGCCAGCATGCCCAGCTCTTTGGCACGGGCGAAAATCGGCGCGTGCCATTCCCACGGCGTGTGGGCCTTCTCGTACAGCGCGTACAGCGAAGAACCGGCCCACAGGCTGTTGGGGTCCTTGATGAAGAACTCGCCTTCAGACAGATCCAGGGTCATGGTCTCGGCGGTATAGGTTTGCAGCTTCAAGGCGTGCGCACCGGCCTTGGCCGCGGCTTCGACGATGTGCAGCGCCACGTCCAGCGACTGGTTATGGTTGCCGCTCATCTCGGCAATGATGAACGGCGGCGCATCGGCACCAATCAAGCGGTTGCCGATCTTGAAACTGGTCATGGGTGATCCTTTAAGACGCGTGTGAACGCACAAGCACTCTGAGTGAAACCTGCCTCGCGGAAAACTTTCAGCGACGCTGAATTGGCCGGCAGCACCTGAGCGGTGATGGCTTCCAGTCGCGGCCAATGAGCGGTGACGAAGGCTTCGCCCCGCGCCAGCAGCGCCCTGCCCCAGCCCAGGCCAAATCGGCCTTCGAACAGATAAATCGAGACTTCGGCGCGAGCATCGTCGAGGTCATAACGCAGCACACCGACCGGGCCATCATCCGCTTCGGCGATCAACAGCAACCGCCGCGGATTGCTCAGGCTCGCGGCTAGCCAGGCCTGATGCCGTTGCCAGTCAATGACGTGCGTGTCCAGCGACCCGCGCCGAACCGCTTCGGCATTGCGCCCATCGAACAACAATTGCGCATCATCCTGAGTGGCCTGACGAACCTGCAACACCGCCCCCGCCAGCGCTGCCGCCACCCGCTGCGCCCCACGGCCATCGACCAACTGCCGCGAGCGTTCGGCCAGACTCTGACGAATCCCCTGATTGCCCACGACAAAACCGATGGTCTGATGCAACTGCTCGACGCTGACCCGGTCGCGATTGCCCAGGAACACATGAGCACCCGAGGTCGCCATCACCTCGCCGTTGGCCTGCTGATTATTCGAAACCGCAATGCAGATCGTCGGCAGTCCCATGGCCGCCCGCTCCCAGCTGGTACCGCCACCGGCACCGATGAACAGGTCGGCCTCGGTCATCAGCTGGTAGAAATCGCTGACAAAATGGTGCAGGCGCCAGTTCGGACGATAGTCCACCAGACTCTGCATCTGCTCCCAGGCCGGGTTGTCGGCACCTGCCACGAAATCGACTTCCAGCTCATGGAAGTCCGCCAATGCCAGCATCGCGTGATGGGTCTGCATGGCCGCGTCGAAGCCGCCGAAGTTCACCAGCACGCGCCTGGCTCGAGGTTTGATCTCGATCGCCGGGCAACAGAACTCATCGCGCAGCAAGGCAAACCGTGGGCCGAGTAACGTCTGGCAATCGGGCGTCAGCAGTGAGGCATAAGCCTCTGGCGTGCCCGACAGATTTTGATTGAGCAGCAGATCGACGCTGTATTGCCGAGTGGCCAAATCGTCTACCGCCGCAATTCGTGGAGCCCAGCGGCGGGCGGCAGTCTGCCAATGGTGATCGAGACCGTAGTGGTCGGCGATGATCCAGTCGAAAGCCGGATGACTTTCCAATACTTGCCCCAGCGCTGCAATGTCAGCCTGCCAGGGCAGCATCGACTCGATGGCCTGCTGTGGGTCTTCATCGCGATAGCGCTCCGGCAGCGCGAAGGTCTCGAAGCCTTCGGCCCGCAGGCTATCCAGTCGATGCCCGGGCAACAGACGACAGGCGAAGGCAACGTGCGCGCCCTGCTTGCGCAATACCCTGGCCAGGGTCAGGCAACGGGCGACGTGGCCACTGCCAATGGTCGGCGACGCGTCGGCGCGGATCAGTACTCTCATTGCAGCTCACCTCCCGCCTTCAAGGCGATGTAGAGGTATTCGGCGCGTTTCCAGTCTTCGAGGGTGTCGATGTCCTGCACCAGATGTCGCGGCAGAATCACCGGCAGGCTTGCCGGCGAGAACAGCACATCGCCACGCAACCAGGCCTCGCTGCGCCCCCAATAGAACTGGCCGGCGTCCTGAAAAGCTTCGGGCAAGTCCTGGGAACGGGTCTCGCGAAACTCCGGGTAGAGCGAGGTCAAGGCGCCCTGCTCGTCGAGGGTCAAGGCCCGTTGTACCGGGAAGCCAAAACCGGCGACTGAAAACGCGAAAGACTTGTCCGGATTCTGCACCAGCAACTCATGCCCTTGACGCAGATAACGCGCCTGCAACAGGGGCGCCGTCGCGTAGACGCAGCACGCATAGTCGAACGGCGGCAATTGCTGCAAGGCATGTACGATCACCGCTGCAGTCCCGGTGAAATCATCGGCCAGCGTCGCGGGTCGCATGAACGGCACTTGAGCCCCATTGGCCCGTGCGACCTCGGCGATTTCTTCATCGTCGGTGCTGACGATCACCTGGTCGAACAGGTTCGACTCCAGCGCCGTGCGAATCGAACGGACGATCATCGGCACGCCATCGAACGGCTTGAGGTTCTTGCGCGGGATTCGCTTGCTGCCACCGCGGGCCGGAATGATCGCAACACTGCTCAAGAGTCAGTACTCCTCAAGTTGCTATGCCTCAAGAATCAGTCGTCGCAGTTGCTCGACCACATAGTCCTGTTGTTCATCGCTCAGCAGAGGAAACAGCGGCAGGCTGATGGCCTCGGCGTAATAACGTTCGGCCTGGGGGAAATCACCCTCGGCAAAACCCAGGTCGCGATAGTACGGCTGCAAGTGCAGCGGAATATAGTGCAGATTCACCCCGACCCCGGCTGCTCGCAAACCTTCGAACACCTGTCGATGACTGAGGTTGATCCGCTCCGTCTGCAAGCGCACCACGTACAGATGCCACGCCGATTCGGCCTCGGGCTGCGCGCTGGGCAAGGTCAGCGGCAAGTACGCCAGCAACCGCTCATAACGCGCCGCCAGTTCACGCCGACGTTCGATGAAACCATCGAGCTTGTTCAGCTGCGACAGACCGAGGGCCGCTTGCAGGTCGGTGATGCGGTAATTAAAGCCCAGTTCCACTTGCTGGTAGTACCAGGGGCCGTGGCTGGGTTCGGTCATCTGCGCAGGGTCGCGGGTCATGCCGTGGCTGCGCAGGCGCTGCAAGCGCTCGGCCAGTTCCGGGCGGTTGGTCAGCACCATGCCGCCTTCGGCGCTGGTGATGATCTTCACCGGGTGGAAACTGAACACCGTCATCGCCGCGAAATCGCCGCACCCTACCGGACGCCCGGCATAAGACGCCCCGACCGCGTGGGAAGCATCCTCGATCACGGTGAAACCATAGCGCTCGGCCAATTCAGCGATCATGCGCATATCGCAGCTCTGCCCGGAGAACGCCACCGCCACCAGCACTTTCGGCAGCATGCCGTCGCGCTCGGCGATCTCAAGCTTCGCCGCCAAGGCATAGGCGTCGAGGTTCCAGGTCAGCGGGTCGATGTCGACAAAATCAACCTCGGCGCCGCAGTAGCGACCGCAATTGGCCGAGGCCAAAAAGGTGTTCGGCGTAGTCCATAACCGATCGTCCGGCCCGAGGCCGGCGGCGAGACAGGCAATGTGCAACGCCGCCGTGGCATTGCACACCGCCACAGCGAAATCAGCCTGGCAACGCTCGGCCATGGCCTGTTCGAAACGCTCGATGGTCGGCCCCTGCGTCAGCCAGTCGGACTGCAACACGGCAACCACCGCGTCAATATCTTCCTGATCCAGGCTTTGCCGACCGTAGGGAATCATGCCGACAACTCCGCGTGCAGATCAGCGATCTGGCCGACCGACAGGAAGTGCGGGTTGGTGTCGGAGCGGTACTCGAAATCTTCGCTCACCGGCCGGCCCTGCTCGCCCAGTTTGTCGACGGCAAAATCCACGTCGACGCTGGTGAAGCGAATCGACGGCTGAATGGTGTAGTGATCATCGAACTCCAGGGTCATGCGCGCGTCGTCCAGCGGCACCATCAGTTCATGGAGCTTTTCCCCCGGACGGATGCCGACGTTTTTGTGCGGCAAATGTCCAGCCATGCCCTGCGCCAGATCGACGATGCGAATCGACGGGATCTTCGGCACAAACACTTCACCGCCGTGCATGCGGGCGAAGCTGTCGAGCACAAACTTCACACCGTGATCGAGGGTGATCCAGAAACGCGTCATGCGCTCGTCGGTGATCGGCAGTGATTTGGCGCCCTCGGCAATCAGTTTGCTGAAGAACGGCACCACCGAACCCCGCGAGCCAGCCACGTTGCCGTAGCGCACCACGGCAAAACGAGTCTGCTGTTCGCCGGCGATGTTGTTGGCGGCCACGAACAGTTTGTCCGACAGCAGCTTGGTCGCGCCGTACAGGTTGATCGGGCTGGCGGCCTTGTCGGTAGACAGCGCGACGACCTTTTTCACGCCGTTGTCGATGGCAGCGGCGATGATGTTTTCCGCACCGTTGACGTTGGTACGAATGCATTCAGTGGGGTTGTATTCCGCCGCCGGCACTTGCTTCAGGGCCGCGGCATGCACCACGTAATCGATACCGCGCATGGCCTGACGCAAACGCTCGGCATCGCGCACATCGCCGATAAAGTAACGCATGCACGGCGCGTTGAACGTCTGCTGCATCTCGTACTGCTTGAGCTCATCGCGGGAGAACACCACCACCCGCTTGGGCTGGTATTGCTCCAGCAAGCGGCGAATGAAGTTGCGCCCGAACGAGCCGGTGCCGCCAGAGATGAAAATCGATTTACCGTTGAACATGCCTTGAGTCCTTTTACCTGTCAGCCAGGCTTATGCGAGCAACTGCGCCCAGTTCACGCTGGTCGGTTCGCCGAGAGTAAAGCCCTTGCCGGTCAAGGCCAGGTTCTGGTTGTAGGCCGAGTCGTGTTCGAAGCGGCCCTGCCACTTGTCGCGCAGAGCGGCGCGTGCTTGAGGCGCATCGGGCAGCAGGCCCGGGTGCAGTAATTGTGCTTGTGGCGTCCAGACAGTCAGATAACCGGCATCGGCGACTTTCAGGCACAGGTCGATATCGCCAAAAGCTTCGTCGAAATGTTCCTCGTCCAGACCGCCCACCGCTTCGAACACGTCCTTGCGAACCATCAGACAGGCACCGGATATTGCCGAATAGTTCTGCTCGACCTGATGGCCGTTCATGTAGCCCTTGGCGTCCTTACGTTCATCGACAAAGACCGAGCCGATCTCGCCATTCAAACCCAGGACCAGACCGGCCTGGGTGGTGACGCCACGAATGTCCATCAGTTTGGCGCCAACGATGCCGACTTCCGGACGCTGGGCCTGGTTGAGCATGGCGTCGAGCCAATTGGCATTGACCACTTCGGATTCTGCCGACAGCAGCACCAGGTAGTTCCCCTTGGCCTCGGCACAGGCAACATTGTTCAGTGCCGAGGCACTCAGGCGCTGACCGCTGCGCACTACGCGAAGTCGATCGCCCTTGCCTTCAAGGCTGCTCAGCCAGGTCGCCAGTTCTTCGGATTGGCTGTGATTGTCGGCAATCAGCACTTCGTGACGTTGATAACGGGTGCGCTGCAGCACGCTGACCAGCGCTCGTTGCAGCGACTCAAGGTTGTCCTGGCTCTGGAGGATAATCGATACCAGCGGCCGCTCAGCGTGTTGATAGTCGATCTGGTAAGTCAGCGGCAGCGTCGAGCTGACCTGAGCGCGATACCCACGCGCAGTCAGAGAACGGGTCAGCACCTGACGCTCCTGAACGCTGACTTCCTCTACCGGGGCATTGCAAATCAGCAGCGGCTCGGCCAGATGCGCCAGGCCCGCCAGCCCGCCATCCTCGATCAGACGCAGCAACAGATCGAATTCCAGCGCCTGACTGTACTCGGCCGAGAAACCGCGTGCCTGAGCCAACACATCACGCTGGATCAACCAGTGGCGCGCCATCAGCGACGGCACGCTTTGCAGCAGGTCGAGATTGACCCCGGGGCGGAACACATCCGCCAGAGCACCGTTGGCCTGACGCTGAAGCTCGTCCATCGCCACTGCACGGACACCCTCGGCACCGGCCAGCTCCAGGCTGGCGCGCAGCAAACCGCTGGCAGTGAACTGATCACCGGCCTCGGCCAGCAACAGCCAATCGGCGGTGGACTGAGCGACGATCTGGTTGATGCGCTCCACATAATTGGTCGCGGTGACTTTGACGAAGTGCACGGTGTCGCGCACGGACGTGGTCGCCGGTAAATCACCGGTAGTGAACACCACCACGTTGAATGCTTTGCAGTGACCACCGACCAAGCTGTCGAAGGTCGCCTGCAACTTGACCATGTCGGCATCCAGATCCAGCAACAGAATGCCGAACTGTGGACCGCCATTATGCGTGGCCAACTGTGCAGCGATAGCCTTGAGCTGCGCGGCATCCGGGTTGCGCGCTTCGAGCCAGCTCAGCAAGCGGCCGGACGGCATGTTCTCAAGCAGTCGGCGTTCTTGCTGACCCGGTAAAGCGTTCAGTCGCTCGGCCCAGGCTTGCAGCTTGAGGCCTTCTTCCTGCTCGTCACTGTCTTTCAATGACTCCGCCAGGCGCTTGACCACCGCGCGATTGAACACGTTCAGGCTCAAGGCCTCCCACAACCGGCTACGCACGGTGCGGTCGGTGTCGTTGGGGTGAACGCGCATCAACTCATGCTGCTTGAGCAGGATGCCTTCCAGCTCCTGAAGTTGCAGGCGACCGGCAGGCATGGCGTGCAGCAGAAATTCGAACTCGGTCAGCAGATCGAACACCGGTTTGTTGTAGAACGGTATTTCGACGAACTGCTCGGGGCCGAATGAACGAATCGGCTCTTCCCCCGCCTCGCGCCAGGCCGAGCGAATAATCATGGTGCCTTTGAGCGAGCGGCCTTCGACCAGGCAATCGGCCATGGCAGCAAAACTGTCCAGGGCAATTTGTTTGACCCGGGCCGGATCCTTGTTGTCGCTGAGTGGCGTCGGGATCGAGGCCAGGAATTGGGCAAACTGCTCGCGTTCGGCAACGCTTTTGGCGTCTTTGAAAGTCAGCACCGTCAACACGTTGGTGTTGTGGTCCGAAGCGCCATAGTTCATTTCCCGCACGGCGAACGGAATCGGCAGGATCCGCGCCTTCGCGCAGGCCAACAAGTAGAAGGTGTGGCCGATTTCCTGCCATTCGAAACTGGTGCCCGCTGGCAGAAGGCTGTACCACTGTTGCAGCAAGTCGGTACGGGTGACCGCATAGAACGGCGGCAGGAAATTATCCATGAACCGCACCACACGGTCTTCGGCCTGCTCCGAGTTGTAATCCTCATGAACCTTGCGGTCGCGACGGAAGTAGTTCACTTCCGTGGCACGGGTCAGGTACATGATCCCGTAGCCATGGCACAAGCCGTAGTCGGGATTGGCTTCGAGAAACTCCACCGACTCGGTCAGTGCGCGGTGCAGCAGGAAGTCGTCATCGGCGGCAAACACCATGTAGGGCGTGGTGACCTGATTGACACCGTAGGTGAGTTTTTCCTGCAGTCCCTTGTAGGTGTATTGCGGCAAGTGGCGATAGTCGACCGACGGGAAGTCCCGGGCCATGTTCTCGTCACCCTCAGCGGACGAATCCAGAACCAGAACCGTGCAGGGATAGCTGCTGTAGTACTGCAAGGTACGCCGCAGGAACGCGTTCCGGTTGTGGGAAATCACCACCACCGTAAACCGCTCGTTCAGCGGTGCAACGTTGTTTTGAGCACTGTTTTGAACCTGCATCTTTCTATCCCCACAACCGGCCAATCGCCAAGAACCTGAAACCACTTTTGATTAACGAACGCGACGCAGATAGCCGTCCGGCGCTACGGTGATCAGCAGCTTGTTTTGCAGTTGCTGGTCAATTTCGAAGTCCTTGTTCTCTTCAAGGTACTTCCATACCGCAGTCTTCGGGTTGTCGCCCGGGCCCCATGGACGATCCGGAAAGAAGTCGGCCGGCATGTCTTCAACCACGGTGTCCATCACCACGCAGTAGCTGTCCACCGAAACCAATGGCGCATACAGATGCAGCTCTTCGAGCACGTGATCGTGGGTGTGGTTGGAATCCAGCACCAGGATGACTTTCTTGCCTTCGGCGGCAGCGCGCACTTTGGCGGCGATGGCCGGGTCGATGCTCGAACCTTCGATCATCGAAATGCGCTTGCTCATCGGGTGGCTTTCGATGGCTTCGCGGTTGTGCGCACGGATGTCCAGGTCGATGCCCAGCACTTCGCCGTGGCCTTGCAGCTCCAGCAACGAGGCGTAGTAGATGATCGAACCGCCGTGGGCAATGCCGCACTCGATGACCAGATCCGGTTTGACCTGCCAGATGATCTCTTGCATCGCCATCATGTCTTGCGGCAGCTGGATGATCGGACGGCCCATCCACGAGAAGTGGTAGCTGTATTTGTGCTTGGCCGATTCGTTGAAGAAGTCACGGGCCAGGCCGGTGAGTTTCTGGTCATCACCTTGCTGGGCGATCTGTTCCCGGCATTCGGCTTCGAAGGCTTTGTTGATGCTGTTGTCGGTCATTTCAAAATTCTCATTGGTCACTGGAACGAAGCGCTGTCGACGGCGTGATAGACGTAGCGTCCACCAGTCATCCGCTTGATTTCTTCGAGGTAGTTGGAGTTCATCACAAACAGGTTGGCGCCTTCGGGCAAGGCATCCATGGCCTCTTGGGGCGAGGACACCCGCGCGCCGCTCAGGGGCAGATATCGGCCCTGTTTGGCCGGATTGATATCCACCACGCGATCCACCGCCACACCCGCTCGTTGCAGGAACAGCGAATAAATCACGCCTTTGGACGACGCGCCCCAGATCGCCGAACCTCGCTCAGGCGCGGCCTGGATGATCTGCACGGCACGGTCGAGGCTGGCGGTGAAACCTTCGGGCAGCGTCAGGCGCGGCACCGGTTGTTCCGGGGTCAGGCGCAACGTGGACAGGTCGGCGACGATGTACAGATACTGGCCACCGAACAGGTGACCGGCCTCGTGCACCGTGCCGAACATCCGGCGCAGGTCATCGAGGCGGAAATAATTGACGTGCTCGTAGAACAGGTCGAACCAGGCACGGTGCTCAAGGATCCAGTCGAAGCACGGCACTTCGATGTAGATCTGCCCGCCCTGATTGGCCTCGGCGATGACCGCCAGAAAGCTCAACGGATCCTGAATATGCTCCAGCACATGCCGCAGCACGATGGCGTCCGCCGACAGACCCAGGCCGCGAGTGAATGGCGCCTTGATCACATCGGCGTTGTCGCCTTCGTAGGCCGGATCGATGCCGGTGATCGAGTAACCCAGGCCTTTGAGCAGCTCTAAAAAATACCCCTTGCCGCAGCCGACTTCGATCAGCTCTTGCCCCTTGAAGTGGCGAGCAATGATCCCTTCGACATCGTTCAGATGTTTCTGGAACTGGCCGGAATGCGCCTGCTCGTTCTGATAGTCAGCGTCGTAGCTGAGTTTGTCGGCGTCGAAGGCCTGATTGAAGATCAGCCCGCTCGTCTCGTCCTGCACCAACACCATGTCGGCGCAGGCCGAAGCTTTCGCTGATTGCGCATCGGCAAAGGTACGGTTCTGCAACACCGGCAGGTCGGCGACCCGATACAACTCATGCCTCATGCTCTGCTCCCAGTAGCTGTTGCAAACGGTCCGCCACGCCCCAGAACGCCATCGGTTCATGGGTAGGGTAAGGGTAATGGCCCAGGTTCAAATCGATTGACACGCCGCGCTCATGCAGACGTTGTTCGACCAGCGCTCTGACCGATATCGGCTGGCCGCTGCAGCAATTGATCACGCCATCAAATTCGCGCTGTTGCAGGATCGCGGCGAGGTAACCGGCGGCTGTGTCGATCGCCAGGTAATCGCGCAATTGCTCGCCGGCCGACATGTTGAAGCTGGCGTCGCCGGCCTCGATTGCCCGGTCCAGCGCAGCCAATAAACTGTTAGGGTTCTGCCCTTCCCCGTGCAGGTAAAACAGCCGCGCCCATTGCAGGGTGAACGGTTGAACCTGCTGCAGATTTTCGAGGAACAGCCGTAGCGTGTTTTTCGCCAACCCGTAAGGGTTACTCGGCCGCGCCTCGGTCTGCTCGCTGAGCGGTCCGCTCTGCAGGCCGTATTCGAAACAGGTGCCGGTGACCAACACTTGCGGCACACCCGCCTCGACCGCGCCCTTGATGAACCGGTAATCGGCCATCAAGTTATGCTCGAAATGGAACAGCGCCTGATAGTTCGGCAACCCCGGCCATGCCAGATGCGCCAGGGCGTCGATGCCATCGGTCAGCGCTGGAATGTTCAGCTCGTCGGCGTGAATATCCGCCGCGATAAACTCCACAGCATTGATCCACGGCAAACTCGCAGCGGCCTCGGCGTTACGCGCCACGGCCCGGACTTGACAGCCACGGGTGAGCAAGGCTTCGACCAAGTGTCGGCCGACGAACCCTGTGGCACCGGTCACGAGCACTTTCACAGCACGGTCAACTCAGGCACAGCGATCACGAAACGGCCATCCCACTGCCGTACCTGCGCCAGTTGCTGACTGACTTCGTGAAGCAAATTCCACGGCAGCACCAGCACGTAATCCGGTTTCTCCAGATCGATCTGCGCCGGCGAAACGATCGGAATGCGACTGCCCGGCAGGTACTTGCCCTGTTTGTGCGGGTTGGCGTCGGCCACCCAGGCCAGCAGGTCCGGTTTGACCCCGGCGTAGTTGAGCAAGGTGTTGCCCTTGGCCGCCGCGCCATAACCGACCACGCGCTTGCCGTCGGCCTTGGCCTGCAGCAGGAAACGCAGCAGTTCGTGCTTGATACATTCAGCCGCTGGCGCCAGGGTCGCGTAGTACTCGGGCGTCTTCACCCCGGCGTCCAGTTCAGCCTGCAACTGATGCTGCACAGTTGGTTGGACGGCGCGGCGTTCACCGTCCTTGCGCTGCACGAACACCCGCAACGACCCGCCATGAGTCGTCAACTGGCTGACATCGAACACCTCCAGCCCATTGCGCTCGCACAGCGTCTGCACGGCGGTCAGGGACAGATAGGAATAATGCTCGTGATACAGCGTGTCGAACTGCTGCCCCGCCATCAGCGTCAACAGCTGTGGAAACTCGAACGTCGCCACACCGGTGGGCTTGAGCAAGGTGGCGAAACCACCGAGGAAATCATTGATGTCCGGCACATGGGCGAGCACGTTGTTGGCAGCCATCAGGTCAGCGGCCCAGCCTTCGCTGTTCAACTGCGCAGCGGTGTCGCGACCGAAAAACAGTTCGCGAATCTGCAGGCCTTTTTCCCGTGCCGCCAGCGCGGTGCTGCGGGTTGGCTCAACGCCCAGACAAGGGATGCCGCGCCCCGCCACGTACTGCAACAGGTAACCATCATTGGCGGCGATTTCCACCACGCGGCTGTCGGCGGTCAGGCCGAAGCGTTCGACCATCTCGGCGACATAGCGCTCGGCGTGGGCCAGCCAGGTGCTGGAGAACGAACTGAAATACGCATATTCGGCATCAAACAGACTGTCGGCGCGGGTGTAATCCTCGGTCTGCACCAGCCAGCACTGCTGACACACCGCGACCTTCAGCGGCACCCATTGCTCGGCTTGTTCCAGGCAATCCGCATGCACGTAGGCATTGGACGGCGGCGAGGTGCCGAGATCGATCAGCGGCAGGCTCAGCGGTGCAGCGCAACCACGGCAATTCATAGACGCACTCCAGCGAAGTGTTCATCGAGCAAGGGATGGCTGGAATCCCTGGCCGACAGATTATTGACAGGCAACGGCCAGGCGATGGCCAGCCGTGGATCGTTCACGCTCAAGCCACCCTCATGCGCAGGCGCGTAATCGTTGCTGTGCAGGTAGAGCAATTCGGCGTCGTCGGTGAGGGTCTGGAAACCATGGGCGAACCCGGCCGGGATCAGCAGGCTGCGGCCGTCGCCGGCCTGCAGGTGTTCGGCGTGCCAGTGCAGAAAAGTTTCGGAGTCAGGGCGCAAGTCCACCGCCACATCCCAGACCTCGCCACGCAGGCAGGTAATCAACTTGGCTTCCGGCGCATTGGAATTTTGATAATGCAGGCCGCGCACACTGCCCCGCTCGCGAGTGCAGGAATGATTGATCTGGCGGATATGAAACGTCTGGCCGAAGGCGCTCAGGCTGCCTTCGCAAAACAGCCGAGCGAAGTGCCCGCGATCATCTTCGAAGCGTTTGTGCTGGACACTGAACAGACCGGCCAGCGGCAAGGCTTTCAACAGGAACTCGCTCACAGCGCGCCTCGGTACACGTTCAACTGGTTCAAGGTGACTTCACGCATGTCATCGCCGTTCTGCCATGCCAGGTGCCAATCGAGGGTCTGGGTCAGGCACTGCTGTAACGACCAGCGCGGTTGCCAGGCCAGCAGCTGACGGGCGCGGCTGCTGTCCAGGCGCAGCAGACCGGCCTCATGCAAATCAGTGGGTTCGATGCGCAAGCCGCGCGCTTGCGGCCAGCGGCTGGCGAGCAACTCGACCACTTCACCGACGCTGCACATGTCCGCTTCGCTCGGGCCAAAATTCCACGCACCGGCAAACGCCGGGCCCTGCTCGTAGAGGCCGGCGGCCAGTTGCAGGTAACCAGCCAATGGTTCCAATGCGTGCTGCCATGGGCGCACGGCTTGCGGGTAGCGCAGGGTCACCGGCTCATCCGCCGACCAGGCTTTGAGCACATCGGGAATCAGGCGCTCAGGCGCAAAGTCGCCACCGCCCAACACATTGCCGGCACGCGCGGTGGCCAACGCCAAGCCATGCTCGGTGTACTTGTCGGCCGGGAAAAACGATGCGGCGTAAGACTGCGCCAACAATTCACAGCAAGCCTTGCTGCTGCTGTAAGGGTCATGACCGCCGAGGGCTTCGTTCTCGCGGTACGGCCACAGCCATTCCTTGTTGGCGTAGACCTTGTCAGTGGTCACCAGCACACAGGCACGCACGCCGCCGACCTGGCGGATCGCTTCAAGCAGATTGAGCGTGCCCATGACGTTGCTGGAATAGGTGCCAAGCGGATCGCGATAGCCTTCGCGCACCAGCGGTTGGGCCGCCAGATGCAGGACGATTTCCGGCTGGGTTTCGGCGATCAATTCCAGTAAGGCACCGAGATCACGCAGGTCACCGCGCTGATCATTGATGCCCTCGTGCACGCGGGCCAGTTCGAACAGGCTCGGCTCGGTGGACGGATCGAGCGAAAACCCGCTGACCTCGGCACCGAGGCTTTGCAGCCACAACGTCAACCAGCTGCCTTTGAAACCGGTGTGGCCGGTCAGCAGAACACGTTTGCCGCGCCAGAATTGCGGACTCAGTCCCATTGCTTCCATGGGGCCTCCCCGCTCTGCCACAGCGCTTCGAGGTGGTTCTTGTCGCGCAGGGTGTCCATCGGATGCCAGAAACCTTCGTGCTCGAAGGCCTTCAACTGTTCATCCTGGGCCAGTCGCGCCAAGGGCTCGGCTTCCCAAGTGGTTTCGTCACCGCCGATGTATGACAGCACTTTGGGCGAAAGCACAAAGAAACCGCCATTGATCCAGCCACCGTCGCCACGGGGCTTTTCGGTGAAACCAAGCACCTGATCGCCGTGACGCTCCAGGGCACCGTAACGGCCCGGCGGTTGTACGGCGGTGACGGTCGCCAGACGACCGTGGGCGCTGTGGTAGTCCACCAGTTGACGGATATTGATATCGGAGACGCCGTCGCCGTAGGTGAAGCAGAACGCCTCTTCGTCCTTGAGGTAACGGCCGGCGCGCAACAAGCGGCCGCCGGTCATGGTTTCCTCACCGGTGTCGATGAGCGTGACGCTCCACGGTTCGCTGTAGTTCTGGTGCACGTCCATGCGGTTATTGCGCATGTCGAAGGTGACGTCGGAGGTGTGCAGGAAGTAATTGGCGAAGAAGTCCTTGATCGCATAGCCCTTGTAGCCAAGGCAAATCACGAAATCATGAATCCCATGGGCAGAGTACTGTTTCATGATGTGCCAAAGAATTGGCTTGCCACCGATCTCGATCATCGGCTTGGGCTTGAGGTGCGACTCTTCGCTGATGCGCGTACCGAGACCACCCGCCAGAATTACTGCCTTCATCGCTGTCCTCTTGCTCTTCGCGCGGCGCGGCAGCCCCCCGCAAGGGTCGGCGAGCCGTCATGCACATCATTTACCCGCAGCCATTGGGCCGGTCATCCCCTCGGGGGTGAAGGTTTTATGGCGATATACGGGCGACTTGCAGGAAGTGAGCCAATTGCGCAGGACAAAAAAATCGCAGCCTTCGCCAGTCAACACATTCCTGTGAAGCTGTCGAAGGCTGCGATTTTTGATCCTTGGAAGGTAATAGCAGAATCAGTCCGGCAACCAGCCCCATAACCAGTGATTGAGGTTGTCGCCACGCAACATGAAATCGCGATGCACCGCTTCACGCAATTCATCGCCCATACGATAGCTGGCATCCGGGTCAGCCAGGTGCATGCGGATCGCCTGCAGCCATTCGTCCGTGCTGTTGCTATAGACCTTGGTACACGGCAAGTGGCCGCGGTAGGCCTCGGTGTCAGTGCAGATCACCGGGTACCCGCAGGCGCCGTATTCCAGCAGGCGCAGGTTGCTTTTGCAGTCGTTGAAGATATGAAATTCCAGCGGTGCCAGCGCCAGGTCAAGGTTCAGACTGGCCAGTTTGAATGGGTAGCTCTGCAAACCGATGGTGGAGTGAAACTCGTGAACATACGGACGCAAGGCGTCAGGGCACATGCCGAAGAACACCCACTCGACTTCGTCCGCCAGTTCGCGCACAACCTCGGCAATGATCTCCAGGTCACCGGTGTGGCTGGTGCCGCCCCCCCAGCCGACTCGCGGCTTGCTGGAGGTGCGACGGTGACTGGTCAGTGTCGCCCAAGGGTCCGGCGATAGCATGTTCGGCACCACGCGGATCTCGCTGTGCATACTCGACAAGGCATCGGCCAGTGGCTGAGTGGTGACCACTACGCGATCGCACAGGCCAATGCCTTCGCGCAACAGCTGCTCGGTATTGACCGGTTTGTTGCGGGCGTGGGTGTTTTTCTTCGGCGCACTGACGATGTAGTCGTCGAGTTCGAAAATTCGTAGCGCACTGGAATACTTTTTCATCCGCAGAATGTCACCCGCGGCGCCTTCGCTGTAACGCCCTTGCAGAATGATCGTGTCGGGTGACAGACGCTCGATCTCCACGGTCGACGGCGACTCATAGGCCACCCGCGCGATCACCCGACCGGCTGCTTCGAGTTCGGCCAGCGGCGCGGTTACCCGGTAATGGCCAACGGCGGTACTGTTAACCGGCAGACCGAGAATCAACGGCAAGGCACGGGTACAAAACGGGTTCCAGTTATTGCGCAGTGACGGCTCCAGACTGAAGCTGGAAATCCCAAGGCTCAGCGCCGGGCTGTAGGCCGGATCCTTGGCGATCTTCGGCAGCCATTTGCGATAAAAGTCCTCCTGTTCACGCTCGCGCAGCGCCAGTGTCGAAGGCTGTGCCGGCGACACATCTTGCGGCACCCACACCACGCTGGCGTAAGGCGTCCAGACCACCAGGTAGCCATCCTTGGTCGCCCGCAAACACAAGTCGACGTCGCTGAGGCCTAGGGTGAAGGTCACCTCATCGAACTGCTCGAGTTCATCGAACACTTGCTTGCGCACCATCAGGCAGTGATTGCTCACCGCACTCCAGTTCTGGGTCACATGCAAACGCTGCATGTAGCCGCGAGAACCGGCCGCTTCGCCATAAAATGGCGAACCGACGGGTCCGGCAAGACCAAGAATCAACCCGGCACTGACGATCGAGCCCTCGGGGCTGAGGATGCGGGCACCGACCACACCCACTTCGGGGCGCTGGGCGTGATTGAGCAATTCATCCAGCCAGTCGCTGTCGCAGATTACCGTCTGCGCACTGAGCAGCAGCAAGTACTCGCCATGCGCCAGGCTCGCGGCAAAGTTACGGATCGCCGCGTCGTTGGCGTCACCGGCGTAACGCAAGACTCTCAGCATTGCGGCGCCCAGTTGCGCCATCGCTTCCAGCCAGTCGAGCATCGCCGGGTCGTCCGTGCCGCTGTCGACGATCAGGATTTCGTATCGGCTATAGGCCGTGCGCTCGATCAGGCCTTCGATGCATCGCTGCAACGCGTACAGCGAATCGCCGGTCTGGATGATGATCGACACCAGCGGTCGCACCCCATGGAGGTAGTCGATGCGGTTGATCAGCGGCAACGCTTCCTGCCGGATCGCGTGCGCCACGCCAATACGATCCAGGTGCGCACTGACCATGCCGGCGTTGCTCTCGATCACTTCGGGCAATGACAGCCAGGCGGCGAAAGACTGAGTCGACTCTACCTGGATTTCGGCGATGTGCTCGATGGTTTGCGGCCCGGCCTCTTCCACCAGACGCCATAACAAATCGTGCGGTGCCAGCTCACCGTGAGCCGGATCGAAACCGCCCAGCGCCATGAAGCGCTGCCGCTCGAAGGCCAGGGTTCGACCGACGTAGGGATAGGCGCGCATCAGGTCGAGGTTGAAATCGGGTTTGAACACCGGATCGATCGACTCGCCATCGACCAGCGCGCCTTCGTCACTGTAAGCACAAAGAATGCCCGCCGAACCGGCAATGCGTTCGGCCAGGATCAGCAGAGCCGACTCGCGCAAGGTGTCGCCAGCGTGCAGCAGATAAAACCAGTGAGCACCTTCCAGTTGCGGTACCACGGCGTTGAGCTGTTGCGCCCAATCCGCCTGGAACGGCAACTGCACCACGCGATCGTCAGTCGCACACAAGGCATCGGACAACACCAGCACTGCCTGAGGCGCGTACAGTTGCTGGCTAATACTCTGCAACGTCGTCTTGAGCCCCGCACCGTCAGCTGTGCTGTCGATCACGATAGGCACGATCTGCGGACGGTACGCCCAACTGTCGAGACGTTGCGGCATGAGCCGTTGCTCGACATCGGAGAACCTGCGGATCGCCAGCCATTCGCGATAGAAATCGGCGTAGCTTTCGCTCTCCCCGCCCACCCGGCCATTCACCACCGTGTTGCGGTTGCCCAGAATGCGCACCACACACAGCTCTTCCCAGGCGTGGGGCTGGTCGGTGATTTTAGTCAGTTCGATGTAGCGCACCCAACCCGATGCCGGTGCCGATTCACCGCTGCGCGCCGCGAGCATCTGCGAAAGCCAGTTCCACTCCACGGCTGCGGCCTTGACCATTTCAGGGGTTTTGCTAAGGCGCTCCGGATACAGACGTTCAGTGCTCAACACAGTGCTCAGCGACACCAGATTGCCGCGACGCATCAAGCACACGAACAAGGCGAAATCGAGCATGGCGACGAAACCGGCACCTTCCTGAATCAGCGCCGGCAACAGCTCCAGTACATCGGCGCGACGCATCAGGGTCGAACTGAAATTGCCGAGGAAATTCTTTGGCGTGCCTTCAAAGATCGCCAGCATGTCATCGCCCTTGAGCAAGGCGTCGTTCGGCGAGAACCGGCAGTTGTCGACCCGTGGCGGCAAGATGAAATTGCCGGCGTCGCTGAGCATCCGCAAGGCAAACACCACATTCACGTCCGCGTGGTCAATCAACACCTGCGCCTGCAAGGCAATGCTCGGTGAAAACAGACGGTCGTCGTCGCACAGCACTTTAATGAACTCGCCCCGGGCTTGCTCGACGCAACGCAATACGTTCTTCTGCAAACCCAGACGCTGCGGATTGCGCAAGTAACGAATCGGGTGAGCCGGCTCGACGAAGGTCTCGACAATGTCGCGGATTTCGTCGCTGGACGAATCGTCGCAGATGACGATCTCGACGTGCTCGTAGGTCTGGGCGAGCGCACTTTCCAATGCCTGACTGAAGAAGCGCGGATTGAAGGCTGGGATGACGATGCTGACGAGGGGGCGTTGATTCACGGCGGAAACTCTCGAGCGGCGGGCCTCTACCCTTTCAGGCAGAGGCCCCGGAACCGCTTAAAAAAAGACGGTTGGCTGCTCGGCAGGCGCAGGCTCAGACCTTGTTGAACAGGCCCAACTGAGCAATCTTGCTGAAGGCCAGTTGCGAGGCTTGCAACATGGTTTGTTGCAGGGTCAGACGGGTCATCACTTCAGCCGGATCGGAATCGCGGATCGATGATTGGGTCTGGGCATTGGCCAGTTTCAAGCTCTGGTTGGTATCGCTCTGGGTATCCAGGGCAGCACCGCGACCACCGACCGAGCTCAAGGCACTGGACAGCTGATCGGTACCGCTGGCCAGGTTGGCAATACCGGAAGCCAATGACGCTTGCAGCTTCTGAGTAGCGATCGGATCACCGTTGGTTGGCGTATTCAGCGCGGTTTTCAACTGGCTCACGGTGTCCAGGATGTTCTGGGTTTCGTGAGTGTTGACCGCGATGCTGAACTGATCGTTGGCAGCCGGCGTACCACTCAACGTGAAACTCACACCCGATGCAGTGGCGACGCTACCGGCCATGGTTCCGCTAGACACAGGCTTGCTGCTGGCCGTCAAAGGCGCCGCATACAGGTCGAAGGCGGTGGCGCTGGTGAACTTGAGGATCGCAGAACCGGTAGGGAAACTGGCGTGGTAATCCGCCGGGTTGGTGATGCTGCTGGTGGTGACCTGCGCCGCCGAAGGGTTGCCCGGGCTGCCGGTTGCGCTGAAGGTGTCCGGCTTGGCCGCCAGGGTAAACGTGTGGCCAGGCAGCACGGTCGCCGCCGTGTCGCCGGCGCTCAGGTTGATGTTCAGGGTCAGCTCGACGCCACGGAAAGTGACGGCCTGGCCGGTCTTGCTGGCAGGATCGAACGCGCCACCCTGACTGGCTTCGGCAGTCACGTCATTGCCGCCCGAGTCAGTGATTTTCAGCTGGGTGCCGCTGACGAAATCCACGGTATACGGCTCGCCGCTGCGGAATTTGGCGTTGTAGGTGACGTTCGACGACACTTGGCCGTTGGACAGGGTCACGCGGCCGTCGTCCACGACCGGCGCGGTCCGGGTGACCTCGCTACGGCTGGTGTTGATCGCTTGCTGGAATGCATCCCAACCGGTGCTGTTGGTGGCCATCGACATGGTGTCGCCGATCGCCAGGTCAAGCGTTACCTGGTCACCGTTGTAGCTGTAGGTGCCATCGTTGTTACGTGTGAACGGCACGGTATCGCCCTTGGAACCGGCGAAGATGTATTTACCGTTCTCGTCTTTGCTGTTCATCAGGCTGAGCAGCTGCTCTTCGATCTGCCCCAGCTCCGATGCGTTGGCCTGGCGGTCGGCATCGGTATAACCGGCGTTGCCTGCGCCTACGGCCAATTCCTTGGCGCGTTGCAGCACGTTATTGATGCTGGTCATCACTGCTTCCGTGGTGCCCAGGGTTGCCTTGATGGTGGTGGTATTGGCTTCATACTGATCAAGCATCGAAGCCTGCTGACCCAGTTGCAGCAAACGCGAAGCGCCGACCGGATCATCCGCCGCGGTATTCACACGAACCAGGCTGCTGGCCTCTTCGCTGCTCTTGACCACGTTGGCGAAGTTCTTCTGATAGTTGGCGGCAGAGGACTCGTAAAACTGGGCGGTAGAAATGCGCATGGGCTACGACTCCTTAAAGAC
Source organism: Pseudomonas sp. NPDC086112 (assembly GCF_044746425.1). Taxonomy (NCBI): domain Bacteria; kingdom Pseudomonadati; phylum Pseudomonadota; class Gammaproteobacteria; order Pseudomonadales; family Pseudomonadaceae; genus Pseudomonas; species Pseudomonas sp. NPDC086112. Next base: position 6,036 of record NZ_JBIVCD010000045.1, on the reverse strand, counting down.
TGTTGATCAGTGTGCTGAAGATTTCCTGCGCAGCCTTGATGATCTGCGAAGACGCGGTGTAGTACTGCTGGTACTTGACCAGGTTGCCGGTTTCCTCATCGAGGTCGACCCCGGACAACGAGTCGCGAGCGCCCTTGGCGTTGGCCAGAATCGCTTCGGTGGCAGCGCTGTCGAGCTTGCCTTGGGCGGCTTTGGCGCCTACGCCCTCAACCAGTTTGCCGTAGGCGTCGGTCAGGGAAATGCCTTTGCTCGCCGAACCGGTATCCACGGTCTGCTTGGTCTGCAAGCCAGCCAGTGTGGTGCCGTTACGGTTGTCCAGCGTACCCGGTTGGCTGAGCGAGACGTTGATCGCAGAGCCTTGACCTGGCGAACCGGCCACGGTCATGTCAAACGACACAGTGCGCTGCACAACTGGCGGCCCCGGGTCATTGATCGCGGCGCCGCTGGCGTCGACCAGAGGAATGGTCAGGCTCAGCGTATTGTTCTGGCCCGGCACAATGGTGCCGCTGCTGAGCGGGTTACCTTGGGCATCGAGCATTTGATAAGTCTGGGTCGTACCACCGGCCGTGCCGAACACAATCTTGACCGGAGTCGAGGTCTTCAGGCCGTTCTGGATCGTGGTGGTGGTCGCCGTGTCGTAGATATCGAACTTCGTGGTCAGGGTCGGTTGACCGCTGGCCGGAATCGTCAATGTGCCGCTGCCGCCCGGCGCGATGGCGGCGCCCAAGGGTGCCGCGATGGCCAGGCGCTTGGAGTCGGTCATCTCGGTCTTGATGGTGGTCGCCGCGTTGCGGGTCGGGGTGATCTTGAAGGTGTCGCCGGCGGCTGCGGTGCCACCGGTGAGCTTCATCGAGAAACCATCGACCACTGGCGGCGGCGTGGTCAGCGTGCTGAATGCGCCCATGGCGGTGCCTTCAGGCAGGCGCTGCACGGTGTAGTTCGTGGCGCTGGTGAAGATGACCTTGTAATCGTTGATGGTCAGCTTGCCGCTGTCCTCGATGCTCACCTCGAAGTTGCCCGAGCCGGCGCTGTTGCCGACCGTGGCGACGCTGCGCTGAGCCATTTGAGCGGCACTGTTGATGCTGTTGAACAGGTTCGAACCGAAGTCACCGTTCTTGTCGATGCCCTGGGCCTGGATGGTATTCATCTGATCGGCGACGACCAGTGCCACACGCCCCAGCTCGTTCATGGCCGGGTCCAGCACGGTGCTGCGATAGCGCAGCAAGCCGCCCATTTCACCACCGGTCATCACCGAAGTGATGTCGATGGTGCTCGAACCACGATTGAGCTGAATGGCCGAGCGCGAAGGGTCGTCTTTGCTCGGCACCACTTCCAGTTTGCTGGCGGTGCTGCCCATGACCAGCGGCTGACCGCTGCCCAGGTAAATGTCGAGGTTACCGTCACGCTCCATCACCTGCGCACCGGTGAAAGTGGACAGTTGGCGTACGGTCTCGTTGCGCGCATCGAGCAAGTCGTTGGGCTGGCCGCCGGCTTTGGAAACTTCGGAAATCTTCTGGTTCAGCTGGGCCACGGTGGCGGCCAGTTTATTGACCTGATCGGCCATGTCCGCCAGGTTGCCGTTGACGTTGGCGTTCTGCTGCGTCAACTGGCTGGAGATCGAGTTGAACCGGTTGCTCAGCGCCTGCGCATCGCTGAGCAGCAGTTGGCGGGAAGCATCGTCGCCCGGCTTGGCGTTGACGTTCTGTACCGAGGCGAAGAACTTGGTCAAGGCGCCATTGAGGCCGGTGCCGCTGTCCGAGAGCAACTTATCGAGCGGGCTGATCTGCCCGGCGTAGGCAGCCGAGTCGCTGTTAAGCGAAGTGGTGGTCTGCAGTTGCGCATCCAGGTAGCTGTTGTACACCCGACGCACATCGGCCAGGGTCGTACCGGTGCCGATGTAGACATTGCCGAACTGATTCGAAGCCTTGGTGCCCTGCACGGTTTGCTGGCGTGAGTACCCGGCGGTGTCGGCGTTGGCAATGTTATTGCCGGTAGTCATCAGCGCGGATTGGCCAGCGGCCAGACCCGACATCCCGATATTGAGCAAACTCATGGTTCAGACCTTATGCCTTGTGCCTATAAAGGCGTAGTGGAAGCGCCCGCCGCAGCGTAGTTTTGGTAACTCGTCATCTGCTTGGCTATCTGCGAAATCTTGCTTGCGTAATCCGGGTCGGTTGCATACCCGGCTTTTTGCAACTCGCGTACAAACTGTTCTGGGTTATCGGCCGACTTCAGCACATCTTGATAGCGATTATTGCTTTGCAGCAGCGTCACAAGGTCATGGAAGCTGTCTTTGTAAGAGGCGTAGGAACGGAACTCGGCCGTCTCCTTGACCATCTCGCCATTTCTGAATTCGCTGGTGATCGCCCGCGCCGAATCGCCCTTCCAGTTACTGCTGGCCTTGATGCCGAACAGGTTGTGGCTGCTGCTGCCATCCTGGGCGCGCATGACCGATTTGCCCCAACCGGTTTCCAGGGCAGCCTGAGCCACCAGGTAACGTGGATCGACACCGATACGGTCGGCAGCTTCTTTGGCCATCGGCAGCATGGTGTTGACGAATTCGTCGGCGGAACTGAAGGCTTTCTTCGCCGGCGCCAGGGGTATTTGGGCCATGGCACGCCCATAAATCTGCATGCGTCCGCTGGCCGCTGTATCCGTTTGCGCAGCCAGCCAATCGCCGTTGTACAGGGAACCGGAACTGGTCGCGGTACTCTGCGGCACCTGGATTTTGTTCTGTGCTGCGGTGGCGGTCGTCGCCGTGGTCGATGCCGACGGCACCAGCCCGGCGAGCAAACGATCAGCCAGTTTCGGTGGCAATGCCAGACGCCGCTGATTGATCAGCGCCATGTCATTGCGATGAGCACCCTCGCCCGCGCTTGCCGGCGTCTTCACCGAGCGCGAAGCCCACAACGGGCGCTCACCATTGAGACGCGACAGTGGTCCGTTGGTGGCGACCGTACCGGCGGCAATCGGTGTTTCCACGGCAGCTTGCGCGGCGGCTTGCTTGGCGGCAGACGCTGCCGCGGCCTCACCCGGCGCCATCGGTTTGTTCTTCGACATCTGGCGCATCAGCACGTCCGCCAGGCCAATACCGCCGCCTTCGCGGGACAGGGAAACGGCCAACTGCTGGTCGTACATTTCCTGGTATTGCTTGGCTGCCGGCGTGTTGAGCGGGTTGTCCTGGCCCAGCGCTTCGGTGGCCGAACGCATGGACTTGAGCATTTCACCCAGAAACAGCGATTCGAATTCCTGCGCCACTTTGCGCATGTTCGCATCGCTGTTCTTGTCACCGACCTTGAGCTGGTTCAGGCGATTCAGGTCCGAGTAGGAACCCGAATCGCTGCTGCTGACCAGACCGCTTTTGCGCATATCCATGATCGCCGTCCTCAGATCACAATCAGATCGGCTTGCAACGCGCCGGCCTGCTTCAGCGCTTCGAGGATCGCCATCAAGTCACCCGGTGCCGCGCCGACCTGGTTCACCGCACGGACGATTTCGTCGAGGGTGGTGCCCGGGCCGAATTTGAACATTGGCTTGGCTTCTTGCTGAGCGTTGACCCGCGAGCGCGGCACAACCGCCGTCTGCCCGTTGGACAGAGGGCCGGGCTGGCTGACAATCGGGTCTTCGGTGATGGTTACGGTCAGGCTGCCGTGGGTCACGGCGGCCGGGGAAACCTTGACGTTCTGGCCGATCACGATGGTGCCGGTGCGCGAGTTGATGATGACTTTCGCCACCGCCTGGCCCGGGTCGACTTCGAGGTTTTCGAGGATCGACAAATAGTCGACCCGCTGGCTCGGATCGAGTGGCGCAGTCACGCGGATCGAACCACCGTCGATGGCCTGAGCGACGCCAGGGCCAAGCATGTTGTTGATCTTGTCGACGATGCGCTTGGCGGTAGTGAAGTCCGAACGGTTGAGGTTCAGGGTCAGGCTGTTGCCCTGATTGAAACCGCTTGGCACGGCACGCTCGACCGACGCACCGCCAGGGATGCGACCGGCCGACGGAACGTTGACGGTGATCTTCGAACCGTCACGTCCTTCGGCATCGAAACCGCCCACCACCAGGTTGCCCTGAGCGACGGCGTAGACGTTGCCGTCGATACCTTTGAGCGGCGTCAGCAACAACGTACCGCCACGCAGGCTCTTGGAGTTACCGATGGACGCAACGGTGATATCTATCTGTTGACCCGGCTTGGCGAACGCCGGCAGATCAGCACTGATCGACACCGCCGCGACGTTCTTCAATTGCACGTTGCCCGAACCTGCCGGCACCTTGATGCCGAACTGCGAAAGCATGTTGTTGAAGGTCTGCAGGGTGAACGGGGTCTGGGTCGTCTGATCGCCGGTGCCGTTAAGCCCGACCACCAGGCCGTAGCCGATCAATTGGTTGGAACGCACACCGGAAATACTGGCGATGTCCTTCAGTCGCTCGGCTTGAGCGTCGAAGGCCGCCGTCAGCAACAGGACGCCCACCATAAGGCTTTTCAGATTCAACGTAGCCACCTAGAAAGGGAACAGCGGGCTGAGGAAGAAACGGTCGAACCAGCCTGGCTGACTCGCATCGGCAAACGCACCGGTGCCCGAATAGGTGATGCGTGCATCGGCGACGCGGGTCGACGACACGGTGTTGTCGGTGGCGATGTCATCGGCGCGAACGAGGCCGGCAATCCGCACCAGCTCATCACCGGTGTTGAGGGTCAGCCACTTCTCGCCGCGCACGGCGATGATGCCGTTGGGCAACACGTCGGCGACGGTCACGGTGATCGAACCGGTCAGGCTGTTGCTTTGGCCGGACTTGCTGTCGCCCTTGGTGGCGCGGTCACCTTCATAACCGACGTCCAGACTCAGGCTGCCGCTGCCCACTGGATCACTGGTGCTCAGGCCGCCCCCGAAAAACGAGCTCAGACCGATGTCGGTCTTGCTGTTCTTGTCGATCTGCGAGTTGGCGTTCTTGCTCGCCTGGGTGCGCTCGTTCAGGGTGATGGTGATGATGTCACCGACCCGGAACGCCTTGCGGTCGCTGTACAGGTTCTGTTCGAAACCGGCCTGGTAGATCGAGCCGTTATTGGCGGCAGCCGGCAGCGGCGTGCGCGGCAACACCGGGGCGTAGTAAGGGTCATTGGGCTTGGGCGGCGGGGCGACGCAGCCCGCGAGCAAAACGGCCCCACTCAGTGCCAGAACAGATACAAAGCGATTCATGACCCTACCTCACGGTATTGCAGGCGACCTCATGGCCGCCTCATAGACTTGATTACAGATTCTGCGTTACGAACGAGAGCATCTGGTCGGCGGTGGAGATCACCTTGGAGTTCATCTCGTAGGCGCGCTGAGTGGTGATCATGTTGACCATCTCTTCAACGGTGCTGACGTTGGACGTTTCCAGGGTGTTCTGCAGCGTGGTGCCGAAACCGGCAAGGCCCGGGGTGCCGACTTGCGGCGCGCCACTGGCAGCGGTTTCCAGGAACAGGTTGTTACCCACCGCTTGCAGACCGGCCGGGTTGATGAAGTCGGCGGTTTGCAGGTTGCCGATCACCTGGGAAGCCGGGTTGCCGGCAACGGTGATGGACACGGTGCCGTCTCGGCCGACGGTGAAGGTCTGGGCGTCGTTCGGAATGACAATGGCCGGCTCCAGGGCGAAACCGCTGGCGTTGACGATCTGGCCGTTGGAATCCAGGTGGAACGTACCGTCACGGGTGTAGGACGTGGTGCCGTCCGGCTGCAGGATCTGGAAGAAACCGCGACCGTCGATGGCCATGTCCAACGGTTGCTCGGTGGTTTGCAGGCTGCCGGCGGTGAAGTTTTTCTGGGTGCCGACGATGCGCACACCGGTACCCACTTGCAGACCCGACGGCAATTCGCTGTCCTGGGTCGACTGGGCGCCTGGCTGGCGTTTGATCTGATACAGCAAGTCCTGGAACTCGGCGCGGTCACGTTTGAAACCCGTGGTCGATACGTTCGCCAGGTTGTTGGAAATGGTGGTGAGGTTGGTGTCCTGGGCGGACAGACCTGTTTTGGCAACCCATAGAGCCGGAAGCAT
>NZ_JBIVCD010000044.1:16927-51011 GCF_044746425.1 Pseudomonas sp. NPDC086112 | reverse complement strand
TTCCGATCTCTCGTTAGCGGGAGGCGAATTCTACAGCGTTACTCGCTGCTGTCAACACCTCTTTTTCTCCGCTTTCGACCGAGATGATCGAACCGTCAAAAGAGCCAAACAACACCGCTCTTTCAACTCCTTCTGGCTTCGATGAACTGAAGCGTAACCGCTGCCGAAAACTGCATAACTCATTGTTTACCAAGGAGTTTTCCGTTTCGACTGCGCCGGAAGTGGGGCGAATTATAGACGTCCAGAATCTGCCGTCAACCCCTGATTTCAGCTTTATTCGGATTTGAGCGTAATACGCGCAAATGCCTTCTTCCCGGCCTGGCAAACATGGGTCGCGCCCAGTACGTATATAAAGGTGCGATCAACAACCTCACCATCTATACGCACACCACCAGATCCCAGAAGGTCGCGCGCCACAGCGGAGTTCTTCACCAGGCCCGCTTTATTAAGAACAGCAGCAATCGGCATATCCTCGACAGCGGTCAGCTCGATCTCTGGCAGATCATCCGGCAGCTCACCGTCTTTCATACGGTTCCCCGCCGCACGGTGAGCATTGGCCGCAGCCTCTTCACCATGGAAACGCGCAACGATCTCTTCGGCCAGCTTGATTTTGATATCACGCGGATTCGCGCCTGCTTCGACGTCAAGCCGAAAAGCATTGATCTCTTCCATGGAGCGAAAGCTGAGCAACTCGAAGTAACGCCACATCAGCGCATCCGGAATAGAGACCAGCTTGCCATACATGACACCCGGAGCTTCCTGGATACCGACATAGTTGCCCAACGACTTGGACATCTTCTTCACGCCATCCAGACCTTCGAGCAATGGCATTGTCAGAATGCACTGAGCCTCCTGACCATAACTACGTTGCAGCTCACGCCCCATCAGCAGGTTGAACTTCTGATCGGTACCGCCCAGCTCGACATCCGCACGCAAAGCGACCGAGTCATAACCCTGAACCAGCGGATAGAGGAACTCGTGAATGGCGATTGGCTGATTGGTCGTGTAGCGCTTGTCGAAATCGTCGCGCTCGAGCATGCGAGCCACGGTGTATTGCGAAGTCAGGCGAATGAAGTCGGCCGGCCCCATCTGATCCATCCAGGTGGAGTTGAACGCCACTTCGGTCTTGGCCGGATCAAGAATCTTGAAGACCTGAGTCTTGTAGGTCTCAGCATTCTCGAGAACCTGCTCACGAGTGAGCGGAGGACGTGTCGCGCTCTTGCCGCTTGGATCACCGATCATCCCGGTGAAATCACCTATAAGGAAGATCACCTGGTGCCCCAGATCCTGGAACTGGCGCAGCTTATTAATAAGCACGGTGTGACCCAGGTGCAAATCCGGCGCGGTCGGATCGAAGCCTGCCTTAATACGCAGCGGCTGGCCACGCTTGAGTTTCTCGATCAGCTCGGACTCGACCAACAGTTCTTCTGCACCACGTTTGATCAGCGCTAGCTGCTCTTCAACCGACTTCATAACAGACCCGCAAGGCTCAGATTCAAAGGGGAACAACCATACAAGATCGCGCACCAAATACAAGTTTTGCCCGGCGCGCGGACGCCAATCCACGGACAGAGCGCTCGCAGACTTGCTTCAGAGATGATTTGGTTATATTTTATACAGTTATTTCGTCTTCATCATGTCATTCATCTTTTCCAATTCATCTTTTCAAAGTCAAAATTACCTATGACCACAGAACCGTCTAAAGCGCCGCCGCTTTACCCGAAGACCCACCTGCTCGCAGCAAGTGGCATCGCCGCCCTTCTCAGCCTGGCGCTTCTGGTATTCCCTTCCAGTGATGTTGAAGCCAAAAAGACGACCCTGAGTCTTGAACTGGAAAGCCCTGCAGAACAACTGACACAAGATCAAGACGCCGCCGATGCCGTCCAAGCCACAAATGAGCCGGCAGCCTCCCCCTTCGCGCAGATCGAAAACGGCGCCGAAGAGACTCAGGAAACCGCCCAGGCCGCCCCCGCCCCTGCTCCCGCGCCAGTCGTCGAAGAGAAGAAGGCGCCAGGCCATAGAGAAGTGATTGTCAGCAAAGGTGACACTCTCTCGACTTTGTTCGAGAAAGTCGGTCTTCCGGCCACTTCGGTGCATGAAGTACTGGCCAGCGACAAGCAGGCCAAGCAGTTCAGCCAGCTCAAACGTGGCCAGAAGCTTGAGTTCGAACTGAGCCCTGATGGCCAGCTGACCAATCTGCACAGCAAAGTCAGCGACACGGAAAGCATCAGCCTGGCCAAGAATGACAAGGGTTATACGTTCAATCGCATTACCGCCAAGCCTACCGTTCGCTCCGCCTATGTTCATGGCGTGATCAACAGCTCGCTGTCGCAATCTGCCGCCCGGGCAGGCTTATCCCACAGCCTGACCATGGACATGGCCAGCGTGTTTGGCTATGACGTCGACTTCGCCCAGGATATTCGCCAAGGTGACGAGTTTGATGTGATCTATGAACAGAAGGTCGTCAACGGCAAAGCGGTCGGCAACGGCCCGATCCTCTCCGCACGCTTCACCAACCGCGGCAAGACTTACACCGCGGTGCGCTACACCAACAAGCAAGGCAACAGCAGCTACTACACGGCTGACGGCAACAGCATGCGCAAGGCGTTTATCCGCACTCCAGTAGACTTCGCCCGCATCAGCTCGAAATTCTCCATGGGCCGCAAGCACCCGATCCTGAACAAGATCCGCGCCCACAAAGGTGTCGATTACGCGGCACCACGCGGTACGCCGATCAAGGCTGCCGGTGACGGTAAAGTATTGTTGGCGGGTCGTCGCGGCGGTTACGGCAACACCGTGATCATCCAGCACGGTAATACCTATCGCACGCTGTACGGTCATATGCAGGGCTTCGCCAAAGGCATCAAGACTGGCGGCAGCGTCAAGCAAGGTCAGGTGATCGGTTACATCGGCACCACCGGCCTCTCCACCGGCCCGCACTTGCACTACGAGTTCCAGGTCAATGGCGTGCACGTCGACCCGCTGGGTCAGAAGGTGGCGATGGCCGATCCGATCTCCAAAGCTGAACGCTCACGCTTCCTCGCGCAAAGCCAACCGCTGATGGCGCGCATGGATCAAGAGAAAACCACTCAGCTGGCTTCGAAACGCTAAGCCATGGCGCTCTATATAGGTGTGATGTCCGGGACCAGCCTTGATGGCCTGGACATTGCGTTGATCGAGCAAACCCCGGCGATCAAGCTGATCGCCACCCATTACATCCCTATGCCTGATTCCCTGCGCGCCGAGCTGCTTGGCTTGTGCGCCAGCGGCCCGGACGAGATTGCCCGCTCCGCCATTGCCCAGCAGAACTGGGTGAAACTGGCCGCACAGGGCATTCACACCCTCCTCAAGCAACAAAACCTAGAACCCGCTGACATTCGCGCGATTGGCAGCCACGGCCAGACCATTCGCCATGAGCCGGCGCGCGGGTTCACGGTACAAATCGGCAACCCTGCCTTGCTCACCGAGCTGACCGGCATCACCGTGGTCAGCGATTTCCGCAGCCGCGATGTAGCCGCTGGCGGACAAGGCGCGCCACTGGTTCCAGCCTTTCACGAAGCCCTGTTTGAAGAACGGCCTGGCAACCGCGCGGTACTGAACGTCGGCGGGTTCAGCAACCTCAGCCTGATCGAACCCGGCAAGCCTGTTGCCGGGTTTGACTGCGGCCCCGGGAACGTCCTGCTGGATGCCTGGATTCACCAGCAACGCGGCGACAACTTTGATCGTGACGGTCAATGGGCCGCCAGCGGCAAGGTTCAACCTGTCCTGTTGAACGAGCTGCTCAGTGATCCATTCTTTGTGACCCAAGGCCCGAAGAGCACCGGCCGCGAAGTATTCAATCTCCCATGGCTGATGCAACATCTATCGCAGCTACCAACCTTCGCTGCCGAAGACGTACAGGCTACGCTGCTTGAGCTGACTGCGCTGACCATTGTCGAGTCATTGCAAAGCGCCCAATCGGATACCCGGGAGCTGCTGGTTTGTGGGGGCGGCGCGCACAACGCCACGCTGATGAAGCGCCTGGCCAGTCTGTTGCCGAACGCGAAAGTCAGCAGCACCGCTGCGTATGGTGTAGACCCGGACTGGGTCGAAGCCATGGCCTTCGCCTGGCTGGCCCATTGCTGCCTGGAAGGTATCGCGGCCAACCGCCCGAGCGTCACCGGTGCCCGCGGCCTGCGTGTACTCGGCGCCATCTACCCCGCCTGAACCCCAGACAGCAAAACGCCGCAGAGTCCTGAGACCCTGCGGCGCCTGGTAATGCGGAGAGTGCGATCAGATCGAGAACGAAGAGCCACAGCCACAGGTGGTGGTAGCGTTCGGATTCTTGATCACGAAACGCGAACCTTCCAGACCTTCCTGGTAATCCACTTCGGCACCAGCCAGGTACTGGAAGCTCATCGGATCGACCACCAGGCTGACGCCTTCGCGCTCGACGATGGTGTCGTCATCGGCCACTTCTTCATCGAAGGTGAAGCCGTATTGAAACCCTGAACAACCGCCGCCCGTAACGAATACGCGCAGCTTCAAGCGATCATTCCCCTCTTCATCGACCAGGCTCTTCACCTTGTGCGCGGCACCGGGGGTAAATTGCAAAGCCGTGGGGGTGAAGGATTCGACGCTCATGCTGACTATCTCCCGGCGTTACGCCGCCATAATGCGTGATGACGCGCATTATCCGCTTCTCCCAGAAAATCGGTCAACTATTGTTACGGTATATCAATCAATCCAATTGTCAGACCAAAATGCAAAAAGGCCCGTCGACGGGCCTTTTTGCTGAGCGGGATAGAGTCTTACGGCAGCATGCCCGCATGGGACAGACCCAAACGCTCATCCAGACCGAACAGGATATTCAGGTTCTGCACCGCCTGACCCGACGCGCCTTTGACCAGGTTGTCGATCACCGACAACACCACCACCAGATCACCATCCTGCGGACGGTGCACGGCAATACGGCAAACGTTGGCACCGCGCACGCTGCGGGTTTCCGGATGGCTGCCGGCAGGCATCACGTCGACGAACGGTTCGTTGGCGTAGCGCTTTTCGAACAACGCTTGCAGATCCACCGAGCGATCCACAACCGTCGCGTAGAGCGTCGAGTGAATGCCGCGAATCATTGGCGTCAGGTGCGGAACGAAGGTCAATCCCACGTCCTTGCCCACTGCGCGACGCAGGCCCTGGCGGATTTCCGGCAAGTGACGGTGCCCTTTGACGGCGTAAGCCTTCATGCTTTCCGACGTCTCGGAGTACAGCGAACCTACAGAAGCGCCACGACCGGCACCGCTGACGCCGGATTTGCAGTCTGCGATCAACCGCGAAGTATCCGCCAGACCCGCTTCGAGCAAAGGCAGGAAACCCAATTGCGTGGCCGTCGGGTAGCAACCCGGCACAGCGATCAGGCGCGCTTGCTTGATTTGTTCACGATTGACTTCCGGCAAGCCGTAAACCGCCTCCTCCAACAGTTCCGGCGCGCCGTGCGGCTGACCGTACCATTTGGCCCACTCATCGGCGTCTTGCAGACGGAAGTCTGCCGACAGGTCGATGACCTTGGTCCCGGCAGCCAGCAACTCACCCGCCAAGGCATGGGCGACACCGTGCGGCGTGGCGAAGAACACCACGTCGCAGGCCCCGAGGGTCTTGATGTCCGGAACGCTGAAAGCCAGGCCGTCGTAATGGCCTCGCAGGTTCGGGTACATGTCGGCCACGGCCAGGCCGGCCTCGGATCGGGAAGTGATCACTACCACTTCAGCTTGCGGATGCTGTGCCAACAGACGCAGCAGTTCGACACCGGTGTAACCCGTGCCGCCGACGATACCGACCTTGACCATAAACCTGCCCTCAACGAACCCACTGGAAAGCCGTCGATAATAGGGGCCGCGCGGCCCTGCGACAACCGTCAAGGTGACGTGCGGACGCTCTACCCCCTACTATCTTCGCTACCGTGAACCTGGGAACAACTAAAAATGCTTTATCTGTGGCTCAAAGCGCTTCATATCGTCAGCATGGTCTGCTGGTTTGCCGGCCTGTTTTACCTGCCGCGCCTGTTCGTCTATCACGCCCAAAGCGAAGACACCGTCAGCAAGGAACGCTTCAGTATCATGGAGCGCAAGCTGTACCGGGGCATCATGGGCCCGGCGATGATCGCCACCCTGGTGTTCGGCATCTGGCTGATCAGTCTCAACCCAAGCGCCTACTTCACCCAAGGTGCATGGATGCATGCCAAATTGACCCTGGTGGTGATTCTGATCGGCTACCACCACATGTGCGGCGCACAGGTAAAACGTTTTGCCCGTGGCGAAAACACCCGCAGCCATGTCTTTTATCGCTGGTTCAATGAAGTGCCGGTTCTGATATTGCTGGCTATCGTAATTCTGGTCGTCGTTCGGCCGTTTTAATCCAACAAGCATCATTCACCCGGGGTACTTCCAATGTCGCTGCCCGCTTTGCTCGAACAACGTTTGCGTCTGCCCGTTGTAGCAGCGCCGATGTTTCTGATTTCAAATCCTGAGCTGGTGCTCGCCTGCTGCCGCAATGGCGTGGTGGGCAGCTTTCCTGCGCTGAACCAACGTGAGAGCAGCGGTTTCAAGGCCTGGCTGGAAGAAATCGAAGCAGGACTGGCGATACTGGAAAACCCCGCGCCTTATGCAGTGAATCTGATCGTCCACAACAGCAATCCGCGATTGCAGGCGGATCTGGCGATCTGCATCGAGCACAAAGTACCGATCGTGATCACTAGCCTCGGTGCCGTGAAAGAACTGGTCGACGCCGTGCACAGCTATGGCGGCCTGGTGTTTCACGACGTGACGACCCGGCGCCACGCAGAAAAAGCCGCCGAGGCCGGCGTGGACGGTTTGATCGCCGTGGCTGCGGGCGCCGGTGGTCACGCCGGGACCTGGAGCCCGTTTTCGCTGATCGCCGAGATTCGCCAGTTTTTCGACAAGACCTTACTGCTGGCCGGCTGCCTGAACCATGGCCATGAAATTCTTGCCGCGCAATTGCTCGGCGCGGATTTGGCCTACTTCGGTACGCGATTTATCGGCACCACGGAAAGTCATGCGCCTGACGCGTATAAGGAGATGCTCCTGACTTCCAGAGCGGCAGACATCGTCCATACTCCAGCGGTGTCGGGAGTACCCGCAAGCTTCATGCGCCGGAGCCTTGAGGCCGCCGGTTTCGACATGGCTGCCCTGCAAGGCAAGGGCGAGGTGGACTTCGGCTCCAAGCTCAAGCCATTGAACGATGAAGCCAAAGCCTGGAAAACCGTGTGGTCCGCAGGCCAGGGCGTCGGAGAAATCGAGGACCTGCCGAGTGTCGATCAACTGATCGCACGTCTCGACACCGAATACCGCAAGGCGCTGGAACTGGCGGCGGCGTTGCCCAAGCGCTGGCCGCGCTGACAGGCGGGCCTTACACTTCATAGCTGCAACACCGTCTATTACAAACTCTTGCGACAAGGATGCCCGGCCATGAGCGAAAACCGTTTCAAGATCGTCTTCGATGGCGCTCTGCTGCCAGGTGTGGACGTCACCACCGCGAAGCTCAACCTCGCCGAGCTGTTCAAAAGCGACGTCGCGGCCATTGAACGCCTGTTCAGTGGCCGGCAGGTTGCGCTCAAACGCGACCTGTCCCACGCCGATGCGCAGACTTACCTTCAGGCACTGACGAAAACCGGGATCGATGCCCGAATCGAGACAGAACCCTCGATCGAGCTGAACCTGTCCGACGTTCACGAACACGCTCCTGCCAACAGCCAACCTGTCACGGCAGATCCCGATTCTCCCTATGCACCGCCCCGCGCCTCTGTCGGCGAAGCACTGCCGGAGTTTTCTACGCTCAAGGCCTTCAGTTTCGTTGGCCGCATCGGTCGCTTGCGCTTTCTGGCCTGGACGATGGCTCTTACGCTGGTGACGCTTGGCGTTGGCGCCGTATTGGCGGTGTTCGGCTTTGCACTCATTAGCACAGACTCGACTGCTGGCTTGATCCTCGCGGGTCTGTTGGCCGTTATCCTGGTCGTGGTGCTCGCCTTCATCAGCATCCAGTTCAGTGTGCAGCGCCTGCACGATATCGGCTGGTCCGGCTGGCTTTGGCTGCTGAACCTTGTACCGGTCGTGGGCAGCGTTTTTCCGTTTGTCATAATGATCGTGCCAGGTAACAACACGGCCAACCGATATGGCGCACCACCACCGCCCAACAGCAACGCGGTCAGGGTGCTGGCTTCGCTGTGGCTGGTGTTTATCGCAATCATGTTTGTGGGCGGGCTGACTGGAGGCCTCACCGCGATCCAGGATGAGTACGAAAGCGCCACCGACAGCACCTATCAAAGCAGCGCGGTGATCCCCGACGAAGTTGAAGTCGAGCCGGCCTATGAGGCTGAACAAGCGCCAAATTCATCCGATGATGCAGCCGAAGCAGCCGAGCCCACTGTAGACTCTGCGAAAGAATGAACAGCGCTTCCCGCCCGTGACACCTGCGTCGCCGGCGCGGAGCTGTTGCGATGGAGAACTGCATGACCCGTTACGCTCTGATCACTGGCGCTTCCAGCGGCATCGGCCTGGCGATGGCCGAAGCGCTGGCCCGGCGCGGCCGCAACCTGATTCTGGTGGCCCGACAGCGTGATCAGCTGGAAAGCATTGCGATTGAACTGACTCAACGTTTTGGTGTGGAGGTGCTGTTTCGTGCCTGTGACCTGGGCGAGCCGCTGAGGCTGTCCGGTTTTTTGCTGGAGCTGGAGGAAGGCGACCGGCAGATCGATTTACTGGTCAACTGTGCCGGCATCGGTACCTGCGGTCCATTCCTGGCCCAGGACTGGATGACCGAACAAGACTTGATAGAAGTGAACATCCTGGCCCTCACGCGCTTGTGCCATGCCATCGGCAACAGCATGGCCTTGCAGGGCGGCGGGCAGATTCTGAACGTCGCCTCGGTCGCGGCGTTCCATCCCGGCCCCTGGATGAGCACTTACTACGCCAGCAAGGCTTACGTGCTGCATTTTTCCGAAGGTTTACGCGTCGAACTGAAGAAATGCGCGGTCAAGGTGTCGGTACTCTGCCCCGGCCCGACCCGCACGGCGTTTTTCCGCACCGCGCAACTGGACACCGACAAACTGGTCGAGAGCAAACTGCTGATGAGTCCAGAAGAAGTCGCGCTCTATACCGTGCGCGCGCTGGCGAAAAATCGCGCCATTATTATTCCCGGTCGCCTGAATCGCTGGTTCGCGTTCCTGCCGCGGCTCGGCTCACGCTGGCTGACCCGGACAATCGCGGGCATGGTCAACAAAGCCTATTGCCCGCGCTGATCAATCCTCAAGGCAAAAGACTGGGCTCTGACCTGACCCATGGTTACACTCAGGCCAGCCCAAACAACGGAGAAAACAGCTGTGGATACTCTGTTCACCAAGATCATCAACCGGGAAATCCCGGCGAAGATCATTTACGAGGACGACCAGGTACTGGCCTTCCACGACATCGCGCCACAGGCCCCCGTGCATTTCCTGGTAGTCCCGAAGAAACCGGTGCGCACCCTTAACGACCTCACCGAGGACGATAAGGCTTTGGCCGGGCATATTCTGTTCACGGCCCAGCGCCTGGCTCTGGAATTGGGCTGTGAGGAAGGTTTCCGGGTAGTCATGAACTGCAATGAATTGGGCGGGCAGACCGTCTATCACATTCATATGCACGTGCTGGGTCAGCGCCAGATGCACTGGCCGCCGGGCTGATTCATCAATCTCCCCCTGTAGGAGCGAGGCTTGCCTGCGAAGGCGTCCTCAAGTGCGCCAAAAGCTTCGCGGGCAAGCCTCGCTCCTACAAGGATTGGTGGTGACACCAGCGGAAATGACCCAGCGCAAACCCTCCCCCGGCCGATTGAGTTAAACTGGCCGCCGAGATTCTTCCCGGAGGTCAGCATGACTACCCAACGTCACTACTCGCCAATTGACCGTCTTCTGCTGCAAGCCGATGCTGCGATGCGTACTTTGCTGCCCTTCAGTGGTCAGCCCTACCGTCCGTCGCCTGCCATCGTGCAGCCGGATGCACAAATGAGCGACGAGGACACCCGACACGTCGCCGGTTTGATGCGCATCAACCATACCGGCGAAGTCTGCGCCCAGGCGCTATATCAAGGCCAGGCCCTGACCGCCAAGCTGCCGAAAGTGCGCGCCGCCATGGAGCACGCCGCCGAAGAAGAAATCGACCATCTGGTGTGGTGCGAACAACGCATTCATCAGTTGGGCAGCCACACTAGCATCCTCAATCCTCTGTTCTACGGCATGTCGTTCGGGATTGGCGCGGTCGCCGGGTTGATCAGCGACAAAGTCAGCCTGGGTTTCGTTGCTGCCACCGAGCATCAGGTCTGCAAACACCTGAATGAACACCTTGAGCAACTGCCTGCCGAGGATGAAAAATCCCGGGCGATCCTCGAGCAGATGCGCATTGATGAAGAACACCACGCCGAAAGTGCGCTGGATGCCGGGGGGTTTCGTTTTCCTGCACCGGTGAAGTTCGGCATGAGTCTGTTGGCCAAGGTAATGACCAAGAGTACGTATCGGATCTAAGTATTGCAGCACCCGCGACGTCCCCATCGCGGGCAAGCCCGCTCCCACAGAAACCGCGTTTCGCAATAAAAAAGGCGACTACCTCGAGGTAGTCGCCTTTTTTTGTACTCGGAACTCTTAGTTCGGCATGTTGCGCGCGTAGAAAATTTGCATCACCTGAGTCTGCACGTCGATTCAACCAAGCTCGATGATTTCGTAGTCGTGGGTAATCGCCACGCCAGCCGCGCCGAGCATGATCGAGGCCGAGCAATACTTCTCGGCCGACAGCTCGATGGCGCGCTTGACCTGAGCTTCTTTCAGCCCGCGGCCCTTGACCACGAAGTGCATGTGGATTTTGGTGAAAACCTTCGGATCTTCGCTCGCACGCTCGGCTTCGAGGAAGGCTTCGCAGCTTTCGACGGCCTGACGGGACTTCTTGAGGATGCTGACCACATCAAAATTGCTGCAGCCGCCAACACCCAGCAGGAGCATTTCCATCGGCCGGACACCCAGGTTACGACCGCCGGCATCGGGCGGACCGTCCATGACCACGACATGACCGCTGCCGGATTCGCCGAGGAACATGGCTTCGCCAGCCCATTGGATGCGTGCCTTCATCGCCAAGACTCCACTGTCTAAAAAAGGGTCGCCAGCTTAGCACAGGGCCCTTGATTGGCAGCGCTTCGCCTTCCTAGGACATAACCATCTGCGTCGTAGGCAAATTCTCGAATCTTGAAGGAATGTGTCTGTTAAGCTGGCGCCAAATCAGTGGCGCATAGCCAGCTTCGCAGCGAATAAAAAGGATCGCAGGCTTCGCCAGCGCCTATAAAAAACAAACACACCGTGCAGTCTTTTCGGGATACAACCATGGTTGCTATTACCCCCACACCCAAAATCAAGAACCTCGACAAACTGTTGATGCACTGCCAGCGCCGTCGCTATGCCGCCAAGAGCAACATCATTTGTGCCGGTGACCGCTCGGACACGCTGTTTTTCATCATCAAAGGTTCGGTCACCATTCTGATTGAGGATGACGACGGCCGTGAAATGATCATTGCCTACCTCAACTCCGGGGACTTTTTCGGCGAGCTGGGTCTGTTTGAGCAAGCGGGCCTGGAACAGGAACGCAGCGCTTGGGTGCGGGCCAAGGTCGAATGCGACGTCGCGGAAATCAGCTACGCGAAATTCCGCGAGCTGTCCCAACAAGATCCAGACATTCTTTACGTGCTCAGCGGACAAATCGCACAGCGCCTGCGCAATACCACGCGCAAGGTCGGTGACTTGGCATTCTTCGACGTGACCGGTCGCGTTGCACGCTGTCTGCTGGAGCTGTGCAAGCAGCCTGACGCCATGACTCACCCGGACGGCATGCAGATCAAAGTGACCCGTCAGGAAATCGGCAGGATTGTCGGTTGTTCCCGTGAGATGGTCGGCCGCGTGCTCAAGGATCTGGAGGAGCGCAACCTGGTCGACGTCAAAGGCAAGACCATGGTGGTCTTCGGCACGCGCTAAGCTCGAAAACCAGGCTCCGAGCATTTAAGCCCCGAGCATTTCTGCCAACAACTGTCGGTAGAGCGTATTGAGCCGTTCCAGCGCATCAGAAGCGGCAAACTTCTCATGCAGGGCGATGTGGCTTTCAGCGCGAACCCGCTGCTCCAGGCCACAGGCTTCATTGAAGCGATTGACCGCCGCGACCATCGACTCTCGCTCGTCATCGATCAACATCGCCCCGTGCACCAGGCCGACCGGACGCTGACCGCCCTTGCTCTGGCGCCAGCGCTGGGCGGTGCCGACCATCTTTCGACCATCGAGGTTGACGTTGAAACGGCCGTCGCAGAACGCGCCCTCAATTTCGCCCAACGACGAAGTGCCGCCCAGCTCATCAAGTAACTGACAGATCGGATCGCACAGCCGCCGGTAGCCGGTTTCGATGCGGTTCAAATCGCCTTCGCTGCGCGGCGGGGCATAAACCAGTGCGATGTTGATCGTCGAAGCCGATTGCGGCACTGGCTCACCGCCGGTTTCGCGCAGCAATACCGGCCAGCCGGCGGCAGCGGAGACTTCGCAGGCATCCTCGAACTGTGGCAGACGATTCAAGCGACGAGGCATGACCAATGCGCGGTCAGTGGGTTGCCAGAACAGCAGACCGAATTCCGACTCACCGGTGCACACATGCGCCAGCAGATCCTGCTCGGCGAGCAGGCCGGCTTCGATGGTCAGGGGGGTTGGTGAGGTCATAAGGTCTTCCATAGGACGGTCAGTCTGTGGTGCATCTTATGCCGCCTTCGCGAGCAAGCCCGCTCCCACAGTGAATTCGCGTTGTCTGGATGAACGCGGGCTAATGTGGGAGCGGGCTTGCTCGCGAAGGGAGCGCCCCGATTTTCAATCAATCGAGCGTAGAACCGCTCACTGGAATGCCACGCTCGGGAAAGAACAGGCGCTGCAGTTCGGTACCCGGGTTTTCGGCGCGCATGAACGCTTCGCCGACCAGGAACGCATACACGTCGCTGATTTCCATCAGCTCGACATCGGCCCGGTTAAGAATGCCACTCTCGGTAATTACCAGACGATCGCGCGGAATACGCGGCAACAGGTCGAGGGTGGTTTCCAGATTGACTTCGAAAGTGTGCAGGTTGCGGTTGTTCACGCCCACCAGTAGCGTGTCGAGTGTCTTCAAGGCCCGCTCCAGCTCATCACCGTCGTGGACTTCCACCAGCACATCGAGACCGACGCTTTTGGCTACGGCCGCCAGCTCGGCCATTTTCACGTCATCCAGTGCGGAAACGATCAACAGCACGCAGTCAGCACCCAGAGCACGGGACTCGACGATCTGATACGGATCGATCATGAAATCCTTGCGGATCACCGGCAGCTTGCATGCCGCCCGAGCCTGTTGCAGATACGCATCGGCGCCCTGGAAGTAATCGATGTCGGTGAGCACCGACAGGCAAGTCGCCCCGCCCTTTTCGTAACTTTTGGCGATGTCGGCGGGAACGAAGTTCTCGCGAATCACGCCTTTGCTTGGCGAAGCCTTCTTGATTTCAGCAATGACCGCCGGCTGTTTCGTCTTGGCCTGATCGATCAATGCCTTGGCGAAACCACGGGGTGCATCGGCCGCCTTGGCCAGATTTTCCAGCTCCGCCAGGCTCACACGGGCGCTACGCTCGGCGACTTCCTGAACTTTGCGGGCCAGAATATTTTCCAGAACCGTCGGCACACTCATCCCTCATTCTCCACTTTGAATACCGCGGTAAATGCACCCAATTCCTCAAGTTTTTCCCGAGCGAGGCCTGTGTGCAGCGCATCGTGCGCCAGGGCAACGCCTTCTTTCAAACTGCTGGCATGGTCGGCGGCGTACAACGCGGCACCGGCATTGAGCACGATCATCTCGGCGGCTTTCTGACCGTTCTCGGTCTTGCGCTTGCCCAAGGCATCGCGAATCAGCTCAAGGGAAGCCGCCGGGCTTTCCACCGCCAGACCGTGCAGGCTCTGGCTCTTCATCCCCAAGTCTTCGGGTTCGACCCAATACTCGGTGATCTGGTCATTCTTCAATTCAGCCACAAAGGTCGGAGCCGCCAGACTGAACTCGTCCAGGCCATCCTTCGAATGCACCACCAGCACGTGTTTGCTACCCAGACGCTGCAAAACTTCGGCCAATGGCCGGCACAACGCCTGACTGAACACACCTACCACCTGATGTTTCACACCGGCCGGATTCGTAAGCGGGCCGAGCATGTTGAACAAGGTGCGCAAGCCCAACTCACGGCGCGGGCCGGCGGCGTGCTTCATGGCGCTATGGTGAGTCTGGGCAAACATGAAACCGATGCCCACGTTATCGATGCAACGCGCCACCTGTACCGGGGTCAGGTTCAGGTAGATACCTGCGGCTTCCAGCAGGTCGGCGCTGCCGCTTTTGCCCGACACCGCACGGTTACCGTGCTTGGCCACGGTGCAACCGGCCGCGGCAACGACAAACGAAGAAGCGGTGGAAACGTTGAAAATGTTCGCACCGTCGCCGCCGGTGCCGACCACATCGACCACGCCGTCGAGGGTGTTGAGTTCAACCTTGTCCGCCAACTCGCGCATCGCCGTCACGGCGCCGACGATCTCATCGATGCTTTCGCTCTTCATGCGCATGGCCATCATGAACGCGCCGATCTGCGCATCCGTGCATTGCCCGGTCATGATTTCGCGCATGACATCGCGCATCTCATCGGTACTGAGGTCGAGGTGGCCGACGATACGGCTCAGGGCTGTCTTGATATCCATGGAAAGTCCTTAGCGCGTGCCGCCGGTTTGTTTGAGGAAGTTGGCGAACAATTCGTGTCCCTGTTCGGTGAGGATAGACTCAGGGTGAAACTGCACACCTTCGATGTTCAGCGTCTTGTGGCGCAGGCCCATGATCTCGTCGACAGAGCCGTCTTCGAGCTGGGTCCAGGCGGTCAGCTCCAGGCAATCGGGCAGGGTTTCGCGCTTGACGATCAGCGAGTGGTAGCGGGTGACCGTCAGCGGACGATTCAGACCTTCGAATACGCCCTTGTCCTCGTGGAATACCGGGCTAGTCTTACCGTGCATGACTTGACGGGCACGGACCACATCGCCACCAAAGGCCTGGCCGATGGACTGGTGACCCAGGCAAACACCGAGAATCGGCAGTTTGCCGGCGAAGTGCTTGATCGCTTCGATGGAAATACCGGCTTCGGTCGGAGTGCAAGGACCGGGAGACACGACAATGCGCTCAGGGTTGAGCGCTTCGATTTCGGCAATGGTGAGTTCATCGTTGCGTACGACTTTGACCTCGGAGCCCAGCTCGCCAAGGTATTGCACAACGTTGTAAGTAAAAGAGTCGTAGTTATCGATCATCAGCAACATGGCGTTAAGAACCTCTTGAATTCACTGACTTTTAAGACGGCCTTCGAATGATTTACCCGCAGTGCGCTGCGCTTTGTCAGGTGCTGGAGTGGCGCCAGCAAAGCGGCATTTCATACAGGTAAAGAAGGCAAAGCGGTACAGGTCCGGCCAGGCCGGCAGAAAAGATTCAGGCGCGCCAACGCCAACGGGCGTGTGCCTTGATGACTTGATCCAGGAGTTTGCTGACGATCAACACGGGGAAGGTCTCATTCATACGTCTCGGCACAGTAACTTAGCTGGGCAGAGCGTGCAATATGGTCGGGGCGACAGGGTGCGAAACAAGCGAAGGGTTCGCGATAGATGGCAAAGGGCCGAAAGTTTTTGGTACTGTCGTTTCGTTTACAACAACAATAAATAAACGGACTTGCTCATGATCAAACAGACGTTGTTTGTACCGCTCGCCGGATGCCTGCTCGCTGCGGCCTGTTCCCAGGCGATTGCCGCGCCCAACCCGTATTCGAATTTCGTCGTCTTTGGCGACAGCCTCAACGATGCCGGGCAGTTTACCGACACGGGTGGCCCTGCCGGTGCGACCCAGCGTTTTACCAACCGGACCGGGCCGGTCTACCTGGATGGCAGTGGTGAATTTCGCTCGCTGAACTCCACGCAATTGTTGGGTGGACGTCTCGGGTTCTCAGCAGACCAGACCGCCGCCTCGACTTCGGCTGTACGCGCCAATGAAGGACTGGTGGATGGCAACAACTGGGCCGTGGGCGGTTACCGCACCGACCAGATTCTGGATTCGATCACTACCGAATCCGCTACGGGCGAACGCACCCGACCAGGCTATCTGCCGACGAACAATTTCCGCGCCGATCCGAATGCGCTGTATTACATCTCCGGGGGCGGCAACGACTTCCTTCAAGGCCGCGTACTCAATACCGCCCAGGCCAACACCGCGGCAAATCAACTGGCCGACAGCGTGCAGACCCTGCAAACCGCCGGCGCCAAATACATCGTGGTCTGGCTGCTGCCCGACCTTGGATTGACGCCCGCCGTCAATGGCACTCCATTACAAGCCTCGATCTCACAGCTGAGTACCGACTTTAATCAACAGTTGGTCACACGCCTGGCGGGGATCAATGCCGAAATTATCCCGCTGAACATTCCACTGCTGTTGCAGGAAACCTTCGCCGACCCGGCGCGTTTCGGCCTCGCCACCGGCCAGAACCTGACGGCCACCTGTTTTAGCGGCAGCGGTTGTACGGAGAACGCCGTGTATGGCATCAACAGTGCCACCCCGGACCCGAGCAAGCTGATTTATAACGACTCGGTTCACCCCACGGAAACCGGGCAAAAGCTGATAGCCGATTACGCCTATTCCTTGCTGTCGGCGCCTTGGGAACTGACGCTGCTGCCGGAAATGGCCCACGCCACCTTACGCGCCCATCAGGATGAACTGCGTAGCCAGTGGCAATCCGACTGGGAGAACTGGCAGGCCGTCGGTCAATGGCGCGCGATTGTCGCCGGCGGTGGCCAGCATCTGGATGTCGATAGCCAAAGCAGCGGCGCCAGCGCCGATGGCAGCGGTTACAACCTGAATATCGGCGGCAGCTATCGCCTCAATGAAGCCTGGCGCGTGGGTGTGGCAGCAGGCTTCTATCGTCAGAACCTGGACGCCGGTAGTAACGATTCGGACTACAAACTCAATAGCTATCTGGCGACCGCCTTCGCCCAGTTTCAGCAGAATCGCTGGTGGGCCGATGCCGCATTGACCGGTGGCAAACTGGATTACGACAACCTCGAACGCAAATTCGACCTGGGTGTCAGCGAAGGTGGGGAAAAGGGTGATACCGATGGCCACCTCTGGGCCTTCAGCACTCGCCTCGGCTATGACATTGCCCAACCGGGGAGCGAATGGCATCTGTCACCGTTCATCAGCGCCGATTACGCCAAAGTGGAAGTCGACGGCTACTCGGAAAACAGCAACCGCTCCACGGCGCTGACCTTTGATGATCAGACCCGAGATTCGAAACGCCTGGGTGTCGGTTTGCAAGGAAAGTACAACTTCACCCGTCAGACCCAGGTATTTGGCGAATATGCCTACGAACGTGAGTACGAAGATGACGTTCAGAAGGTAAACATCGCCCTCAACAGCCTGCCGGCGAACGACTTTACGCTGGAAGGTTATACGCCGCAGAGTCACTTGAACCGCGTGAGCCTGGGGGTCAGCCACAAGTTGACCGCCGACCTGGCGCTGCGTGGTGGTTACACGTTCCGCAAGGATGATGACTTTACCCAACAGGGCATCAACGTTGGGGTGGCGTTGGATTTCTAAACCGCAGGCAATAAAAAAACGCGGCGCCCTCACAGGCGCCGCGTTTTTTATGGGGGTGAGATCCATGTGGGAGCGAGCCTGCTCGCGATAGCGATGAGCCAGGCAACATCAATGTCAGCAGTGCTGGCCCCATCGCGAGCAGGCTCGCTCCCACAGGTATTGCATGAACTCAGGTGTCCGGCGTCTGCTCGGCCAGGGCTACTGCACGGAACATGGCGCGGCGCTTGTTCAGGGTTTCTTCCCATTCCAGTGCCGGCACAGAGTCGGCGACGATGCCGCCACCGGCCTGCACGTGCAGTTCGCCGTTCTTGATCACTGCGGTGCGGATCGCAATCGCAGTGTCCATGTTGCCGTTCCAGGCGAAGTAACCGACCGCGCCGCCGTAGACGCCACGCTTGACCGGTTCCAGCTCGTCAATGATTTCCATCGCGCGAATCTTCGGCGCGCCAGACAAGGTGCCGGCCGGCAGGATCGCCCGCAGTGCGTCCATCGCCGTCAGCCCGGCCTTCAATTGGCCAGTGACGTTGGACACGATGTGCATCACGTTGGAATAACGCTCGATCACCATCTTCTCGGTGAGTTTCACCGAACCGATTTCCGAAACCCGACCGGTGTCGTTGCGGCCTAGATCGATCAGCATCAAGTGCTCGGCAATTTCCTTGTCGTCCGACAGCAGGTCTTTTTCCAGCGCCAGGTCGGCCTCTTCGTTGGCCCCGCGTGGGCGAGTGCCGGCAATCGGGCGCACGGTGATCAGGTTGTCTTCGACCCGCACCAATACTTCCGGCGAACTGCCGACGACGTGGAAGTCGCCGAAGTTGAAGAAGTACATGTAAGGCGTCGGGTTGAAGCAGCGCAGCGCCCGATACAGATCGATAGGCGCAGCCTTGAAGTCGATCGACATACGCTGGGACGGCACGACCTGCATGCAGTCACCGGCCAGGATGTATTCCTTGATGGTGTCGACGGCTTTTTCGTAATCGTCCTGGGTGAAGCTCGAGCGGAACACCGGATCAGCAGACTGTTGCTTGCTGAAATCCAGGCCACGGCGCGGGGTAATCGGCTGACGGAGTTGTTCCAGCAGTGCTTGCAGACGCGCCTGACCTTGTTCGAAGGCGTCTTCCTGCGATGGATCGGCCAGGACAATCGCGTGCATTTTGCCGGCGAGGTTGTCGAACACCACTACCGCGTCGGACACCATCAGCAAAATGTCCGGTACGCCCAGTGGATCCGGGTTCGGGCATTTGCCCAGACGCTTCTCCACATAGCGCACGCAGTCGTAACCGAAGTAGCCCACCAGACCGCCATTGAAGCGCGGCAGACCGGCGATGGTCGGCACGTTGTAACGCGCCTTGAAGGCTTCGACAAAGGCCAGCGGGTCTTCAACGTCGTGGCTTTCGATCTCGACGCCGTCGTGGGTCACGCTGACGTGGTGATCGTGAACCCGCAGCACGGTGCGGCACGGCAGGCCAATGATCGAATAACGGCCCCATTTCTCGCCGCCCTGCACCGACTCCAGCAGGTAGGAATTGGGCTCGTCGGCCAGTTTCAGGTAGATCGACAACGGCGTGTCGAAGTCGGCCAGGGTTTCGCAGGCAAGCGGGATGCGGTTGTAGCCGGCAGCGGCCAAACGCAGGAATTCTTCGCGGATCATGAGGTGCCTCGTGGCTTGAGGGTCTAACGGTCAGGTGTGCAAACGCGCCGGTACGCCGGCCAGGAACAAGTCAGGCGCGCCAACGCCAGCGGGCCAGGGCCTTGATGACTTTCATCCAGAGTTTGCGAGTGACCACCACGATGGCGTTTCCAGGAGGGGATTGAACAGCGTCGGGCAACGTTATCTCAGCGGCCGGATCCAGGCAACCGGGAATTAGTTTGCGCAGATCATCGATCACCAGCGCCGGCGATTCTTCGGCGATTGGCCGACCGTGGTTATAGCCGTAACTGAGGGCCACGCATTTGACCCCCGCCGCTTTCGCCGCCAGCACGTCGCTGCGCGAGTCGCCGACGAACAACGATTGGGACGCTGGAATGTTGGCCATTTTCATCACGAAAAACAGCGCGGCCGGGTCGGGTTTCTTATTCGGTAGAGTGTCGCCACCGATGATCCATTTGAAGTAACGGCCGATCTTCATCTGATCCAGCAGCGGCGCGACGAAGCGTTCCGGCTTGTTGGTGATCAGCGCCATTTCGACGCCTTGTTTGTTCAGCCACTTGAGAGTGTCACGCACGCCGGGGTAAACCACCGTCAGTTCGTGACCATCTTCATAAAAGCCGTTGAACAATTCCAGGGCATGCTCGGCCTCGACCTCATCGACACCCTCGGCGTCGATGTGGTTGGCCAAGGCCCGGCGCACCAGCATGTGCACGCCGTTGCCGACCCACTCCCGTACCGGTTCGATGCCGGCAGGTTGACGCCCGAGTTTGAGCAGCATGTTATCCACGGCCGCCGCGAGGTCGGGGACCGAATCGACCAGCGTGCCATCCAGATCGAACATCACCAGCCGCGGCAGACGCCCGGGGAACAGCTGCTCAAAGCCACTCATGGGCGAGCCAGCGCCAGTTCGGAGCGCATTTTTTCAATCACTTCCTGGTAGTTCGGCGCATTGAAGATCGCCGAGCCGGCCACGAAGGTGTCGGCGCCCGCCGCAGCGATTTCGCGAATGTTGTTCACATTCACGCCACCGTCGATTTCCAGGCGGATATCACGACCGGAGGCATCGATCAGCGCCCGCGCCTCACGCAGCTTGTCGAGGGTGCCGGGGATGAACTTCTGCCCGCCGAAACCCGGGTTGACGCTCATCAAGAGGATCATGTCGACCTTGTCCATCACGTACTTGAGCACGTCCAGCGGGGTCGCCGGGTTGAACACCAGGCCCGCCTTGCAACCGCCCTCGCGGATCAGTTGCAGGGAACGGTCGACGTGCTGCGTGGCTTCCGGGTGGAAAGTAATGTAGGTCGCACCGGCTTCGATGAAGTCACCGACGATGCGGTCCACCGGGCTGACCATCAAGTGGGCATCGATCGGCGCGGTCACGCCGTACTTGCGCAGCGCGGCACACACCATCGGGCCGATGGTCAGGTTGGGCACGTAATGATTGTCCATGACATCGAAGTGCACGAAGTCGGCGCCGGCGGCCAGGACGTTGTCCACTTCCTCGCCCAGGCGGGCGAAGTCGGCGGAGAGAATCGACGGAGCAATGACGAAGGGCTGCATGACGCACCTTTTTTGAGCAGAATCACGATGGCGCGCATTGTATACCTCATGCTTTGACGCGCGCACCGTGCTGCGATGATTGGGTACTAATAGGCCGCTCGGTAGATCTTCTCGATATCGACGGTACTCAACTTGCGCGGATTGTTACGCATCAGGCGCTCAATCCCGGCGGCTTCCACGGCCATGGCCGGGATCGCATCCTCAGGCACCCCGAAACTGCGCAGGCCCAGCGGGATTTCTACCGCTGCACACAGCTCGGTCATCGCCTCCACGGCTTTGTCCGCCGCTTCGTTGGCGCTCAGATGAGCGGTCATCACCCCCATGGCCTCGGCAATATCCTGCATGCGCTCCACGCAAGCCATCTTGTTCCAGGTCATGACATACGGCAGCAGCAAGGCATTGCTGACGCCATGGGCAATGTTGAAACGCCCGCCCAGTGGATACGCCAACGCATGCACCGCGCCGACCCCGGCATTGCCGAACGCCATGCCGGCCATCAGGCTGGCGGTGGCCATGTCTTCGCGGGCTTGCAGATGGGATGGATTGGCGTAGGCCTTGGGCAGTGCTTTGGTAATCAGTTTGATCGCGCCAATAGCCAGGGCATCGGTGATTGGCGAAGCATTGAGCGACAAGTAGGACTCGATGGCGTGCACCAGCGCATCGATGCCACTGGCAGCGGTGACACTGCGCGGGCAGGTCAGGGTCATTTGCGGGCTGATCAGTGCCACGTCCGGCAACAGGTAATCGCTGACAATACCTTTCTTCAGTTGCGCGATCTTGTCGGAGAGGATGGCCACGTTGGTCACTTCCGAACCGGTGCCGGCAGTGGTCGGGATAGCAATCAGCGGCGGGCCTTTGCGCGGCACCTGATCGACGCCGAACAAGTCCTCCAGGGCGCCGTGGTAACCGGCATAAGCGGCAACACTCTTGGCGATGTCGATGGCACTGCCGCCACCGAGACCAATCAATCCGTCATGCCCGCCTTCACGGTAAACCCGCATACAATCTTCGACGATGGCGATTTCCGGATCCGGCAGCACCCGGTCGAAAATCTCGTAACTGCGCTCGCCCAGCTGCGCCAGCGCCAGCTCTACCGTGCCGGACTTGACCAGAGCGGCGTCGGTAACGATCAGCGGGTTATCGATGTCCAGACGTGTGAGCTCAGCCGCCAGTTGCTCGATGGCACCTGCGCCAGTGATCAGTTTGTGAGCGATTTTGAAAGAGGAAAGACTCATGTGCGCAGCCTCTTATAGATAGGGGAGCTGGGCACAATAGTAGCTGGGGATTGGGGGTTGTCTGCTATTAAGTTGGTGAATGACCGCCGATCCTGAAAACCACACAGATCAACTGTGGGAGCGGGCTTGCTCGCGAAGACGGAGTGTCAGCCGACATGTATGTCGAATGTTCCACCGCCTTCGCGAGCAAGCCCGCTCCCACATTTTGAGCTGTGTGTAATTTCAGACCTGGGCGGTGCGAAGTTTTTCGCTGCGCCCACGCAGCCATTCCAATGTCAGCAACAGGACCACCGAGAACGCAATCAGCAGCGTCGCGGCAGCGGCAATCGTCGGGCTGAGGTTTTCGCGGATGCCGCTGAACATCTGCCGAGGCAAGGTCGCTTGTTCGGGACCAGCAAGGAACAGCGTCACCACCACTTCATCGAATGAGGTGGCGAAGGCAAACAGCGCACCGGAAATCACGCCCGGCGCAATCAACGGCAAGGTCACCCGACGGAACGCGGTCAGCGGCGAAGCCCCCAGGCTTGCAGCGGCCCGTACCAGGTTCTGGTTAAACCCCTGCAACGTCGCCGATACCGTGATGATCACAAACGGCACACCCAAGACGGCGTGCACGACGATCAGCGAGATATAGCTGTTGCCAAATCCCAGTGGGGCAAAGGTCAGGTAACTGGCCACACCAATGATCACTACCGGCACCACCATTGGCGAAATCACCAGCGCCATCACCAGCGGTTTGCCCGGGAAATCGCCCCGGGTCAGGCCGATCGCTGCCAGCGTACCGAAGATCATCGCCAGCACGGTCGCCGCCGGAGCCACGATCATGCTGTTCTTCAACGAACGCATCCATTCCGCCGAAGCAAAGAAGTCCTGGTACCAGTGCAGTGAGAAGCCTTGCAGCGGATAGACCAGAAAGCTCCCGGAGTTGAACGACAGCGGAATGATCACCAGCACCGGCAGGATCAGGAACAACAAAATCAAGCCGCAGAGAATCCGCAAGCTGTAGAACCACACCCGTTCGATGGGCGACATGTAAGGACTCAGCATTTCATTCTCCCCTTAGCTCAGGCGCAGGCGACTGGCGCCCACCAGCCGGCTGTAAATCAGATAAAGCACCACGGTCGCCAGCAGCAACAGCCCACCGAGCGCGGTCGCCATGCCCCAGTTGATGCTGGTGTTGGTGTAGAAGGCGACGAAATAACTGACCATCTGATCGTTCGGGCTGCCCAGCAACGCCGGGGTGATGTAGTAGCCGATGGCGAGGATGAACACCAACAGGCAACCGGCGCCGACACCGGCATAGGTTTGCGGGAAATACACCCGCCAGAAACTGGCGAACGGGTGGCAGCCGAGGGAAATCGCCGCACGCATGTAAGTCGGCGAGATGCCTTTCATTACGCTGTAGATCGGCAGAATCATGAATGGCAGCAGGATGTGCACCATCGAGATGTAAACCCCGGTGCGGTTGAACACCAGCTCCAGCGGCTTATCGATAATGCCCATGGCCATCAGCCCGCTGTTGATCAAACCGCCCGACTGTAGCAACACGATCCACGCAGCGACCCGCACCAGAATCGAGGTCCAGAACGGCAACAGCACCAGAATCATCAACAGGTTGCTTTGCCGCGATGGCAGATTCGCCAGCAGGTAGGCCAGTGGATAGGCCAGCACCAGGCAGATCACGGTGATGATCAGGCCCATCCAGAAGGTCCGGGCAAAGATATCGAGGTAGATCGCCTGATCGGGGGTGGCCGGGGCCAGCTCACCGAGGTCGTCGATACGATGATCGACAGCGGCCAGCAGGTAATAAGGCGTCACATTACTGGTATTGCGGCGCACGACCTGCCAATAGGCCGGATCACCCCAACGCTCGTCCAGCGCTTCGAGCGCTTCCTTATAGGAAGTCGGCTCGGTGGCGAACGGCAAGGCGCGTGCGGTTTTGGTCAGCAGGCTGCGGTAGCCGGCCAACTCCATGTTCAAGCGCTTGGACAAGTCACCCAAGGTCTGATTCTTGCGGGCTTCGGCGAGGTCTTCGCTGGCGGCCTTATACACAGGCTCTGCCGGCAGGCCTCGGCCATCCCAGCTGGCGATGGCTGCCACGGTGCGCGGCATGGCGCCAACCACTTCGGGGTTACCGACGCTTTTGTAGAGCAGCGCCACGATCGGCACCAGGAACACCAGCAACAGAAACAGCACCAACGGCGCGATCAAGGCTTGAGCTTTCCAGCGGTTGATCCGCTCGGCGTGCTTGAGCCGCTGCTTCAAGGTGGGGTCAGTGCCCGCGTTCACGGGAACGGCGATAGCCATGGCGTACTCCGGAAATCTTTGATCGTTACAGAGGCGGCATTCCGTGACCGCAAGGCCACCTCTGTTCTTGATAACTATGCATCACCCCTGTAGGAGCGAGGCTTGCCCGCGAAGGCGGCGTGTCAGTCAACATTGATGTTGAATGTGCTGACGGCTTCGCGGGCAAGCCTCGCTCCTACAGGAGTGGGTAAGCCCACGGGGTGGTCTTACTTCGCAGCCCAGGAATTGAAGCGCTGTTCCAGTTGCTCGCCGTTGTCAGCCCAGAAGCTGACGTCGATCTGCACCTGGTTGGCGATGTTTTCCGGGGTGGTCGGCATGTCTTTCAGGACATCCTTGGCCAGCAACGGCACGGCTTTGGTGTTGGCCGGTCCGTAGGCGATGTTTTCCGAGTAGGTCTTCTGTTGCTGCGGTTGCACGGTGAATGCTATGAATTTCTTCGCCGCTTCAGCACGGGTCTTGTCCAGACCTTTTGGAATCGCCCACGCGTCGAAGTCGTAGATACCGCCGTTCCACACCACTTTCAGGTTGCTTTCTTTCTGTACCGCCGCGATCCGGCCGTTGTAGGCCGAGCTCATGACCACGTCACCGGAGGCGAGGTATTGCGGCGGTTGTGCGCCGGCTTCCCACCACTGAATGCTCGGCTTGAGCTCATCAAGCTTCTTGAACGCACGGTCCTGACCATCCTTGCCGGCCAGTACTTTGTAGACGTCTTTCGGCGCCACGCCGTCAGCCATCAGTGCGAATTCCAGGGTGTACTTGGCGCCTTTACGCAAGCCGCGCTTGCCCGGGAATTTCTTGGTGTCCCAGAAATCGACCCAACTGGTCGGTGCGGATGCCAGCTTGTCAGCGTTGTAGGCCAGCACGGTCGACCACACGAAGAAGCCCACGCCGCACGGCTGGATAGCGCCTTTGACGTAGTCTTCGGTTTTGCCGAACAGCGCAGGGTCGAGTTGCTCGAACATGTCTTCATCGCAACCACGGGACAGTTCCGGCGATTCAACTTCCACCAGGTCCCAGGACACGCTCTTGGTGTCGACCATGGCTTTGACCTTGGCCATCTCGCCGTTGTACTCGCCCGCCACGATCTTGCCGTTGCCCGCCGCTTCCCACGGTGCGTAGAAGGCTTTGACCTGCGCCGCCTTGTTCGCCCCGCCAAAGGACACCACGGTCAGGTCCGGGCCCGCCGCCATCGCGTGTGCCGCACCCATCATGCCCACGACCAGGGCGGTGAATTTCAGGGATCTCAACATTTATTGTTCTCTCCACGTGCAGGGTTGGTGTTGGTGTAGCCGGGGCGATCAATGCGCCTCTAAAAGTGGGTCGAGCGCGCGAACGTGTTCGACCTGCCAGCCAAGCGGTACCACGTCGCCGACAGCGAGCGCGGGATCGAGCTCGGCAATCGGTTGTTTCACGAAGAAGTCGGTCTTGCCGCAGACTTCCAGACGAACCCGGACGTGGTCGCCCAGATAGATGAATTCCGCCACCCGCCCCGAGAAGCGGTTGACGCAGGATTCGCTCGAACCATTGAGACTCACGCGTTCCGGGCGAATCGACAGGGTGACGGGGTCGCCGGTCTTGCCGACATTGACCGCCAGGGCTTCAACCTTTTCACCGCGACCGAGTTCGACGACACAACGGTCACCGGTGTGGCTGTGCAAGCGACCATTGAGACGGTTGTTCTCGCCGATGAAGTTGGCGACGAAGGTGTTTTTCGGTTCTTCATAGAGGGAGCGCGGTGGTGCGATCTGCTGGATCTCGCCCTGGTGGAACACCGCCACACGGTCAGACATGGTGAGGGCTTCGCCCTGGTCGTGGGTCACGTAGACCACGGTCACACCGAGGCGCTGGTGCAGGTGTTTGATTTCCATCTGCATGTGTTCGCGCAGTTGTTTGTCCAGTGCACCGAGAGGTTCATCCATCAGCACCAGTTGCGGTTCGAACACCAACGCACGGGCCAAGGCCACACGCTGTTGCTGGCCGCCGGACAGTTGCGCCGGATAACGCTGGGCGAAGGTGTCGAGCTGAACCATGCTCAAAACACGTTTGACCCGGTCACTGACATCATTCTTGTTCAAACCGCGCACGGTCAGCGGGAACGCCAGGTTCTCGGCGACCGTCATGTGCGGGAACAACGCGTAGTTCTGGAACACCATGCCGATGTCGCGTTTATGCGGCGGCACGTTGTTGATGGAGCGCCCGGCCAGTTGAATTTCGCCGGCGGTCGGCGTTTCGAAACCGGCGAGCATCATCAGACTGGTGGTCTTGCCGGAGCCGGACGGCCCGAGCAAGGTGAGGAATTCGCCTTTGCGAATATCCAGGTTGAGGTCTTTGACGATCAGGTTCTCGCCGTCGTAGCTCTTTTGCACTCCACGAAAGCTGACCAGAATATCGCTGGCCCCTGCGCTTGAATCAACCTGGCTCATACCCACACCTTTGTTATTGATGACTGCTGTGGACTAAGCCTAGTGGACGCTGGGAGGGGCGCAAATCGGGGCGCAGGAGAGAATCGCCTCAGCCGGATGGAAGATTGGGGGTAGGGATTGCCCTACAAGGATGGCGGGGATGGATATGTCGATTCGCGATCGCGACAAGCGGTGATCTGCAAGCCGCAAGATCAGGCAAAAGCGGCTTTGTGTGCATGTCGCAAATGGACATGCCTCAACGATCCCGTAGGAGCGAGGCTTGCCCGCGAAGGCGTCCTCAAGTGCGCTAAAAGCTTCGCGGGCAAGCCTCGCTCCTACGGGGGATCGCGTTCAAAATCAGAGGAGCTTGTGTTCCATCGCGTACTTCACCAGTTCGGCCAGGGAGGTGATGTTGAGTTTCTGCATCAGTCGCGCTTTGTGGGTGCTGATGGTTTTGCTACTGAGGGCCAGTTGTTGGGCGATGTCGTTGACGTTGGCGCCTTGGGCCAAGCGTTCGAATACCGAGAACTCACGCTCCGACAGCAATGAGTGCAACGGCCGCGAATCCGTCAGGCCGACTTCGAAGACCATCCGGTCAGCCAGGTCCGGGTCGATGTATCGCCCACCCGCCGCGACTTTGCGGATTGCCGTCAGCAGCAATGCCGGATCGCTGTCCTTGGTCGCATAACCTGCAGCGCCGACCTTCAACGCCCGGGCGGCCATTTGTGCTTCGTCGTGCATCGACAACACCAGGATCGCCGGGGGATTGTTCAAGGCGCGAATCCGCGGAATCGCTTCCAGGCCGTTGACCCCGGGCATGGAGATATCCAGCAACACCACTTCGCACGGAACATGGCGCAAGGTCTCGAGCAACTGCTCGCCATTGCTCGCCTCCCCTACCACCAGCAAGTCCTTGGCCAGGCCGATCAATTGCTTGATGCCTTCGCGAACGATGGTGTGGTCTTCGGCTACCAGTACACGGATCACTTGCCTCTCCTCAAAAATTGCCTTGTCGCCGAAAAGATCGCAGCCTTCGGCAGCTCCTACAGGGGTACGCGTTCGGCGTAGGAGCTGCCGAAGGCTGCGATCTTTTAGGGGTCCAACGGCACTCGCACGCTCAGGGTCGTACCCTCCCCCGGCTCACTCTCAAGCGACAACTGCCCGCCCATGATCAACACCCGCTCACGCATGCCGACCACTCCAAAGGATGTCGGCCTGCCAGTGGCGGCGACAAATCCTACGCCATCATCGCTGACAGTCAGGCAGAGTTCATCGCCCTCAAGGGCCAGCGTCAGTTCAACAGTATGCGCCTGGGCGTGGCGCATGACATTGGTCAGCGCTTCCTGAAGGATCCGGAACAGCCCGATGGCCTTGGCATCGCTGAGCACCGGCAAGTTATCCGGCACTTGTACCAGGCACGGGATCTGCGTGCGCGCCTCGAACCGCCGGGCCTGCCATTCAATGGCCGAGGCAATCCCGGCATCGAGAATCGGCGGTCGTAGCGCCGTGGCCACATCGCGCACCAGTTGAAACAGCTGCGCGATCAACCGCTTCATGCTGTTCAAGCGCTCGTGCAGACCCGGATCGAGCTGGGCGTAGGCCAATTCGCACATGGACGTTTCCAGCTTCAACACGGTCAGCATCTGACCCAATTCGTCGTGAACTTCCCGGGCGATGCGGGCCTTTTCCTCTTCCCGAACGCTCTCCAGGTGGGCGGACAACTCGCGCAGTTGCTCGCGGGAGCTGGCCAGTTCCAGTTCGATGCGCTTGCTCTCGGTGATGTCCCAGACGATCCCGTCCCAGACATAGGCGCCGTCATCGAGGCGGCGAGTGATGGCCTTGATCTCGGCCCAGCGCTGTTCGCCCTGACGGGTCAGAATCCGGCCCTGCCACGACCAGTCGCTGTCGGTGTCCAGCGCGTGATCCTGAGTCTGGTGATAACTGGCCCTGTCGTCCGGATGCACCAGACTGCGCAGGCCTTTGTCGCGATGGGCCAGCGTCGCGGGCGAGTACCCCACCAGGCTCTCGCTGCCTTCACTGATGTAGGCAAAGTCGATCTGCCCGGTCACCGGCGCGCGCTCCAGACGAAAGACCAGGCCGGGGACGTTGGCGGCGATCCCTTGCAGGCGCGCTTCGCTTTCCTGCAACGCAGCAAGGGCGCGACGACGTTCGGTGACATCATTGAGATAAACCACCAGGTATTCGCCATCGCGAAAACGCAAGAAGCTCAACGAAACATCCGCCGGCAGGATACTGCCGTCCGCTCGCACGCAATGGGTCTCGAAACTTTGCGGCGCTTCGTCACTGGTCCGGGCGCGTTTCCACAGGCTCAGCCAGCGGTCCATGTGCAAGCCGGGCTCGAAGTCGATCAATGGCCGATCAATGATCCCGCCCACCGGGTAGCCAAGCATGGTTTCAGCCGCCCGGTTGGCATAGCGCACATGGCTGTCCCAGTTGACCCAGAGGATGCCGACGGTGCTCTGATCGATGGAAAACTGCGTGAGGCGCAAGGCCTCTTCGCTGGCCTCGCGCAGGGCAATGTCTTCGCGCGCCGCCAGCAATCGTTGCTCCAGACTGTGTTGCTGACGGCGCTGCCAGAACACAATGGCCATGCTGCTCAGCAGCAACACCACCAAGAGCAGGCAGAGGTTTTGCCAGAAACCCGGCGACTCGGACAGCCGCGGATACTTGGGTTGCACCCATTGATTGTGCAATTGCTCCAGATCCTTGGCCGGGATCGTCCGCAGCGCGCTTTCGACGATGCCGGCCAACTCCGGCCAGTCCCGGCGCGTGGCCACTCGCAGCAGTTGCGGGAAACCGATATCGCCCACCACCACCAGCCCGGAGAACTCGGGCTCGGCAGACAGACGCCCGAACTGAGCTTCATCGACCACGGCGTAGCCGGCCTGCTGACTCAACAACAGTTGCAGCGCCTGGCGCTCCAGAGGCACGCCCTGCAAGTTCAGATGGGGATAATTGCTGCGCAGATAATCGGCGGTGACGCTGGGCATGCGCACGGCAACGCGGGTCTGGCTGTCGAGTTTTTCCAGTTCTACCGCACCGGTGCTTTTCTGGTCGCTGACCACCAGTTGCGACACCCGCATGTAAGGGTCGGAAAATTGCCAGAGCCGCAAACCCACGGGGGTTTGCGTCAGGCCTGGCGCGATATCGATGTCGCCTTCACGGGCGGCGGCTTCCAGTTGCGCAAGATCGGGATAATTACGCCAGCTCAGTTCGATCTTGAGCGCCTTGGCCAGCCACTTCATCAGCTCGATGTTAACCCCGGACAGGCGCTGCAAGCGGCGATCGTATTGGGCATAAGGCGTTTGCAACACCACGCCGACCCGCAACTCGCCATGCTGCGCCAGCCATTGCTGTTGCGCTGGCAACAGCTGCACGACGTGCGCCGGTGGCGCGGGCGCCGCCCAGCCCATCAAGGGAAACCACAAACAGCCGATAACCCACAGGCAGCGAAAATGCATCATCGAAGTCTCACACACTGACAAATACTGACCAACCCATTAGGCTGCCGGAATAACTTCTGGCCTGGAATATCCGATGCCCCCTGTCTACCGCCTGGCACTGCCAGCATTGTGCCTGTCGTTGATCCTGCCTTGCGCGTTTTCCGTCGAAGCGGCTGACCCGGCACCTGCCGCCGCGGAACAACCCGCAGAAGAAAAACCGGTTGAACGCCAGCCGCTGCTTGAGCGTAGTCAGGAAGAAGCGGCCGCACTTGAGCGAAAAATCCCTGCGCAGGAACAGCAACAACTGCAAGCCGGCACCGACAGCTTTCTCGCCTTGTGGAAACCGGCCAATACCGCCGAACCCAAAGGCGCGGTGATTATCATCCCGGGCGCCGGCGAAACCGTTGACTGGCCGCAAGCGATCAGCCCATTGCGCCGTAAATTGCCGGACGCCGAGTGGAGCAGCCTGAGTATCACCTTGCCGGACCTGCAAAGCGAAGCCATTGCGCCACGTATCGTCGAAGTGGCGCCAGCGCCCAAAACGCCTGATGCCGGCAGCAAAGACGCGACGACTGCGGCGCCCATCGAACAGGCGGCCGGCGGCGAAGCGGAGGTAACCGACAAGGCCATCGTCGAAACCACCGAAGAACAAGCCAAAGCTGACGCCGAGCGAATCTTCGCGCGCATCGATGCCGCCATCGCCTACGCCGAACAGCAAAGCGCTCGCAGTATCGTCGTGCTGGGACATGGTACCGGCGCTTACTGGGCCGCGCGTTATCTGAGCGAGAAGCAGCCATCGCAAGTCGAGAAATTCGTGATGATTGCCGCCCAGACGCCTGTTACAGCAAAACCGGGACTGGCTGAGCTCACACCCACCTTGAAGCTGCCTGCCGCAGACATCTTCTATATGGATAAGCCGGTGGATCGTAACGCGGCGCTGGAACGTTTGCAGGCCAGCAAGCGCTTGAAAACTTCGGGGTTCAGTCAGGTGTCGCTCAAGGCTTTGCCGGGGAATGCCAAGGCCGAGCAAGAGCAGTTGGTGCGGCGGGTGCGTGGGTGGTTGAATCCGCAGCCTGTGGCGGACTGATAGACCGAGTCGCCCCATTCGCGGGCAAGCCTCGCTCCTACAGGTTAGGTGTCGCGCCCGGCGCGCATAAAACTTGTAGGAGCGAGGCTTGCCCGCGAAGACGGAATCACTGACAACACAACTCTGCCCGGCTAACGAAAATCCCGCCGCTCACGAATCAACGTATAGGCATTGTGCAATTCACGAGTCTTGTCCGTGGCCTCGCGAACCTGCAACGCCGTCGCACCGCTGCCGGCAATCTTGTCCGGATGATGCCGACTGAGCAGGCGTCGATAGGCGTGCTTGATCTGTGCCGGCTCACTCGTGGCAGACACTCCCAACAGTCGCAAGGCATCCTGATACGTGATCGCGCTGGTGACCAACGGTCGCTTCTGTGGCTCGTAATCGCTGGCCAGCGCCTGCACTTGATGCGACGTCCAGCCGAGCCATTTGCCCCACTGGGCAATCAGCTCTCGCTCATTGTTACCGGCGCGACCATCCGCCCAGACCATCCGCCAACAGGCACGCAACACCCCTTCCGCCGCGTGGGGTTGAGCACTCAGGCGTCGCAGATAACCGCGCAACCGGTCGTGTCCCGACTTACCGCGATTGAATGCTGCAATCGCCCGACGTTGCGCCGACTCGGTCATTTCCAGCGAACGCATTTCCTGCCGCGCCTGCTGAATGTGGCCATCCACTACCCGCCCATCGCTCTTGGCCAATCGGCCTAGCAACACGAACAGCAGCTCATCGTTGCGCAGCACCGAGCGACCACCGAACTTCTCCCATAAATGCGCCCAGCTTTGCAGGTGCAAGCGCCGGTCCAGCGCCTGTCCCAATAAAGCGCCGAGCATGGCCCCCGGAATGCTGGCTATAGCAAAGCCCGCTCCGGCTCCAATCAGAGTCCCTGGCCACAACATGTCAGCGTCTCGCTTCTATCAGAGTGTCTACTTCAGCCAGGCGCTCGTGGGTGCCGACATCCACCCAATGCCCATTCAGGCGTTCACCGGTCACTTGCCCGTCAGCCATGGCTTTGCGCAGCAGCGGCGCAAGTTTGAAGGCGCCGGCCGAGCACCCGTCAAACAGATGCGGGTGCAGCACAGCGATGCCGCTGTAGGTCAAGGTTGATGTATCCGACCGACCGTCCTGCACATGGCCATCGACCAAAGCGAAATCCCCACTCGGGTGATGCGCCGGGTTGTCCGCCAATACCAAATGAGCGAGCCCGGCGATGGGCTGATGCAACACGCTGAAGTCGTAGTCGGTCCAGATGTCACCGTTGACCACCACAAAGGCCTCGTCTCCCAACAACGGCAACGCACGGAAAATACCGCCACCGGTTTCCAGCGGCTCACCTTCCGCCGAATACTGGATGCTCACGCCGTACCGCGAACCATCGCCCAGATAATCTTCGATCTGCTGACCGAGCCAGGCATGGTTGATCACGATCTCGCTAAACCCTGCAGTCGCCAAGGCGCGCAGGTGATATTCGATCAGGGGCACTCCGCCGGCGCGAACCAGCGGTTTTGGCGTGGTCAGGGTCAGCGGACGCATGCGCTCGCCTTTACCCGCTGCCAGAATCATTGCCTTCATGCCGTCGCTCCAGCACGCAGACTGGCCAGCAATTCACCCAGCGCCGCCAGTTCAGGGCGACGGGCGATGACGGCGTCTATATAAGCAAAGAAGCGCGGCACGTCGCCGAGGTAGCGCGGCTTGCCGTCGCGATGGCAGATACGGGCGAAAATGCCGATGACTTTCAGGTGCCGTTGCACACCCATCAGGTCGCTGGCGCGCAAGAAGTCTTCAAAATCTGGCTGCACCGGGATGTCGAGCGCACCCGCTTGCTGCCAGTAATCCTCCAGCCAGCCACGCACGCGCTCCTCAGGCCAACTGAGGAAGGCATCCTTGAACAGGCAGGTCACGTCATAGGTCACCGGCCCGTAGACCGCGTCCTGGAAATCCAGCACGCCGGGATTCGGTTCGCTGAGCATCAGATTGCGCGGCATGTAGTCGCGATGCACCAGGACTTTGGGCTGAGCCAGGGCGCTGTCGATCAGCAGGTCGCTGACCTGCTGCCAGAGCGTTTGCTGCGCCGAGTCGAACTCGATGCCCAGTTCGCGCTTCACGTACCACTCGGGGAACAGTTCCAGCTCGCGACGCAGCAGCGCCACGTCATAACTCGGCAGCGGCGCCACCATCGGCAACTGTTGGAAAGCCAACAGCGCTTGCAGGGCATCCTTGAACAAATCATCGGCGTTTTCGCTGTCGATCACGTCCAGATAAGTCTTGTTGCCCAGGTCATTGAGCAAAAGAAAACCACGTTCGAGGTCTTCGGCATAAATTTTCGGCACGTTTATTCCGGATTTCGCCAGCAGAAAAGCGATATCCACGAAGGGTTTGCAGTTTTCCTGGGGCGGCGGCGCGTCCATCACGACGAAACTTCTGCCTGC
The DNA here is from genome assembly GCF_044746425.1 of Pseudomonas sp. NPDC086112. Taxonomy (NCBI): domain Bacteria; kingdom Pseudomonadati; phylum Pseudomonadota; class Gammaproteobacteria; order Pseudomonadales; family Pseudomonadaceae; genus Pseudomonas; species Pseudomonas sp. NPDC086112. Next base: position 17,162 of record NZ_JBIVCD010000044.1, on the reverse strand, counting down.
GCCTTCCCAGCGGAAATAGCGCCGAAAACTCGCGTCGCTACTGGCCGCAGTCAACGTGGCCGGGGGCACGGTGCCCCAACCTTGTTCTGCAAAGAGGATAGCCAACTGTTCATCGAGCCAAACTTTCAGGTGTTGCAAACGTACATCTTGGTCAGGCATTGCAAGGGTCTCCGACGGCGCTAGCCGTCAAGCGGGTCATGCTTTATTATCCAGCATCTTTTTCAGACCATCGAGA
>NZ_JBIVCD010000044.1:14181-16917 GCF_044746425.1 Pseudomonas sp. NPDC086112 | reverse complement strand
GGCCCACACCGCGGGCAGATGGCACGCAGGAAGCCCGGACTAATAAGATGGCATTGAAATCCCCCGCGTTTCGTAAAAAATTTCCGTTGTTGGTCACCGGCAGTCTGCTGGCCCTGCAACCTCTAGCCACTTCGTTCGTGGTCGCCGCGGAACAGTATGACTGCTCAGTCTCTGCTTCGGGTGCCTGGGACTGCGCGCCAAAGGCACCGGCTGCTGCATTGCCGCCACGCCCCGTCCATGAGGGCAGCGCAGTTTCCGCCACTGGCGAAGCTGCGGCAGACACCGGCTCCAGCGCAGATACCGGCGCCAAACCCGTGCTGGTTACGGAGTCCAAGGGCCGCGGCTTGAAGTCGCGTAGTGAAGACTACAGTCACCTCGACTGGGTTCCGCGCGAGAAGCTCACCGCAGCGCAATTGGCCGAAACCGGTCCTTACTGCTCTGGTTCCTATATCGAACCGATTCGTCCTGGCATGAATGACAAGACGAGTAAAAGTGACGCTCCGACCTTTCTCGGTGCCAAAGCCTCTCGCTATAAGCAGGATGAGCAGATCGCTACTCTGGCCGGTGACGTCGTTATGCGTCAGGGCAGCATGCAGGTAGAAGCCGACGAAGCGAACCTGTACCAGGCCGAGAGCCGTGGCGAACTGAGCGGCAACGTGCGTGTTCGCGACAACGGCGCACTGATCGTGGGCGACCACGCCGACGTGCAGCTCGACACGGGTGAAGCCAAAGTCGACAACGCCGAATACGTGATGCACAAATCGCGTATCCGCGGTAACGCGCTATATGCCAAACGGGCCGAGAACGCGATCATCCGCCTCAAGGACGGTACGTACACCACGTGCGAACCGGACAGCAACGCCTGGCAGCTCAAGGGCAACAACATCACCTTGAACCCGGCGACCGGTTTCGGTACTGCGACCAACGTGACGCTGCGGGTCAAGGACATTCCGGTTCTGTACACGCCGTACATCTACTTCCCGATCGACGACCGTCGTCAGTCCGGCTTCCTGCCACCGACCATTGGCACCGGCAGCGATACCGGCTTCCTGCTGGTCACTCCGTACTACTTCAACCTGGCACCGAACTACGATGCCACGTTGTACCCGCGCTATATGAGCAAGCGTGGCCTGTTGATGGAAGGCGAGTTCCGCTACCTGACCAAGTCCAGCGAAGGTCAGTTCGGCGCCTCGTACCTCAACGACGAGAACGACGATCGCAAGCTGCAGACTGACTACGAAAAAACCCGCTACATGTACAACTGGCAGCACAAGGGTGGCCTGGACTCGCGCGTATTGACTCAGGTCGATTACACCAAGATCAGCGATCCGTATTACTTCCAGGATTTGCAGACTGATCAGATTGGTGTGAAAAGTGCCGATTTCGTGAATCAGCAAGGTTCTGTCACCTATCGTGGCGACAGCTACACCGCTCGTTTGAATGCCCAGGCTTATCAGCTGGCGACCGTTTCGAACATCACGCCTTATGATCGTTTGCCGCAGATCACCTTCAATGGGCAGCTGCCGTATCATCCGGAAGGTTTGAACTTCGATTACGAGACCGAGATCGTTCGCTTTGATCGCGACCTGAAGAGTGGAACATTCGTCCAGGAGGACGGGATTACCACCGAGCCACGTCTGGATAACAACATCTTTGGTCTGGCACGCGCCAACGGCGACCGTTTGAATCTCAAACCAGGTGTCAGTCTGCCGCTGAACTGGACGTATGGCTTCCTCAAGCCATCGCTCAAGTACCAGTACACGCAGTATCAACTGGATCTGGACGGCAGGGGCAAAAGCGACATTGCTTCGCAAAGCGCGGAGCAGGACAGGGTCAACGGCACGTTCAGTAGCAACCAGAACCGTGGAGTACCGATCGCCAGCATCGACAGCGGCCTGTACTTTGACCGCAACACTTCCTGGTTCGGAAAAAACTACCGTCAGACCCTGGAACCGCGCCTGTTCTATCTCTATGTACCTGAGACAGACCAGGAAGACATTCCGGTATTCGACACTAGCGAATACACCTTCAACTACGCCTCGCTGTTCCGCGACAACCGCTTCTCCGGCTCCGACCGTGTCGGCGACGAGAACAAGCTGTCGCTGGGCGTGACCAACCGCTGGATTGAAGATAACGGCTTCGAACGTCAACGCATCAGCGTCGGCCAGGCCTTGTACTTCAAGGACCGCGAAGTACAGTTGCCAGGTATCGATGCGAAAACCCGCGACGATGCAAAATCCAGTGTTTCGCCTTATGCGCTGGAATACGAATACCGCTGGAACCGCGATTGGCGCACCACCGCCGATTACAACTGGGACCCGGACAGCCGCAGCCCTCGCTCGGGTAGCGCGATGTTCCACTACCAGCCTGAAGACAACCCGAACAAGGTCATCAACGCCGGTTATCGCTATCGCAATGACCAGGTCCGTTATGACCAGAACACCGGTAAATGGTCGGTAGGCGGCGGTGACTACGGTACTCCGGGCACTCCTGGCTATGTGAAGGACTACTACAAGATCAAGCAGCACGACTTCTCGGTGATCTGGCCGATCGTGCCGCAGTGGAACGCCATCAGCCGCTGGCAGTATGACTACAACCGCAACCGTACTCTGGAAGCCTTCGGTGGTTTCGAATACGACAACTGCTGCTGGAAATTGCGCCTGATCAACCGTTACTGGGTCAGCTATGACGAGTTCAGTCAGAACGCCCCGGACACCGACAAAGGCGACCACGGCG
>NZ_JBIVCD010000044.1:0-14171 GCF_044746425.1 Pseudomonas sp. NPDC086112 | reverse complement strand
AAAGATAATCCAAAACAAATTAAAACAAGTTTATCGTGAACGTGAAGACCAAGCTTTCTGATTGTCTGCGCCCGCTGATGCTGGGCGCGCTGTTCCTGGGTACCGCGGCCAACGCCGCGGTACAGTCCATCGATAAAGTGGTGGCTATCGTCGACAATGACGTGGTCATGCAGAGCCAACTGGACCAGCGTGTTCACGAAGTTCAGCAAACCATCGCCAAACGCGGTGCTGCCGTACCGCCTGCCGGCGTGCTGGATCAGCAGGTGCTCGAGCGTCTGATCGTCGAAAACCTGCAACTGCAGATCGGCGAGCGTTCCGGCATTCGCATTACCGATGAAGAACTGAACCAGGCTGTCGGCACCATTGCCCAGCGCAACAACATGTCGATTGAACAATTCCGCTCCGCTTTGTCTCGCGACGGCCTGTCTTATGACGACGCTCGTGACCAGATCCGCCGCGAAATGATCATCAGCCGTGTGCGTCAGCGCCGTGTAGCTGAACGCATCCAGGTGTCCGAGCAGGAGGTGAAGAACTTCCTGGCGTCCGACCTGGGCAAGATGCAGCTGTCCGAAGAGTTCCGTCTGGCCAACATCCTGATTCCTACGCCGGAAAGCGCCAACTCCGACGCGATTCAGAATGCAGCCAAACAAGCCGACGCGGTTTACCAGCAACTCAAGCAAGGCGCTGACTTCGGTCAGTTGGCAATCGCCAAATCCGCCAGCGAAACCGCACTGGAAGGCGGCGACATGGGCTGGCGTAAAGCTGCTCAACTGCCACCTCCGTTCGATCGCCTGCTGAGCACCATGGCTGTTGGCGACATTACCCAGCCTATGCGTACCCCGGGCGGCTTCATCATTTTGAAGATCCTCGACAAGCGTGGCGGCGAAGCCCAGGTGCGTGACGAAGTGCATGTGCGTCACATCCTGGTCAAACCAAGCCCGATCCGCGACGAAGCAAAAACCAAGGCTCTGGCTGATTCGCTCTATTCCCGTATCGAAGCGGGCGAAGATTTCGGCGAGCTGGCGAAAAGCTTCTCGGAAGACCCGGGTTCCGCCCTCAACGGTGGCGATCTGAACTGGATCGACCCGAATGCACTGGTGCCGGAATTCCGCGAAGTGATGGCCAAGACCCCACAAGGTCAGCTGTCCAAGCCGTTCCAGACTCAATATGGCTGGCACGTTCTGGAAGTCCTTGGTCGCCGTGCTACCGACAGCACCACCCAGGCCCGTGAACAACAAGCGATGACCGTACTGCGTAACCGCAAATACGACGAAGAGCTGCAAACCTGGCTGCGTCAGATCCGTGACGAAGCGTATGTAGAAATCAAGCTCCCTGGTGCAGACCAGGCAACGCAGTGAAACCCAAGCGTTTCGCGTTGACCCCCGGCGAACCGGCCGGCATAGGTCCCGACCTGTGCCTGCTGCTCGCCTCGCAAGCCCAGCCACACCCTCTGATTGCCATTACCAGCCGCGACCTGCTCATCGAGCGGGCCGCGCAGTTGGGCGTGGTTGTTGATCTGCTGTCGGTAACGCCGGACAGCTGGCCGGATGCTCCCGCACCTGCCAACAGCCTGTATGTGTGGGATACGCCGCTTAACGCCAAGGTCATCGCCGGGCAACTGGACAAAGCCAATGCGGCTTTCGTCCTGGAAACCCTGACGCGTGCTGGCCAGGGCTGCCTGGACGGGCATTTCGCCGGCATGATCACCGCCCCAGTGCACAAAGGCGTGATCAATGAATCCGGAATCGCCTTTTCCGGGCACACGGAATTTCTCGCTGACCTGACTCATACCGCGCAAGTGGTGATGATGCTCGCCACCCGCGGCTTGCGCGTAGCGCTGGTTACTACTCACCTGCCCCTTCGCGAGATTGCTGATGCAATCACGCCGGAGCGTCTGGAGCGGGTCACGCGGATCCTGTACGCCGACCTGCAAGAAAAATTCGGCATCGCCCAGCCACGCATCCTGGTTTGCGGGCTCAACCCGCACGCCGGTGAAGGCGGTCACCTGGGCCATGAAGAAATCGACATCATCGAACCTACATTAGAGCGCCTGCGCGGCGAGGGCATGGACCTTCGCGGTCCCCTGCCCGCCGACACTCTGTTTACCCCCAAATATCTGGAGCACTGCGACGCGGTGCTGGCGATGTACCACGACCAGGGCCTGCCCGTGCTGAAATACAAAGGCTTCGGCGCGGCAGTCAACGTGACCCTTGGCTTGCCGATCATCCGCACTTCGGTCGACCATGGCACCGCCCTGGATCTGGCCGGCAGCGGCAAAATTGATACCGGCAGCCTGCAAGTCGCCCTGGAAACCGCCTATCAGATGGCCGAGACCCGTTTATGACCGAGCATTACCAACACCGGGCGCGCAAGCGCTTCGGCCAGAACTTCCTGCACGATGCCGGCGTTATCGATCGCATCCTGCGTTCCATTCACGCCAAACCCGAAGACCGTCTGCTGGAAATCGGCCCGGGCCAGGGCGCATTGACTGAAGGCCTGCTCAACAGTGGCGCCCAACTGGACGTGGTGGAGCTGGACAAGGACCTGATCCCGATCCTCAACCAGCAGTTCGCCAGCAAGAGCAATTTCCACCTGCATCAGGGTGACGCGCTGAAGTTCGACTTCAACAGCCTGAACGCCGCGCCAAACAGCCTGCGAGTGGTCGGCAACCTGCCGTACAACATCTCTACGCCGCTGATTTTTCATCTGCTGCACAACGCAAGCCTGATTCGTGACATGCACTTCATGCTGCAAAAAGAAGTGGTCGAACGTCTGGCGGCGGGGCCTGGTGGCGGTGACTGGGGTCGCCTGTCGATCATGGTTCAGTACCATTGCCGGGTCGAACATCTATTCAACGTCGGCCCGGGCGCGTTCAATCCGCCGCCGAAAGTCGACTCGGCCATCGTGCGCCTGGTGCCTCACGCGGTACTGCCGCATCCAGCCAAAGATCACAAACTGCTGGAGCGCGTCGTGCGCGAAGCCTTCAACCAGCGCCGCAAAACCCTGCGCAACACGCTGAAATTGTTGCTGAGCAACGCTGAAATCGAAGCCGCCGGCGTCGATGGCAGCCTACGCCCTGAGCAGCTCGATCTGGCGGCCTTCGTTCGTCTGGCCGACAAGCTCAGCGAACAAGTCCTACACAAGCCTGCCACCGACTGAAGGCGATGAGCGCTATCGGGTAGGACGCCACTCTGGTTTACTACCCGATACTTGGCCTAGACTGAGTTCTATCAGCTATGCCCCGCGTCCCGCTTCGTTTCTAAGGCCTTTTGCATGTCCGATCCTCGTTATCAGGTCGACGTCAGCGTCGTCACCCGCTATCTGGCAGAACAATCGCAACCCGAGCAAAATCGCTTTGCCTTCGCCTACACCATCACCGTGCAGAACAATGGCCTGGTGCCCGCCAAACTGCTTTCACGGCACTGGGTGATTACCGACGGTGACGGGCATGTCGAGGAGGTTCGTGGTGCAGGCGTCGTCGGCCAACAGCCGTTGATCGACGTGGGCAAGAGCCACACCTACAGCAGCGGCACTGTCATGACGTCCAAAGTCGGTACGATGCAGGGCACTTATGAGATGGTCGCCGACGACGGTAAACACTTCGACGCCGTCATCGCTCCGTTTCGCTTGGCAGTACCCGGAGCCCTGCACTGATGGCGACGTATGCCGTCGGCGATTTGCAAGGCTGCCTTGAGCCGCTGCAATGCCTACTCAAGCAAGTCGCTTTCGACCCGGCAAAGGATCGCTTGTGGTTGGTGGGTGACCTCATCAACCGTGGCCCACAGTCGCTGGACACCTTGCGCTTCCTTTATGGCATCCGCGAATCGCTGGTGTGCGTACTCGGCAACCATGACCTGCACTTGCTGGCGGTCGGGCAAAACATCGAACGCCTGAAGAAGGCCGACACGCTGCGCGAGATTCTTGAAGCACCCGATTGCGGGGAGCTGCTGGAGTGGGTTCGGCAACAAAAGCTCATGCATTACGACGAGCAGCGCGATATCGCACTGGTCCATGCCGGCATCCCGCCTCAATGGTCGCTGCGCAAAGCCTTGAAGTGCGCCGCCGAAGTCGAAGACGCCCTGCACGATGACAATCGCTTCGCGCCTTACCTTGACGGCATGTACGGCAATGAGCCGGTGAAATGGGACAACGATCTCAAAGGCGCGGCTCGCCTGAGAGTCATCACCAACTATTTCACCCGGATGCGTTTTTGCACCAGCGACGGCAAACTCGACCTCAAGGGCAAGGAAGGCATCGACACCGCACCGCCGGGTTATGCGCCATGGTTTGCCCACAAGGAGCGCAAGACCAAAGGCCTGAAGATCATCTTCGGCCATTGGGCGGCGCTCGAAGGCCAGTGCAACGAGCCAGGTCTGTTTGCGCTCGACACCGGTTGCGTCTGGGGTGGCGCCATGACCCTGATGAACGTCGACACCGGTGAGCGCCTGCAATGTAAATGCGCCCCCCGAGGTAATACCCGGCCGCCAGTCGCCGCCTCTATCCCCGAACAAACGTCAGCCAGCGCCCCGCGCTAGACTGCGCTTTCAGCCGAGCCACAGGAGCCCGCCATGAGCGAATTCAAACGTATCCCCCCAGAACAGGCCCAGGCCCTGCGCGAACAAGGCGCGGTGGTGGTCGATGTCCGTGACCCGGCAACGTTTGCCGCACTGCACATCGCCGGTTCGAAGCATCTGGACAATCATTCTCTGCATGCTTTCATTCAGGGCGCTGACCTGGACGCGCCGACGGTAGTGGTCTGCTATCACGGCAATTCCAGCCAGGGCGCGGCTGCCTATCTAGTCAGCCAAGGCTTCTCCGACGTCTATAGCATGGATGGCGGTTTCGAGTTGTGGCGTACGACCTATCCTTCGGAAACGGCGCAAAGCACTTCCGAATAATTTTTTTCAATGCGCGCAAGCCCCGGTCCCCGCGGGCTAGCGCGGTGACAGACGAACGGTCTGCCACAACTTATTACGCATCTTGCATTTACCTTCCGAATTCCCAACTATCCTTAAGCGCAGGCCATCCAAAACAGGGGAGAGCCGGTACACCGGCGCGCGGGTCATCGGGAGTAGCTTTCGGAGTCGTCAGCTCCGAGAGAGTTCTGGGGGGTAAACAGCAACTGCCTGTTCGGTTGCTGCCAGCATCGACTGAGTGATCCGGCGTCGGCTCCACGTATCGAGCGAGGTGACGTCATGAGTATCTTTAGCCACTTCCAACAACGCTTCGAGTCCACGCGCCAGGAAGAACTCTCTCTGCAGGAGTACCTGGAGCTGTGCAAAAAGGACCGCAGCGCCTACGTTTCCGCCGCCGAGCGTCTCTTGCTGGCCATCGGAGAACCGGAGCTGCTCGACACCTCGACCAATTCGAGGCTGTCGCGAATCTTTTCCAACAAGGTGATCCGCCGCTATCCGGCCTTTGAAGACTTCCATGGGATGGAAGAATGCATCGACCAGATCGTGTCGTATTTCCGCCATGCGGCCCAGGGTCTGGAAGAGAAGAAACAGATCCTCTACCTGCTCGGCCCTGTCGGTGGCGGTAAGTCGTCCCTGGCCGAAAAGCTCAAACAACTGATCGAGAAAGTGCCCTTCTACGCAATCAAGGGCTCGCCGGTTTTCGAGTCGCCTTTGGGTCTGTTCAACGCCACCGAAGATGGCGCGATCCTTGAGGAAGACTTCGGCATTCCCCGGCGCTATCTCAATACCATCATGTCGCCATGGGCCACCAAGCGTCTGGCCGAATTCGGCGGCGACATCAGCCAGTTCCGCGTGGTGAAACTCTATCCGTCGATTCTCAACCAGATCGCGGTGGCGAAAACCGAGCCGGGAGATGAAAACAACCAGGACATCTCGGCACTGGTGGGTAAGGTCGATATCCGCAAACTGGAAGAGTTCCCGCAGAACGACGCCGATGCCTATAGCTACTCGGGGGCGCTGTGCCGGGCCAACCAGGGCTTGATGGAGTTCGTCGAAATGTTCAAGGCACCGATCAAGGTGCTGCACCCATTGCTGACGGCCACCCAGGAAGGCAACTACAACAGTACCGAAGGTTTGGGGGCGATTCCGTTTACCGGGATCCTGCTGGCTCACTCCAACGAGTCGGAATGGCACACCTTCCGCAACAACAAGAACAACGAAGCATTCATCGACCGGATCTATATCGTCAAAGTGCCGTACTGCCTGCGCGTCAGCGACGAGGTGAAGATCTACGACAAGCTTCTGTTCAACAGCTCGCTGGCCAAGGCCCATTGCGCGCCCGATACCCTGAAAATGCTCGCACAATTCACCGTACTTTCGCGCCTCAAGGAGCCGGAAAACTCCAACATCTATTCCAAGATGCGCGTGTATGACGGCGAAAACCTCAAGGACACCGATCCGAAGGCCAAGTCGATCCAGGAATACCGCGACGCAGCGGGTGTCGACGAAGGCATGAACGGTCTGTCGACCCGCTTCGCCTTCAAGATTCTGTCGAAGGTCTTCAACTTCGATCCGCACGAAATCGCTGCCAACCCGGTACACCTGCTCTACGTGCTGGAACAGCAGATTGAACAGGAACAGTTCCAGGCCGAGACCCGGGAACGCTATCTGCGCTTCCTGAAAGAGTACCTGGCGCCGCGTTATATCGAATTCATCGGCAAGGAGATTCAGACTGCCTACCTCGAGTCTTACAGCGAGTACGGTCAGAACATCTTCGATCGCTACGTGCTGTACGCCGACTTCTGGATTCAGGATCAGGAATACCGCGATCCGGAAACCGGCGAGATCCTCAACCGCGTAGCCCTGAACGAAGAACTGGAGAAAATCGAAAAACCGGCCGGCATCAGCAATCCGAAGGATTTCCGCAACGAAATCGTCAACTTCGTACTGCGCGCCCGAGCCAACAACAACGGCAAGAACCCAACCTGGCTCAGCTACGAAAAACTGCGGGTGGTCATCGAGAAGAAAATGTTCTCCAACACCGAGGATTTGCTGCCGGTCATCAGCTTCAACGCCAAGGCCAGCAAAGAGGACCAGCAGAAGCACAACGACTTCGTCACACGGATGGTCGAGCGGGGCTACACCGACAAACAGGTACGACTGCTGTCCGAGTGGTACTTGCGGGTCAGAAAATCACAGTAACCCGCTGCCGGTCAGACCGGTTGTCGTTAGCCCGAGGCCTGTTTACGCTTTTTCTGTTACACAGGCCTCTGGAGGTGTCCGAAATGCGGTAGCGAGGTTCAGGCAGCATCAAAGCGCTTGAGGGGAGCGTGTACACCCTCCGGCACTGGCCTTATGCTGCGTTAACGCTCGCCCCTTTCAGGACAGCTTCTAAGGAGCAGTCATGAGCTATGTGATCGACCGACGTCTCAATGGCAAGAACAAGAGCACGGTGAACCGTCAGCGGTTTCTGCGGCGCTACCGTGATCACATCAAAAAGGCTGTCGAAGAGGCGGTCAGCCGGCGCTCCATTACCGATATGGAACACGGCGAGCAGATCAGCATTCCCGGCCGCGACATCGACGAGCCTGTGCTTCACCACGGTCGTGGCGGCAAGCAAACCATCGTGCACCCCGGCAACAAGGAATTCACCAGCGGCGAGCACATTGCCCGTCCGCCCGGAGGTGGCGGCGGCAGAGGCCCCGGCAAGGCCGGTAACACGGGTGAAGGGATGGACGAGTTCGTCTTCCAGATTACCCAGGAGGAATTCCTCGAATTCATGTTCGAGGACCTTGAACTGCCTAACCTGGTAAAACGCCACCTGACCGGCACCGACACCTTCAAGACCGTACGCGCCGGTATCAGCAACGAGGGCAACCCGTCACGGATCAACATTATCCGCACGCTGCGTTCGGCCCATGCCCGACGCATCGCCTTGTCCGGCAGCAGCCGGGCGAAATTGCGCGAAGTCAAAGAGGAACTGCTGCGACTTAAACGGGAAGAACCGGACAACTTCGGCGATATCCAGGATCTCGAAGCAGAAATCGAGAAGCTCAGCGCGCGCATTCACCGAGTGCCGTTTCTCGACACCTTCGACCTCAAGTACAACCTGCTGATCAAGCAGCCGAACCCCAGTTCCAAAGCCGTAATGTTCTGCTTGATGGACGTGTCCGGCTCCATGACCCAGGCGACCAAGGACATCGCCAAACGCTTCTTCATCCTGCTGTACCTGTTCCTCAAGCGCAACTACGACAAAATCGACGTCGTGTTCATCCGCCACCACACCAGCGCCCGTGAAGTGGATGAGGAGGAGTTTTTCTACTCCCGGGAAACCGGCGGCACCATCGTCTCCAGCGCCCTGAAACTGATGCAAGAGATCATGGCCGAGCGTTATCCGAGCAACGAATGGAATATCTATGCCGCCCAGGCGTCCGATGGCGACAACTGGAACGACGATTCACCGATCTGCCGCGACATCCTGATCAATCAGATCATGCCGTTCGTGCAGTACTACACTTATGTTGAGATTACCCCGCGCGAACACCAGGCCCTGTGGTTCGAATACGAACGCATCGCCGAAGCCTTCTCTGACACTTTTGCCCAGCAGCAACTGGTCTCGGCCGGGGATATCTATCCGGTCTTTCGTGAACTCTTCCAGCGCAGGTTAGTGACATGACCGCCAAAGAGCAGAAGCGCCAACCCATTTCCACCGGCTCCGAATGGACATTCGAGCTGATCCAGGCCTACGACCGCGAAATCAGTCGTCTCGCGGCCCGCTACGCGCTGGATACGTATCCCAACCAGATCGAAGTGATCACCGCCGAGCAGATGATGGACGCCTATGCCTCTGTAGGCATGCCCTTGGGTTATCACCATTGGTCCTATGGTAAACACTTCCTCAGCACCGAAAAATCCTACAGTCGCGGCCAGATGGGGCTGGCCTACGAGATTGTGATCAACTCGGACCCCTGCATTGCCTATCTGATGGAAGAAAACACCATCTGCATGCAGGCGCTGGTGGTGGCTCACGCCTGCTATGGCCATAACAGTTTCTTCAAAGGCAACTACCTGTTCCGCACCTGGACCGACGCCAGCTCGATCATCGATTACCTGGTGTTCGCCAAGCAGTACATCATGCAGTGCGAAGAACGCCACGGCATCGACGCGGTAGAGGACTTGCTCGACTCCTGCCATGCGCTGATGAATTACGGGGTCGACCGGTACAAACGCCCGTATCCGATTTCCGCCGAAGAAGAACGCCGTCGGCAGAAGGATCGGGAAGAGCATCTGCAGAAGCAGATCAACGATTTGTGGCGGACCATTCCAAAAGGCGCGGACAAGTACAGCGACAAGGACAACGCACGCTTCCCCGCCGAACCTCAGGAAAACATCCTGTATTTCATCGAAAAACATGCACCGTTGCTGGAGCCCTGGCAGCGCGAAATCGTGCGGATCGTACGCAAGATCGCCCAGTATTTTTATCCACAGCGCCAGACCCAGGTCATGAACGAAGGCTGGGCCACCTTCTGGCATTACACGCTGATGAACGACCTGTACGACGAAGGCCTGGTCACCGATGGTTTCATGATGGAGTTCCTGACGTCCCATACCAGCGTGGTCTTCCAGCCCGGTTTCGACAGCCCCTATTACAGCGGCATCAACCCCTACACCTTGGGTTTTGCGATGTATCGCGATATCCGCCGGATATGCGAACACCCCACCGAAGAGGACTATCGCTGGTTTCCGGAAATCGCCGGAACCGACTGGCTGTCCAGCATCAAATTCGCCATGAGCAGCTTCAAGGACGAGAGTTTCATCCTGCAGTACCTGTCACCCAAGGTGATCCGCGACCTCAAGCTGTTCAGCATCCTCGATGACGATCAGAAGGACGATCTGCTGGTTCCGGCGATACACGACGAAGACGGCTATCGAACCATTCGTGAAACCCTGGCGGCGCAATACAACCTGGGCAATCGCGAACCCAACATACAGATCTACAGCATCGACCGACGTGGCGACCGCTCCCTGACCTTGCGCCACCAACAACACGACCGCAAACCGCTGGGCGATTCCACTGATGAAGTGCTCAAGCACCTGCACCGCCTCTGGGGCTTCGACATCCACCTGGAAACCCTGCAAGGGGATCAGGTGATGAAAACCCACCATGTTCCGCCCAGAAGCGAGCATGGCGAGGGGGATTACGGCCGGCTGGACCTGGCAGTCATTCATCTTTGATCCTGTTTTCTGCCTCCGGAAGTTCGACGCAAAGGTTATTCTGTCGGGCTAACGGAGGTTTTTATGCAGATTTATAAAGTCGGCGGTGCGGTCCGCGATCGCCTGCTGGGCAAACCTGTCACCGATATCGACTGGGTCGTTGTAGGCGCCACCACCGAAGAAATGCTCGCCAAGGGCTTTCGTCCGGTGGGCGCGGACTTCCCGGTTTTTCTTCACCCCAAAAGCGGTGAGGAATACGCCCTTGCCCGTACCGAACGCAAAAACGGGCGCGGCTACGGCGGCTTCATCTTTCACGCCAGCCCTGATGTCACCCTCGAAGAAGATCTGATTCGCCGCGACCTGACGATCAACGCCATGGCCGAGGACGATCAACAGAACCTGACCGACCCTTACCACGGTCAACGGGACCTCGAGGCTCGCTTGCTGCGTCACGTTTCCCCCGCGTTCGCCGAAGATCCTCTCCGAGTTCTACGCGTTGCTCGCTTTGCCGCGCGTTATGCGGAACTGGGTTTCACCGTCGCCCCCGAGACATTGGAGCTGATGCGTCAACTCAGCGAATCCGGTGAATTGGAGGCGTTGACGCCCGAACGCAGTTGGAAAGAAATCGCCCGCGCGCTGATGGAAGACCAACCCCAAGTCTTCATCGAGGTGTTGCGCGAGTGCGGCGCGCTCAAGGTACTGATGCCGGAAGTCGACGCGCTGTTCGGTGTACCGCAACCCGAAGCCCATCACCCCGAAATCGATACGGGCGTGCACACCCTGAGCGTGCTGGAGCAAGCGGCGCTGCACAAACAACCGCTGACCGTACGCTGGGCCTGCTTGCTGCATGACTTGGGCAAAGGTTTGACGCCCGAGGAAGAATGGCCCCGCCACATAGCCCACGAGCACAAAGGCCTGAAGCTGATCAAAGCGGTCAATGAGCGCTTCAGGGCACCGAAAGACTGTCAGGAGCTGGCGCTGCTAGTGGGCAAGTATCACACCCATGGCCATCGTGCTCTGGAGCTGAAACCGTCGACCTTGCTGGAGTTGCTGCAGAGTTTCGACGTCTATCGTCGACCTCAGCGCTTTGAAGAATTTATCTCGGCGTGCGAGATGGACGCTCGAGGGCGTAAAGGCCTGGAGCAGAGAAGTTATCCACAGGCGGATTATTTACGGGGTGCGGCAACTGCAGCGCGAAGTGTTGCCGTTCAGCCATTGCTGGAAAAGGGATTCAAGGGGCCGGAATTGGGTGAGGCGATCAAGGGCGAGCGCCTCAAGGCGTTGAAGGCTTACAAAGAAGCGGCCTCGGCCTGAAAAGCCTCGCTCCTACAGGTGATGAACGGCGTCAACCTGTAGGAGCGAGGCTTGCCCGCGAAGGCGTCTTGCGCCTCACAACAAATTCGAAGGGGTCAACTGCTCGCCGCGCCACTCAAAAGCCACCGGCGCCAACACCTGATCGATCTGCGCTTCACTCCACAAAGCCGCAAAGCTTTTGCCTACGCCCGGATGCACACGATCCGGCGCAATCAGCGACAACGGCCAAAGCACGAAGGCATTTTTCAGAATCTCTGCCCGCGGCAAGATCAAGCCATCGAAATTGCCCACCAGATCGCCGAAGAGCAGCACGTCGATATCCAGCGGCAAGCCCTTGCGATCCGGCGCGTAACGGCCGTTATCCGCCTCGATGAATTTCAACCGTCGATCCAGCTCCATCAGCGGCAGATCGGTGAAGGCCGAGACCACAAAGTTAAAAAACGGCCCGCTCTTGATCCCCACCGCCTGGCTTTCGAATACCGCCGAACAGCGAATATCCACCAGGAAACCCGCCAGAGCATCCAGGCCTGCCTGCAAATGGGCTTCGCGCTCGATATTGCTACCGAGCCCGAGGTATACCTGAGTCAGCGACATCCGCGCTCGATCTCCACGCCCACACCACCCGTGGCAGCCGGGATGGCACCTGGCTTGGTCAGTTTGAGGCGCATCCAGGTGATCTTGAATTCGCTCATCAGCACTTGCGCCAGACGCTCGGCAAAGGTCTCCACCAGCAGGAACTGCGCCTGCTCGGCAAACGCCTGAATGCGCGACGAAACGCTCGCGTAGTCGAGCGCCAGGGCCAGGTCATCACCGGCGGCGGCCGGACGATTGTCCCAGGCGAAGCTCAGATCAAGTCGCAGACACTGTCGGATGCCTCGTTCCCAGTCGTAGGCACCGATGACGGTGTCGACTTCCAGGCCCTCGATAAACACTCTGTCCAAGCACTTCTCTCCACTGCACGACAAGGGCGCAATGCGCCGTTAGAATCAGGGCGTCCTCGCCCGGAATAGTTAGCATGTTTTGGTTACTGGCGATCCTCGCCTACCTGCTCGGCTCTCTGTCCTTCGCCATTTTGCTCAGCCGCCTGACCGGTAACCCCGATCCGCGAATGAGTGGCTCGGGCAATGCCGGCGCCACCAATATGTTGCGTCTGGCCGGCAAAAAACTCGCCATTCTGACCTTGCTCGGCGACCTGAACAAAGGTCTGCTACCCGTATTGATCGCAGGTGCAGTGGGCCTTTCACTGCAACAACAGGCCTGGATTGGCGTCTGCGCCGTTATCGGTCACCTGTTTCCGCTGTACTTCCGCTTTCGCGGTGGCAAGGGTGTCGCCACCGCGGCTGGCATGTTGCTGGGGCTCTACCCGCCCGCCGCGCTGCTGGCGGTCTGTGTCTGGTCGCTGACGTTCTACCTGACCCGCACCAGCTCACTCGCAGCCCTGATTGCCACACCATTGACCTTGCCACTGCTTGCCTGGCAAGAACCAGCGGCATTGCTGCCCATGAGCGCGCTCACAGGCCTGATCGTCTGGCGTCATCGCGGCAATCTACGCGACCTGTTTGCCGGGCGCGAACGGCATTTTTAAATACCGCACATGAGCGCCGCTCATCACAGCGCCGACAACTGCTCCATCGGCCAGCGCGCCTGCACGCTGATCGCCAGGCTTTCATGCTGGCCGGCCTGCAAGCGCTGACAACCGGCAAACGCGATCATCGCGCCATTATCGGTGCAGAACTCCGGACGGGCATAAAACACATCGCCCTTCATGTCGCCGAGCATTTTTTCCAGTGAAACCCGCAGTGCTTTGTTGGCGCTGACGCCCCCTGCGATCACCAGACGCTTGAGACCCGCCTGTTTCAGGGCACGCTTGCACTTGATGGTCAAAGTCTCCACCACGGCCTGCTGGAACGCCAGTGAGATGTCGCAACGGGCTTGCTCGCTGTCGTCCCCGGCGCTGACGCTCTGCTGCCAGGTGTTCAGGGCGAAGGTTTTCAGGCCACTGAAGCTGAAAGCCAAGCCTGGACGATCACACATCGGACGCGGAAAAGTGAAACGTCCTGCAACGCCCTGCTCCGCCAGACGCGCGATCTCCGGGCCGCCCGGATAATTCAGGCCCATCATCTTCGCGGTCTTGTCGAACGCTTCGCCGGCCGCATCGTCGAGAGTCTCGCCCAGGAGCGTGTATTGACCGATCCCGTCGACCTGAACCAGCTGCGTATGACCACCCGATACCAACAAAGCGACGAACGGGAACTCCGGTGGTTGCGGCTCCAGCATCGGCGCCAGCAAGTGACCTTCCATGTGGTGCACGCCCAAGGCCGGAATGCCCCAGGCAAACGCCAGCGCCTGGGCGCAGGAGGCCCCCACCAGCAAGGCTCCGACGAGGCCAGGACCGGCGGTATAAGCGATGGCGTCGATCTCGGTCGGCACACAGCCGGCCTCGGCCAGGACCTGACGAATCAAGGGCAGCATGCGTTTGACGTGATCACGCGACGCCAGCTCCGGCACCACACCGCCATAGGCGCGATGCAGATCGATCTGACTGAACAGCGCGTCGGCCAACAGCCCGCGTTCACTGTCGTAAAGTGCGACACCGGTTTCGTCGCAAGAGGTTTCTAATCCCAGTACTAGCATGGGTTTGCGCCTTGTAGAGGCTGAATTCGAAGGCGCGCATAATAGTCGTCGCGTGATGCCCCGACCAGCGGTTTTCGATCAGAGGCTTTTCAT
>NZ_JBIVCD010000043.1:43681-52926 GCF_044746425.1 Pseudomonas sp. NPDC086112 | reverse complement strand
ATTTCGGTGCCGGCCTGGGCGTCATCGAGCTGACCATCGCGTTGCATTACGTCTTCGACACCCCGGATGACCGGTTGGTGTGGGACGTGGGTCATCAGGCCTATCCGCACAAAATCCTCACCGGCCGTCGCGAGCGCATGAGCAGCCTGCGCCAGAAGGACGGCGTTGCCGCCTTCCCGCGTCGTTCCGAGAGCGAGTACGACACCTTTGGCGTCGGCCACTCCAGCACCTCGATCAGCGCAGCGCTGGGCATGGCGATTGCCGCCCGCCTGCAACACAGTGATCGCAAGGCGATCGCGGTGATCGGCGACGGCGCACTGACCGCCGGCATGGCCTTCGAGGCGCTGAACCACGCGCCGGAAGTGGACGCCAACATGCTGGTAATCCTCAACGACAACGACATGTCGATTTCGCGCAACGTCGGCGGGCTGTCGAACTATCTGGCGAAAATCCTTTCCAGCCGCACCTACGCGAGCATGCGCGAAGGCAGCAAAAAGGTCCTGTCGCGCCTGCCCGGCGCCTGGGAAATCGCCCGTCGTACCGAAGAATACGCCAAAGGCATGCTGGTCCCGGGCACGCTGTTCGAAGAGCTGGGCTGGAATTACATCGGCCCGATCGATGGCCACGACCTGCCGACCCTGATCGCCACCCTGCGCAATATGCGCGATCTGAAAGGCCCGCAATTCCTGCACGTGGTCACCAAAAAAGGCAAAGGCTTCGCTCCGGCGGAAGTCGACCCGATCGGTTACCACGCCATCACCAAACTCGAACCCCTGGACGCCCCGGCCAACCCGCCGAAGAAAGCCGGCGGGCCGAAGTATTCCGGTGTGTTCGGTGAATGGCTGTGCGACATGGCCGCGGTCGATCCGCGTCTGGTCGGGATTACCCCGGCGATGAAGGAAGGCTCCGACCTGGTGGCCTTCAGCGAGCGCTTCCCGGAGCGCTATTTCGACGTGGCGATTGCCGAGCAACACGCCGTGACCCTCGCCGCCGGCATGGCCTGCGAAGGCGCAAAACCGGTGGTGGCGATCTATTCGACCTTCCTGCAACGCGCTTACGACCAGCTTGTGCATGATGTGGCGGTGCAAAACCTTGACGTGCTGTTCGCCATCGACCGTGCAGGCCTGGTGGGCGAAGACGGCCCGACGCACGCGGGTAGCTTCGACCTGTCGTTCCTGCGTTGCATCCCCGGCATGCTGGTGATGACCCCGAGCGACGAAAACGAATTGCGTAAAATGCTCAGCACCGGCCACCTGTACGACGGCCCGGCGGCGGTGCGTTATCCGCGCGGCACCGGCCCGAATGCGCCGATCGCGAAAGACCTCGATCCGATTGAAATCGGCAAGGGTGTCGTCCGCCGTCAGGGCAACAAAGTCGCCCTGCTGGTGTTCGGCGTGCAACTGGCCGAGGCACTGAAAGTCGCCGAGAAGCTGGATGCGACCGTGGTCGACATGCGTTTCGTCAAACCGCTCGACGAAGCACTGGTTCGCGAAATCGCTGGCAGTCACGAACTGCTGGTGACCATCGAAGAGAACGCCATCATGGGCGGTGCCGGTGGCGCGGTCAGCGAGTTTCTCGCCCGCGAAAACATCCTCAAGTCGGTGCTGCACCTGGGCTTGCCGGACATTTACGTCGAGCACGCCAAGCCTGCGCAAATGCTGGCGGAGTGTGGGCTGGATGAGGCAGGGATCGAAGAAGCAGTGCGTCAGCGCCTGCAGCTGCTGAATATCTAATCCTCTGGCTACATGCAAAACCCTGTGGGAGCGGGCTTGCTCGCGAATGCGGTGCGTCAGTCGGCATCAATGTTGACTGACACAGCGCATTCGCGAGCAAGCCCGCTCCCACATTGGTTTTGTGCAACCTCATAAAAATGTATTCGCTTTAGAGCGTCAACGGACTACCCATGAAACTCCCCCGCCTCGCCCTGGCGCTGACCCTCCTGCCGGCCGGCCAACTCTTGGCCGACACCTTCGAACGCGACCAGGCCCTGAAACTGCCGGACGTGCTGATCAGCGCCAACCGTCAGGTCGAAGCGCGCAACGACAGCAGCGCCGCCAACACCGTGTTCACCCGCGACGACATCGACCGTCTGCAGCCGAGCAGTGTCACTGACCTGCTGCGCCGGGTACCGGGCGTACAGGTCGGGCAAACTGGCGGGCGCGGCAGTCTGCCGGGGGTTTACATTCGTGGTACCAAGTCGGCGCAAAGTCTGGTGCTGGTCGACGGCCAGCGCATCGGCAACTCGACCTCCGGCGACAGCAACCTGCAACACATCAACATCGAACAGGTCGAGCGCGTGGAAGTGCTGCGTGGTTCGCGTTCAGTGATTTACGGCAGCGATGCGATTGGCGGGGTGATCCAGATCTTCACCCGCCGTGGTGGCGAACAGGGCTTGCAACCCCGCATGCACGTGGGGGTTGGCAGCAATCAGACCTGGGAACGCAGCCTTGGATTGTCTGGCGGCGATGGGCAGACACACTTCAATCTCGGCGCCAGCCTCGATGAAACCGCAGGCATCAATCGCACCCACCAGTCTTGGCCCAGTGATGGCGATCACGATGAATACCGCAATAAGTCGGTCAGCTTAAGCCTGAGTCACGCCCTCACCGATGACATCGAAGTCGGCGCCAATCTGCTGGATAACCAGGGCAAAAGCGCATTCGACAATCCGTTCGGCCGCTTCGATATGAACACCTTTGAATCGGTCCAGCAGCAGCCCTACAGCAAGTTCTCTGTGAGCAGCGTCAGCAGTTACGTCGATGCGCGCATCAACGACGCCTGGAAAACCCGCGTCGAGTTCGGCCATAGCGAAAACCGTGAGAAGACGCTCGACAAGCTCAGCGATGAGCGCAGCGTGTTCAACACCTACCGCGATTCGGTGAATTGGCAAAACGACCTGACCCTGGATGAACGCAACAGCCTGATCCTCGGCGGCGACTGGTACGAAGACCGAATCAACAGCAGCACAGCGTTCGACGAAGACAGCCGCTGGAACCGTGCAGCGTTTATCCAGCATCGCTATCAAGCCGACAGCTTTTCTACCGAACTGGGCCTGCGTCGCGACCAGAACCAGCAGTTCGGCAGCCAGAACAGCTGGAGCGGCACGTTCACACTGCCGCTGAACCCGGACAACGATGTGCTGTTGACCTACAGCGAAGGCTTCCGCGCGCCGACCTTCAACGACCTGTACTACCCGGATTTCAGCAATCCGGATTTGAAACCCGAAACCTCGAAAAGTTATGAGTTGCAATGGCGCAGTCAGCTGACGCAGAGCAGTCGTCTGGAAGCTTCGCTGTATCGCACCGATCTGCAAGACGCAATTATTTTCGGCAGCAACAACCGCCCGGCAAACGTCGCTTCGGCGCGGATCAACGGTTTCGAAGCGGCCTTGAAACAAGAGCTGTTCGGCTGGCAGAGCAACCTTGGCCTGGCAATCATCGACCCGCGGGATCGCGACAGCGGCCACACCCTCGCCCGTCGTGCACGGCGGACGTTGAGCCTGGACCTGGATCGGCAGTTCGACCGGCTCGGCCTCGGTGCCAGTTGGCAAGCGGTGAGCAGTAGTTATGACGACGAGAACAATCAGCAGCCGTTAGGCGGGTATGCGTTGTTGGGGTTGCGCAGCAGTTGGGCGCTGAATCGCGAGATCAAGCTGGAATTGAAGGTCGATAACCTGCTGGACAAGGGCTACAGCCGGGCGTTGTACAGCCATGATGGCAGTCAGTATGGGTATCGTGAGGAAGGCCGGGCGTGGATGTTCGGGGTGACCTGGACGCCAGGGTTTTGACCAGAGATCAGCGGTGTTCAGGCGGGCCTCTTCGCGGGCAAGCCTCGCTCCTACGGGTTTGAGTCGATCAAAAAAATTGAATAACTCCAATCCTGTAGGAGCGAGGCTTGCCCGCGAAGGCCGCGCCTCGGTCTCAACGGTCCGGCGCGATCACTTGGCACAACTTGGCAGTCGCTTCGATCATCTGCCCACTCGGCCGCTCCAGGCCTTTGTCCGTCACCAGCAGCAATTGCCCCTGCGCCACCGCCGTTACCTGAGGCCAGCTCTTCCACGCATCGAGCTGCGCCTGATCACTGGCCAGAATCACCTCGGGATTGCGCTGCAACACCGCCTCCACACTGATCTGCGGAGCAGGCTGTGTCAGATCGGCAAACACATTGCGCGCCCCGCACACCGCTAGCGCATCGCTGATGATCTGCCCACCGCCCACGGTGTACAGCGGGCGATCCCAGACTTGATAAAACACCCGTAACGGTTCATCCCTTCGATAACGCTGGCGCAGGGAGTCGAGTCGTTGACGCAGATTTTCGGCCAATGAAACGCCACGCTCCGGTCTTCCGAGCTGCGTAGCGATCACTTCAATCTGGGCGGCAAGTTGTTCGAGGTTGTGGGGTTCGGCGACATAAGTGGGAATGTTCAGCCGTTTGAGCTGCTCACGCTGGACCGGCCCCACACTGCCCGGCCACAACAGCAACAGATCGGGCTTGAGGCTGAGCAGTCGTTCCATGTCCAACTGGCCGTAGTTGCCAACAGAAGGAATGTCTTTGAGCTCAGCGGGACGTTCGCCAGCATCCAGCACACCGACCAGAAGGTCAGCCGAGTTCAGCTCAACGACAATCTCAGAAAGCGACGGCGCCAGACTGACGACCCGTTCAACCGCAGCCGCCGAACCGCTGACAGCCAGCAGCGACACTGCCAGCCAGATGCTGCGCATCAGCCGAGTTGACGCGGGATACGGTAGAGGTAGAACAGCACCGTGGTCGACAGCGCCAGCAGCACCAATGGAACGGCTTCAAGACCTACGAATACCGCCAGCGCACCAATCCAGGCGGGCAGGCCGGCGACCAGAAACGCAGCACGGCGTTTCGCGGCCAGGGCAATCCAGGCGCTGGGTTCTTCAGGAGTGTCGAGGGCTTTTTGGGTAGCGATCAGTGCGTGCTTGTAACCGCCAAAGAACTTCAGGCTGACAAACATCGACGCCACACCGGCGATGAACAATGGCATCGCCAGTACCGGCAAAATCGCCTCGCTCTGGCCGAATACACCATTGACCACGAACAGCGGCACCAAAGCCAGCGCCAGGTATTGCCACCAATTGACGGACAGTCGCCGCCGTACCTGACCGCGGGTCACGCCCGGTCAACCTCGCCCTGATGCTCGTTGCCCATCATATGGTCGAGCTTGCTGGCCTTGGTGGCCAGATAGAGTTTGTTGTGTGGGTTGTGCCCGGTGTGCAACGGCACGCGCTCGGCAACCACGATGCCCATGTCGGTCAAGGCTTTGACCTTGCGTGGGTTGTTGGTCATCAGACGCAGGGACTTCACGCCCAGATGCTCCAGCATCGGCAGGCACATGGCGTAGTCGCGCTGGTCGGCGGCGAAGCCCAGACGCTCGTTGGCTTCAACGGTGTCTGCACCGCCATCCTGCAATTCATAGGCGCGGATCTTGTTCAGCAGGCCAATGCCGCGACCTTCCTGACGCAAGTAGAGCAACACGCCACGGCCTTCACGGGCGATCGCCTGCAGGGCGGCCTCGAGTTGCGAACCGCAGTCGCAGCGCTGGCTGAACAAGGCATCGCCGGTCAGGCATTCGGAGTGCAACCGGCCGAGTACCGGAGCACCGTCGGCAAACTCACCCAGGCTCAGTACGACGTGCTCGCGCCCGTTCTCTTCGTCGAGAAAGCCATGCATGGTGAATTGCGCAAAAGGCGTTGGCAGCTTGGAAGCGGCGACAAAAACGACAGGCACCGGTGTGCTCCTGATCTATAAGTACTGAAGATTCGCAGAGGCGGCATTGTAACAGCACGTTCCTACAGACGCTTAGGCTGAATTATGGGGCATAACGATCAAAAAGTTTGATCAAGAGGCCAAGCCAACAACCCTGTGGGAGCGGGCTTGCTCGCGAAGACGGTTCCACATTCAAAATCATTGTGACTGTCACACCGCTTTCGCGAGCAAGCCCGCTCCCACATTCACCGTACTTATTCTGTGTCAAACGGGTACGGCTGTTTCCACTTTGCGAAAATCGGTTTCAACTGGCCGTTTTTTACCAGCACTTCCATGCGCTGATCGAACAGCGCCATCAACGTGCGAGCCCGAGGTGTATCGGCGAAGCACAGGTAAAGCGGTAATTCCGCGATATGCGTGCGGCGAAACTGCGACGTGTCCGTGACTCGGCTAAGGACGTAATCGACTTCGGTCAGTGCATCGATGTAATAGTCGGCGCGATTGTGGGTCAGCATGGACGCAATTCCCGTCCGCCGCACGACTTCGTTATAGCGCTGCACATTGGGTAGATAAGCCTGATATTTGTAGCCGCGTACCCAGGCCAATCGGTAGCGGCCCAAGGTATCCAGGGTCGGCGCTGGATTGCTGGCCAAGCCCAAGGCGTAGATGTGGTCGGTATCGAAATTCCATCGTGGATAAAGCAGGTCGCTCGCCTCCTCCCGATAAGAACCGACACAAGCGTCCACTTCCCCACGCTGGGCCAAGCCCATGGCGCGCGTATAAGGTTCGGTTCGAATATCCAGTTTTACGCCCGCCGGCTCGAAGACTTTGCGTAACACCTCCCAGCCCAAACCCTGACCATCGGCGGCGGTAAAGTCTTCCCAGGCTTCGCTGGCGAGGTGAATCACGGAGGGCGTCGTCGGTGCATCCTCCGCCCGGGCGAGCGAGCAAAACACCGCGAAAACCATCAGCAGCAACCCGCGTCGCGCTATCCCCGGTTCTCTCACTTGGCGCCTCAGACGAAAAACCACACCAGCCCTTGCATCGCCAACCACGCAAATACGCCTGCCAGCACGTCGTCGAGCATGATCCCGACCCCACCGTGCACATGCCGGTCGATCCAGTGAATCGGCCAGGGCTTGAGGATGTCGAAGAAGCGGAACATCAGGAACCCCGCCAGCAACCAATACCAGCCTTCCGGTACCAGCCACAGGGTGATCCACATCCCGACCATTTCGTCCCAGACGATGCCTTCATGGTCGTGCACGCGCAAATCATCGGCGACCTTGCCGCACAGCCAGAAGCCGAACAGCATGGTGATGCCGAGCATCAGCCAATAGCCCCAATCGGGCAGCATCTGCCACAACGGAATGAAGGGTAACGCCACTAACGAACCCCAGGTGCCCGGCGCTTTTGGCAGGGTGCCCGAGCCGAAGCCGAACGCCAGGAAATGCCAAGGGTTGCGCCAGACCGACGGCGGTACGAACTCCGCCGGGACCTGTTTGGGATGATCTGTCACGGTGTCTCCCGAAAATGTTGATAGCCCCGGATTGACGGGGTGATGTCGTGTCCGTCGGCGTCCAGCAATGTCACGCCCTGCCCCGCTACGACTCGCCCAAGCACATGGATCGGCCAGCCGTCCGCCAGCAATGATGGCAACTCGGCGGGCGGCAAGGTGAAGGCCAGCACGTAATCGTCACCGCCACTGAGGGCGGCTTGCTCAGCGCCAGACTGACCAAGGAAGGCCAGCAGCGCCTTCGACAACGGCAGCTTACTGCGCTCCACCTGAACCCCGACTTTCGATGCCAGGGCAATATGCCCACAGTCGGCGAGCAGGCCGTCGGAGATATCCAGCGCCGCAGTGGCTCTGCCGCGCAACGCCATGCCCAGACCCAGCTGCGGTTGTGGCGACCAGTAATGAGCCCGCAACGGATCAGCGATGGCCGCGTCAGCCATTCGCTGACCGAGTACCAACGGCAATGCACCCGCGCCGTTCCCCAACTCACCGCCCACGCAGAACAAATCGCCCGGCTGTGCGCCGCTGCGGGTCAACGCCAGGCCGACCGGCACCCGACCGAACACAGTCATGGTCAGGCTCAACGGCCCGCGGGTGGTATCGCCACCCACCAGCGCCACGCCGCAATTTTGCGCCATGAGGTTCAAACCACGGGCGAAGGCTTCCAGCCAATCGGTGGTCACCGTCGGCAAGGTCAGGGCAAGGGTAAAGGCAATGGGAGCGGCGCCCATGGCGGCCAGGTCACTGACCGCCACAGCCAGCGAGCGCTGACCGAGCAGAAACGGGTCACAGGGGTCTGCGAAATGCACACCGGCCACGAGCGTGTCGGTGGAAATTGCCAACTGCTCCCCGGGGGGAACAGCCAGCAAGGCGCAGTCGTCGCCGATCCCCAGAGCAACGCCTTCGCCGCCCTGCGCACAAGGCGCGGCGGCGAAGAAATTGCGGATCAGCTCAAACTCGCCCATTGGGTGTCCTGTCTCACCAATACTGTTCATTTTTTAGCGGCGTCTGGTGTCGCCATAATGCGTTGCCGCTCCTCGCCATAGCCAGCTATGACTCGTCGCGGCGCCTTGTCTGGCAACACCAGCCACTCGCCAAAAAACGAACGTATCGGCGAGACAGGACACTGCAAGCGCCGATCAGCGCTTGAACGCCTTCACTTCAGCTTCACGCAGACGCGGGGCCAGCTTGTCGAGCACACCGTTGACGAACTTGTGGCCGTCGGTGGAACCGAAGACCTTGGCCAGTTCGATACCTTCGTTGATCACAACGCGGTACGGCACATCAACGCGCTCGAGCAGTTCCCAGGTGGACAGGCGCAGAACCGCCAGTTCAACCGGGTCCAGCTCTTCGATGGTGATGTCCAGGCATGGCGCCAGTGCGGCATCGATCCGGTCCTTCTGAGCCGGAACCCCATGCAGGATTTCACGGAAGTAGGCGCCGTCGACATCGCTGAAATCGTTATCGACCCGAAACTGCGCTTCGATCTCGTTCAGCGACTGCTTGGCCATGTGCCATTGGTACAGCGCCTGAGTCGCGAGCTGACGGGCTTCGCGACGCTTGACGCTTTTCGATGGCTTGCCGGCATCCGCAGGCTTTGGATCGCGCGGGTCGAAACGATCCCTTTCGTCGCTAATCACTTGGCCTCCAACTGCGCCAGCAGGCTGACCATTTCCAGAGCGGACTGGGCAGCTTCAGCACCTTTGTTACCGGCCTTGGTGCCGTAACGTTCGATGGCTTGTTCGATGGAATCAACGGTCAGTACGCCGAAAGCGACCGGTACGCCGAACTCCATGGACACCTGGGCCAGGCCCTTGGTGCATTCGCCCGCCACGTATTCGAAGTGCGGAGTACCGCCACGAATGACTGCGCCCAGGGCGATGATTGCCGCGAACTCGCCCTTCTGAGCGACTTTCTGCGCAACCAGCGGGATTTCGAAGGCGCCAGGCGCACGGATGATGGTGATGTCGCTTTCGCTCACGCCATGGCGAACCAG
>NZ_JBIVCD010000043.1:16406-43671 GCF_044746425.1 Pseudomonas sp. NPDC086112 | reverse complement strand
ATCAACTGCACCGCTGACCAGGCTTTCAACGACGAAGCTGTTGAAACGGCCCACTACCAAAGCGTAGCGGCCTTTAGGGGCGATGAAGGTACCTTCGATGGTCTTCAGGGTCATTCGTTAGATCTCTTAAAGAGCCGGGACGCGTTTTCTACGCGTCCCTCAGTGATGTGTTAACCGCGAATACAGGCCCGCAAATTGCCGGTCATTATTCGGAGGGCACGTATTCTACAACTTCCAGATCGAAACCGGATATCGCATTAAATTTCATCGGCGCACTCATCAGGCGCATTTTGCGCACGCCCAGGTCGCGAAGGATCTGTGAACCCGCACCGACGATGCTGTAGGTGGTCGGTTTTTTCACTGCGCTGTGATCCGCGGTTTCGCGGATATGCGCCAGCAATACGTCGCCATCGAGCGGGTGACCGAGCAACAGCACCACGCCACTGCCAGCCTCGGCAACCGCAGCCATGGCGGCGCGCAGGCTCCAGCGGCCTGGTTGCTTGACCATCAACAGGTCTCGCAGCGGGTCCATGTTGTGTACCCGGACCAGCGTCGGCTCTTCAGCGCACACGGTGCCCAGGGTCAGGGCCATGTGCACATCGCCTTCTACCGAATCACGATAGGTCACCAGGTTGAACTGGCCCAATTCGCTGTCCAGCGGCTGCTCGGCAATCCGCTGAACGGTACGTTCGTGGATCATCCGGTAGTGAATCAGGTCGGCGATGGTGCCGATCTTGATGTTGTGTTCGGCGGCAAACGCTTCGAGTTCGGCGCGACGGGACATGGTGCCGTCGTCGTTCATCACTTCGCAGATCACACCGCTCGGCTCGAAACCGGCCATGCGCGCCAGGTCGCAGGCAGCTTCGGTATGACCGGCGCGGGCCAGCGTACCGCCGGCCTGGGCCATCAGCGGGAAGATGTGGCCGGGGCTGACAATGTCTTCAGCCTTGGCGTCTTTGGCGGCAGCGGCTTGCACGGTGCGCGCACGGTCGGCCGCGGAGATACCGGTGGTCACGCCTTCGGCGGCTTCGATGGACACGGTGAACTTGGTGCCGAAACCGGAACCGTTGCGTGGCGCCATCAACGGCAGCTTGAGCAGTTCGCAGCGCTCGCGGCTCATCGGCATGCAGATCAGGCCACGGGCGTGCTTGGCCATGAAGTTGATGTGTTCAGGCTGGCAGCACTCGGCGGCCATGATCAGGTCGCCTTCGTTCTCGCGGTCTTCGTCATCCATGAGGATGACCATCTTGCCTTGGCGGATGTCTTCAACCAGTTCTTCGATGCTATTGAGCGCCACAAGGCACCCCCCTTCTTTCGAAATTTGAGCTTCAGGATTTGAGGTAGCCGTTGGCGGCCAGAAAGCTTTCGGTGATGTTACTGGACGGCCTTTGCGAAGAGTCAGACTCTGCGGCTTTATCGCCTAAAAGCAGGCGTTCCAGATAACGTGCCAGCAAGTCGACTTCAAGATTCACCCGGCGGCCTGGCTGGTAAGACGCCATGATGGTTTCGCTCAGGGTGTGCGGAATGATGGTCAGCAAGAACTCGGCGCCATCGACTGCGTTCACGGTCAGGCTGGTGCCGTCGACGGTGATCGAGCCTTTATGGGCGATGTACTTGGCCAGGTCTTTCGGGGCACGGATGCGGAATTCCACAGCGCGAGCATTCTCGGTACGGGCAACCACTTCGCCCACGCCATCGACGTGACCACTGACCAGATGCCCCCCCAGACGCGTGGTCGGGGTCAGGGCTTTTTCCAGATTCACCGGGCTGCCGCTTTTGAGGTCATTCATAGCGGTGCAATCGAGGGTTTCGCGACTGACGTCTGCCGCAAAGCCATTGCCCGGCAATTCAACCGCGGTCAGGCACACGCCATTGACGGCAATGCTGTCGCCCAGCTTTACGTCGCTCAGGTCGAGCTTGCCGGTTTCTACGTAAACCCGCACATCTCCGCCTTTTGGGGTCAATGCGCGAATACTGCCGATGGATTCGATGATGCCGGTAAACATGGAGTCCTCCTCGAGAACAGAGCCAGCGCTAGAGCAATGGCCAGGAATTATACGCTCGCCGATGGCACAGGGATGGCAGTGACTCGCCAGTCATCGCCAACCGCACGGATTTCGGTGATTTTGAGCTCGGGCGCGTCTTTCATCTGCGCCAGTGGCCAGTCCAGTAAGGGTCGGGCCGAGGAGCCGAGAAACTTGCCCGCGATGAAGATCTGGAATTCGTCCACCAGCCCGAGCTGGGCAAACGCGCCAGCCAATCGCGGGCCGGCCTCGACCAGCACGTCATTGACGCCACGGTTGGCGAGTTCGACCAGCAACTGATGCAGATCGACCTGGCCATCATCGCCCGGCACGATCAGGCATTCCGGGCCGTTGGCGTACTGTTCTTCCACCGCGACACACGTGGCGACCAGTGCCGGACCCGCCTTGAAGAACGGTGCATTCAGCGGCACCCGCAGGCGACCGTCGATCAGCACGCGAAGCGGCGGACGGCTCATGGCCAACGCGGTCTGTTCAGCGTCCAGACCCAACTCGTCGGCACGCACGGTCAAACGCGCGTTGTCCGCCAGTACCGTGTCGGCGCCGGTCAGCACCACGCTGGCCTGGGCGCGCAAACGCTGTACCGCCGAACGCGCCGCCGGCCCGGTGATCCACTGGCTCTCGCCGCTTTCCATCGCCGTGCGACCGTCGAGGCTCATCGCCAACTTGACCCGCACGAACGGCAAGCCATGTTCCATACGTTTGAGGAAGCCTTGATTGAGCTTGCGCGCCTCGCCTTCCAGCACGCCGCTTTCAGTGGCGATACCGGCCTGGGCCAGACGCTGCAGACCGCGACCGGCGACTTCCGGGTTCGGGTCCTGCATCGCCGCAACGACGCGCGCCACACCGGCATTCACCAGCGCATCGGCGCAGGGCGGCGTACGGCCGTGGTGGCTGCAAGGTTCGAGGGTCACGTAAGCCGTGGCGCCCCGCGCCTTGTCGCCAGCGACGCGCAGGGCGTGAACTTCAGCGTGCGGTTCGCCGGTGCGCACATGCCAGCCTTCGCCGACAATCTGCCCGTCACGCACCACCACGCAGCCAACCCGGGGGTTGGGATGCGTCGTGTAATGACCTTTGCGCGCCAGTTCCAGGGCCCGGGCCATGTAATGCGCATCGAGGATGGCTTGTTCGGGAGGTGTGGTCATTCTTTCACCGGCTCACGGGCGAGGCGATCGATCTCTTCGCGGAACTCGTTGAGGTCCTGGAAGCGTCGGTACACCGAAGCGAAGCGGATATAGGCGACTTCATCAAGCTTCTTCAGCTCGGCCATCACCAGTTCGCCGACCACGAGGGATTTGACCTCGCGTTCGCCGGTGGCGCGCAGTTTGTGTTTGATGTGCACCAGCGACGATTCGAGGCGCTCGACACTCACCGGGCGCTTCTCCAGCGCCCGCTGCATGCCGGCACGGAGTTTTTCTTCGTCGAACGGCTGGCGACTGCCGTCGGTTTTGATCAGGCGCGGTAACACCAGTTCAGCGGTTTCGAACGTCGTGAAACGCTCGCCGCAGGCCAGGCATTCACGCCGGCGGCGCACCTGTTCGCCCTCGGCGACCAGACGCGAGTCGATGACCTTGGTGTCGTTGGCACCGCAGAAGGGACAGTGCATGGTGGCAGGCAACAAAAAATGGGAGGGCCATGGTAGCGCATCCCCGTGGCAAGACAAGCCATAGGGTTTGCGGTATACAGACTGGCTGTCTATGGATTTCGCTTGCTGGAGCCGCCAATGTCTTTACGACCACTCATTTTGCTCAGTCTTTTCAGCCTGTTGGTGGCCTGTGGCAGCGATGCGCCCAAGCCCCAGCCGCCAACGCCCGGCCCTGCACCGCAACAGGCGCAGAAGAAAGCCAAGGCGTCGACCGAACTCGGCCCCCTGCCGGCTTATCAACGTGAATTGAGCGGCACCCTGCAGGGCGTGCCGGCCGGTGCCGAAGTCGAACTGGCGTTGCTGGTGATCGACGAAAAGGATCGTCCGCAACTATTGCTCGCCAGTTCCAGCCTGATCGGCACCAATCAGGTGTTGCCGTTTCGCCTGCGTTTCAACCCCGAGTCCTTTCCGGCCGGTGCCCGCGTCGAGCTTCGTGGTCGCGCCAGCCAGTCCGGGCAGTTGATTCTGCATCTGCCGGCGCAAATGATCACACAGCCAACCACCCAGGCATTGGGTCAGCTGCAATTCGTCAAAGCGCCATGATTGCACCGCTCGACCTGCAACAGGCGTTGGGTGAACTGCTTGGCGATGCACAGCTTATTGCTTGTGAATTACCAGGCACCGAGCTGAAACTCTGGCTGATCGACGGCGACAACATGGATCGCGCCTTCAGCCCGGAAGAAACCCGGCGGATTCTTCACGAGCCGCCATATTGGAGTTTCTGCTGGGCCAGCGGGCTGGCCGTGGCTCGCTATCTCGCCGAGCACCCGCAATGGGTCGAAGGCAAACGGGTGCTGGATTTCGGCGCCGGCTCTGGGGTCGCCGGGATTGCGGCGGTGAAAGCCGGGGCACTGGAAGTGGTGGCCTGTGACCTGGACCCGTTGGCGATTGCCGCGTGTCGGGCGAACGCCGAACTCAATGGCGTGCAGCTCAGCTACTCGACGGACTTTTTCACCGAGGCCGATCGGTTTGATCTGATTCTGGTGGCCGACGTGTTGTACGACCGGGCAAACCTGCCGTTGCTCGACGAGTTTCTCAGCCGTGGCCGGGAAGCGTTGGTGGCGGATTCGCGCGTGAGGGATTTTCGCCATCCGTTGTATCAGCGCATCGAAATGCTGGAGGCAATGACCTTGCCGGATCTGGCCGAACCCGAAGAGTTTCGGTATGTGAGCCTCTATCACGCGCGGCGTGGCTAGCTAAAAGCTTCGCGGGCAAGCCTCGCTCCTACAGGTCCGCGCTGATTTCAAGATCGACACCAACCCTGTAGGAGCGAGGCTTGCCCGCGAAGGCGTCCCGTCGGGCAGCACACCTCTCAATGGCACACCGCTTCCGGCCACCCCCCACCAAGCCTTATAGTGACCAAATCCACGCTTTTACGAGATCCCCCATGAGTCAGGAAACGCCGTACATTTTCGACGCCACGACTGCCGATTTCGACCAGTCGGTGATCGAGAACTCTTTTCACAAACCGGTGCTGGTGGATTTCTGGGCCGAATGGTGTGCGCCGTGCAAGGCCTTGATGCCGATGTTGCAAACCATCGCCGAGAGCTATCAGGGCGAGTTGCTGCTGGCCAAGGTCAATTGCGACATCGAGCAGGACATTGTTGCGCGCTTCGGCATTCGCAGTCTGCCGACTGTGGTGCTATTCAAGGACGGTCAGCCGGTGGACGGTTTTGCCGGTGCACAACCGGAATCGGCTGTGCGCACGATGCTCGAACCCCACGTGCAAATGCCGCCGCCCGCTGCGGCCGACCCGTTCGAACAGGCTCAGGCGCTGTTCGATGATGGCCGTTTCGCCGACGCCGAAGCCACCCTCAAAGTATTACTGGCTGAAGACAACACCAACGCCAAGGCGCTGATCCTCTACGCCCGCTGCCTGACTGAGCGCGGCGAACTGGGTGAAGCGCAAATCGTGCTCGACGCGGTCAAGACCGATGAGCACAAGGCTGCCCTGGCCGGCGCCAAGGCGCAGATCCAGTTCCTCGGTCAGGCCAGGGATTTGCCGGATGCGGCAGACCTGAAAGCGCGTCTGGCGAAAAATCCGCAGGACGATGAGGCCGTCTATCAACTGGCGATCCAGCAACTGGCCCGTCAGCAATACGACGCGGCGCTGGATGCCCTGCTAAAACTGTTCATCCGCAATCGCAGCTACAGCGAAGGCTTGCCGCACAAGACCTTGCTGCAGGTGTTCGAACTGCTGGGCAACGATCACCCGCTGGTGACCACGTACCGTCGCAAGTTGTTCGCTGCTCTCTATTAACGTCAAAAGATCGCAGCCTTCGGCAGCTCCTACAGGGGAATACAGATCCCGCGTAGGAGCTGCCGAAGGCTGCGATCTTTTTTGCGGCTTACTCGATCCGTCCGTGTGAACCCGATTACTACGCGGGCTCGATCCAGTGGTACAGCGGCGTATCCCCGCCGCTCACCACTTTGACGCCTGCACAGTGGCGCAAGCGCACCAACAAGCGCTTGCCCGCCGCTGCGCTGCCCGTCAATCCTTCCAGCTGCTCCAGCAAATCCGGCCCGCTCAATTGTCCGGCCTTGCGTAGTAACTCTTGGGCGATCTGCCACAGCGCATCGTCCTGATTCACCGGTTTGGCGGGCGCAACACTCGCCTCGGGTTTTGCTGCCTGCAACTGCGCACCGAGCTGCGCCCAGTCGCCTTCATCGAGCTCCAGTGTCAAATCCACCGGCCAGTCGCCGATGCTTCCGCGTATTCGCAACATAAGTCTGCTCCTGCCCATACCTGACTCGCATGCTCCCATGGGTCTTGCGCAACGCCAAGCAGACGGTCAAACTCACCGCACTTTCGTTATAAGATTACATAACAAACTTTTCATTTTACTTTCCGGAGATCCGTCATGCGCCGTCTGCTGCTCGCTTTGCCGTTTGCCTTGTTGCCGCTGGCTGTCGCCCATGCGGCGGTCGAGCATGATCACGATCATGATGAACATGGCAGCCTCAGCGCCCACGAACATGGCGTCGGTCGCCTGAATGCCGCGCTGGATGGCCAGACTCTGGAGCTGGAGCTGGAAAGCCCGGCGATGAACCTGGTGGGTTTCGAACACGCCGCTACCACCGACGCCGACAAGGCCAAAGTCGCCGCCGTCCGCGCGCAGCTGGAAAAACCGCTGGTGCTGTTCAATCTGCCAAAAGCCGCCGGTTGCGTGGTCGCGACTCAGGAACTGGAAAGCCCGCTGTTCGGTGACAAGCCGGATGCCGATGACCATGATGAAGAAGAGGCCAAGGATGGTCATGAGCATCACCATGACCACAGCGAAATCCATGCCCATTACCAATTCAGCTGCTCGGCTCCGGGCGCACTGAAGACCCTGGACCTGGCGAATATCTTCAACACATTCCCGGCCACCCAGAAGATTCAGGTACAACTGATCAGCCCGAGCGGGCAGCAAGGGGTTGAAGTGACGGCCAAGGCGGCCGCCCTGAAATTCTGATCCGACACCATCCCCTGTAGGAGCGAGGCTTGCCCGCGAAAACGATCTGACAGTCGACATCATTGTTGAATGTAAAGGTCTCTTCGCGGGCAAGCCTCGCTCCTACGGAGATCGGTGTTGAATGTGAAATTGAGACAAACCCATGAAATCGGCGCCATGACCCAAGCACTCATCGAACTGTCCGACCTGAGCTTCAGTTGGCCCGGGCATCCGCCGTTGCTGGACATCCCGGCGTTCCGCCTGGAACCCGGTGAAACCCTGTTCCTCAAAGGCCCCAGCGGCAGCGGCAAGACCACCCTGCTGGGCCTGCTCGGCGGTGTGCAAAAGCCTGATCGCGGCAGCATCCGCCTGCTCGGCCAGGAGCTGACCGAACTCTCCGCCGGTGCCCGCGACCACTTCCGGGTCGATCACACCGGCTACATCTTCCAGCAGTTCAACTTGCTGCCGTTTCTCTCGGTACGCGAGAACGTCGAGCTGCCCTGCCACTTCTCCAAGCTGCGTGCCGAACGGGCGAAACAGCGACACGGCAGCGTCGATCAAGCCGCGGCCACCCTGCTCGCCCACTTGGGCCTGAAGGATGAAAACATCCTCAGCCGCCGCGCCGATTCGCTGTCCATCGGCCAGCAGCAACGGGTCGCCGCAGCGCGCGCGTTGATCGGTCAGCCGGAACTGGTGATCGCCGACGAACCGACCTCGGCGCTGGACTACGACGCCCGCGAGAACTTCATTCGCCTGTTGTTCGCCGAATGCCGAGAAGCCGGGTCGAGCCTGTTGTTTGTCAGCCATGACCAGAGCCTCGCGCCGCTGTTCGATCGCCACCTGTCGCTGGCCGATCTCAATCGCGCCGCCACCCCGTCCGAGGTTTGAGATGTATTTGTTTCGTCTAGCCATGGCCAGCCTGGCTAACCGTCGCTTCACCGCGATCCTTACCGCGTTCGCCATCGCCCTGTCGGTCTGCCTGTTGCTGGCCGTGGAGCGGGTGCGCACCGAGGCCAAGGCCAGTTTCGCCAGCACCATCAGCGGCACCGACCTGATCGTCGGCGCGCGTTCCGGCTCGGTGAACCTGCTGCTTTATTCGGTGTTCCGCATCGGCAACGCCACCAACAACATCCGCTGGGACAGCTTTGAACATTTCGCCAACAACCCGAAAGTGAAGTGGGCGATCCCGATGTCCCTCGGCGATTCCCATCGCGGATATCGGGTGATGGGCACCACCGGGGCGTACTTCGAGCATTACCAGTACGGCCATCGACAGCACCTCGAACTGGCCGACGGCCGCGCCTTCGCCAGCGATCCATTCGAAGTGGTGCTCGGCGCCGAAGTGGCCGATGCACTGCATTACAAGCTCGGCGACAAACTGGTGTTGGCCCATGGCGTGGCGGTGATCAGCCTGGTCAAACACGACGACAAACCGTTCACCGTGGTCGGTATTCTCAAACGCACCGGCACCCCGGTGGACCGCACGCTGCACATCAGCCTCGGCGGGATGGAAGCGATTCACGTCGACTGGCACAACGGCGTGCCGGCGCGCGGTAATGGCCGGATCAGTGCCGACCAGGCGCGCAACATGGACCTGACGCCACAAGCGATCACTGCGTTCATGCTCGGCCTCAACAGCAAGATTTCGACGTTTGCGCTGCAACGGGAGATCAACGAATTCCGTGGCGAACCGATGCTGGCGATCCTGCCGGGTGTGGCATTGCAGGAGCTGTGGAGTTTGATGAGCACGGCGGAAAAAGCCTTGTTCGTCGTCTCGCTGTTCGTCGTGCTCACCGGGTTGATCGGCATGCTCACGGCGATTCTCACCAGCCTCAACGAGCGGCGCCGCGAGATGGCGATTCTGCGCTCGGTCGGCGCTCGGCCGTGGCACATCGCGACCTTGCTGGTGCTGGAAGCCTTTGCCCTGGCGTTGTCCGGAGTAATTGCCGGTGTGGCGCTGCTGTATGTGTGCATCGCTGTGGCGCAGGGTTACGTGCAGGCGAATTACGGCTTGTACTTGCCGCTGGCCTGGCCGAGTGAATATGAATGGACGCTGCTCGGTGGCATCCTGATCGCCGCGCTGCTGATGGGCAGCGTGCCGGCCTGGCGTGCTTATCGCCAATCCTTGGCCGATGGCCTGTCGATCCGACTATGAGGACGTTAATGATGCCCCGCGCTGTGCTTGCGCTATTGATGCTGGTTGCCCTTCCGCTGTGGGCGGCCGAGCCGAAGGACCTGACCTGGTCGGAAATGATCCCGCCGGATGCGGCGCCAGAAGTGCCGAACATGACGCCGCTGCATGACCTGTCGAAGATGAGCGATGCGTTGTCCGCAGAATCGGCCCCGGCCGCCAAGCAGGACATGCCGAATGCGCCGGTGGTGAAGAGCCTCGACGGCAAGAACATTCGTTTACCGGGGTACATCGTGCCGCTGGAAGTCAGCGAAGAAGGCCGCACCACGGAGTTTCTGCTGGTGCCATATTTCGGCGCCTGCATCCATGTGCCGCCGCCACCGTCGAACCAGATCGTGCATGTCAAAAGCGAAGTCGGCGTGAAGCTTGATGAGCTGTATCAGCCGTACTGGATCGAAGGGGCGTTGCAGGTGAAAGCATCCACCAGCGAGTTGGCGGATGCCGGGTATCAGATGGAGGCGGACAAGATTTATGTGTATGAGCTGCCGGAGTGACCGGTAGTTTTGTTTTGATAGTGAGGACGCCTTCGCGGGCAAGCCTCGCTCCTACAGAGGCCACGCAAGCCCCGTAGGAGCGAGGCTTGCCCGCGAAGAGGCCATCAAGGTTGCGCAAAAATCAAGGCCATCACTGTTTCATTGAGCTGAATCAAAAGACCGTATCAGTTGGATCCCTACCATTGGACATCGAACATTTTTAACGTCCTTTGGAGCCCCCATGCACAAGTCCAAGCTCTGCGCTTCGCTGTTCGCCCTCGCGCTCGCAGCCCCGCTCGCCCATGCCCACACCGCCGGTGACATCATCGTTCGGGCCGGTGCGATCACCGTCAACCCGGAAGCCGACAGCTCCAGCGTCAAGGTCGATCAAGGCCCGCTGAAGGGCGCCGATCTGGGTGGCAAGGCCACCATGAGCAGCGACACCCAACTGGGCTTGAACTTCGCCTACATGATCACCAACAACCTGGGGATCGAACTGCTCGCGGCCTCGCCGTTCGAGCATGACGTGAAGCTCAAAGGCACCGCTCTCGGCGCCGCCAACGGCAAACTCGGCACTCTCAAACACCTGCCGCCGACCCTGAGCCTGGTCTACTACCCACTGGATTCCAAGTCCGCGTTCCAGCCGTACATCGGCGGCGGTATCAACTACACCTGGATCTACGACGAGCACGTCGGCAGCGAAGCCGCCGCCAACGGCTTCAGCAACTTCAAGGCGGAAAACTCCTGGGGGCTGGCCTGGCAGGTCGGTGCCGATTACATGCTGACCGAAAACGTAATGATCAACGCCCAGGTGCGCTACATCGACATCGACACCACCGCGACCGTGGAAAACAACGCCGTCGCACCGGGCACCCGGGCCAAGGTCGACGTCGATGTGGACCCGTTCATTTACATGGTTGGTTTGGGTTACAAATTTTAATCAACACTTGTCCGGCCTTTGTGGCGAGGGAGCTTGCTCCCGCTGGGCTGCGAAGCGGCCCCAAAAAACTGCGAGCGCTGCGCACTCGAACGGGAGCAAGCTCCCTCGCCACAAGGAACTGCATCGGCCACAAAAAAGGCGCCTTCAACGGCGCCTTTTTCATGGCTGTGTAAAACCTCAGTGCCCCAGCAACCGCGCCAGGCCGACACTCATCGGCGTCTGCTGCGGGTAGGTAAAGCGCTCCAGCAAACGTCGGTTGTTCGCGCGTGAATGGCGGATGTCACCGGAACGAGCCGGGCCGTAGCTCACGGGTGGCAGCTTGCCGACCACCGCTTCAAGGGCTTCAAGCATTTGCTTGAGGGTCGTCGCCTGATTCCAGCCGACATTCACCGCGCCGACTTCGACCTGCGGTTTCTCGATGGCTTGCACCAACACGTCCACCAGGTCCTCGACATAGACAAAATCCCGAGTCTGCTCGCCATCGCCAAACACGGTGATCGGCAAGCCTTTCTGCGCGCGCTCGCTGAATATGCTGATCACCCCGGAATACGGCGAGGACGGATCCTGGCGCGGGCCGAAGATGTTGAAGAAGCGGAAAATCACCGGTTCCAGACTGTGCTGGCGACGATAGAAATCGAAGTAATGCTCGCTCGCCAATTTGTCCGCCGCGTACGGCGTCAACGGCGCCTTGGGCGTGTCTTCGTCGATCGACTCGCCTTCGCCATTATTGCCGTAGACCGCCGCGCTGGATGCGAACAGCACCCGTTTGACGCCGGTCTGACGCATGGCTTCGCAGATATTCAGCGAACCGATGAAATTGCTCTGGTGAGTCTTCACCGGATCATCCACCGAAGCCTGCACCGAGGCTACCGCGGCCAGGTGCGCAACAGCGCTGCAACCGACCATCGCCTGCGCCACCAATGCGGCATCGGCGACAT
Source organism: Pseudomonas sp. NPDC086112 (assembly GCF_044746425.1). NCBI lineage: Bacteria > Pseudomonadati > Pseudomonadota > Gammaproteobacteria > Pseudomonadales > Pseudomonadaceae > Pseudomonas > Pseudomonas sp. NPDC086112. Next base: position 32,008 of record NZ_JBIVCD010000043.1, on the reverse strand, counting down.
CGCCCACGATCAGTTCGACGAGGGGATTGTCCAGCGGCAGGTTGCTGCGTTTGCCGGTAGAGAGGTCATCGAGAATGCGCACCGAATGCCCTTTGGCAAGCAAGGCGTCGGTCAGGTGCGAACCGATGAAACCGGCGCCGCCGGTGATTAAAACAGGGCTGTCAGCCATGGCGATAAAACCTATCCAGTAAGCCCGGGAGTGCCGCGCGCCAGGCGCGGGGCTTGATCCCGAAAGTGTGCAGAATTTTCTTGCAGGCCAGCACCGCGTGTTGCGGTTCTTCGGCGGCGTCGGGCCGCGCGGCGTGAGCCTGGGCGGTCGGTGCTTCGATGGCCAACGGGTGCAGGGCGCGTGCTTCGGTAAGAATCGCCTGCCCCAGTGCCAACGGTGTGGTCGCCTCATGCCCGGCGTAGTGGTAAGTACCCCACAGCGGCGCGGAGCAATCGAGTTGCTTGAGCACTGAAATGATCACCCGGGCGGCATCGTCCACTGGCGTCGGATTACCGCGACGGTCATCGGCCATCAGCAGTTCTTCAGCTTTCTCGGCCCGGGCCAGGAACCGCCCGAGGGTGCCGTCGGGGCTGTCATCGAGCAGCCAGCCGAAACGCAGCAGCACGTGCTGCGGACAGGTGGCGCGCACGCTTTGCTCGATTCGCCACAAGGCCTGACCGCGCAGGCCCAGCGGTACCGGTTCGTCTTTTTCGCTGTAGGCGGTCGCCCGGGAGCCATCGAATACGCGATAACTCGACGGTTGCAGCAGCACGATGTTGTGATGCTGGCACAGCTCGGCCAGCCGTTCGATGGCTCGCTCCTGCCCGGCCAGACGCTGCTCACTGACGGTCTCCGCCTGGAACCAGTCAAAATAGTAGGCGAGATTGATCAACGCATCCGGACGGGTATCGTCGAGCAGTTGCGTCAGGCTCGCGGCGTCCCAGCCGTCTTGTGGTGGGCGGGGGGCGAGGAAACCGATGTCTTCCTCCGCACCGAGGCGAATCAGCGCCTGCCCAAGGGCATTTCCGCCGCCCAGTAACATAAGGCGCATTCGCATAGAGTCAGCAGGCCCAGTCTGATTGGAACGATGGCTTTATCGACAGCGCCCGCAGGCGATGTCCTCAATAATTGCCGGAATCGTTGCATTTTGCGGGTTTAGTGCGCAACCGTCATCCGTAAAGTGTAGTTCCGTCGGATTGGGTTGACCCTGCTGGCCCCTTCGCGAGCAAGCCCGCTCCCACTTTGGATCTCCTGTGTACTCACATTTTGTGACCGACACTGTTCAACTGTGGGAGCGGGCTTGCTCGCGAAGGGGCCCTAAAAGCCGACAGAGGACTTGAGCGGTACTTGCAACTTCCCGCCCCCACCCGCATAAATTACTCCATGAATCTGCCCATCCCCACGGACGCTGCTCTGGCAGGCTTTCACCCCGCCGTCAGCGCCTGGTTCAGCAACACCTTCGCAACGGCCACCGCTGCCCAGGCCCGGGCGTGGCCGTTGATCCGCCAGCGCCGCTCGACCCTGATTGCCGCGCCCACCGGTTCCGGCAAGACCCTCACTGCATTCCTCGCCGTGCTCGACGATCTGGTCCATCGTGGCCTGGAGAGCCCGGACGGCCTGCCGGACGAAACCCTGGTGGTCTACGTTTCACCGCTCAAGGCCCTGTCCAACGACATCCGGATCAACCTGCAAAACCCGCTGGCCGGCATCACCGAACAGTTGCGGGTGATGGGCCTGCCCGACGTGCCGATCAGCACCGCCGTGCGCACCGGCGATACGCCGCAAAAAGAGCGTTCGGCCATGCGCAAAACCGCGCCACACATTCTGGTGACCACCCCGGAATCCCTTTATGTGCTGCTCGGCTCCGACTCCGGCCGGCAAATGCTCGGCACCACCCACACGGTGATCGTCGACGAAATCCACGCCATTGCCGCCAGCAAGCGTGGCAGTCACCTGGCCCTGAGCCTGGAGCGTTTGCAAGCGCTCTGCTCGCAACCGCTGGTGCGTATCGGCTTGTCCGCCACGCAAAAACCCATCGAAGCGGTCTCGCGCTTTTTGGTTGGCCGTGATCGCGACTGCGAAATCATCGACATCGGCCACGCCCGTCCACGAGATCTCGATATAGAGGTGCCGCCCGTGCCGTTGTCGGCGGTAATGGCCAACGACATCTGGGAACTGGTCTATGACCGACTCGCCGCCCTCGCCCGTGAACACCGGACCACGCTGATTTTCGTCAACACCCGACGCCTGGCCGAACGTCTGAGTCGGCACTTGAGCGAACGCCTCGGTAAAGACGCGGTAGCGGCCCACCATGGCAGCCTGGCCAAAGAGTTTCGCCTGGACGCCGAGCAACGGCTCAAGCGCGGCGAGCTGCAAGTGCTGATCGCCACCGCTTCTCTGGAATTGGGGATCGATATCGGCGACGTCGATCTGGTGTGCCAGATCGCTTCACCGCGCTCGATTGCCGGGTTTCTGCAACGGGTCGGCCGCTCAGGACACCAGGTCGGCGGCACGCCCAAGGGCCGATTGTTTGCCACCACCCGCGACGACCTGATCGAATGCGCCGCCCTGCTCGATTGCGTGCGCCGTGGCGAACTCGACACGTTGCTGATCCCGGAAGCACCGCTGGACGTGCTGGCCCAGCAGATCATCGCCGAGGTCAGCTGCCAGGAATGGCAGGAACAAGCGTTGCTGGAAATGCTGCGAAAAGCCTCGCCTTACGCCACCCTCGACGAAAAGCACTATCAGGCACTGCTGCAAATGCTCGCCGAGGGCTACAACGGGCGCCTGGGTATTCGCAGCGCTTACCTGCACCGGGACGCCGTAAGCCACACCCTGCGCGGCCGTCGAGGCGCCAAGCTGACTGCCGTGACCAGCGGCGGGACGATCCCGGACAACGCCGACTACAGCGTTTTGCTGGAACCGCAGGGGCTGAACATTGGCAGCGTCAACGAAGACTTCGCGGTGGAAAGTATCGCCGGGGATATCTTTCAGCTGGGCAATACGTCGTATCGAATCCTGCGGGTCGAAACCGGCAAGGTCCGGGTCGAAGACGCCCAGGGTCAGCCGCCAACCATTCCGTTCTGGCTCGGTGAAGCACCGGGGCGCAGTGATGAACTGTCGTTCGCCGTGGCCCGCCTGCAAGCGCAACTCGATGAGCGACTCGGCGCCACGCCCGGCAACCTTCAGCCAGCCGTCGACTGGCTGACCGACGTACTCGGTTTGAACCTCCCCAGCGCCGAACAACTGGTGGATTACCTGGCCCGGGCACGCCAGACCCTCGGCGCCTTGCCATCGCAAGACACGCTACTGATGGAGCGGTTTTTCGACGAGTCCGGCGGTACGCAACTGATCATCCACTCTCCATTCGGCAGCCGCATCAACCGCGCCTGGGGCCTGGCCCTGCGCAAGCGTTTCTGCCGCACTTTCAACTTCGAATTGCAGGCCGCCGCCAGCGAGGACGCCATCGTGCTGTCGCTGTTCACCGGTCACAGCTTCGAGTTGGAGGACGTCTGGCGCTATCTGCACAGCAACAGTGCCGAGCACATCCTGATTCAGGCGGTACTCGAGGCCCCATTGTTCGGCGTGCGCTGGCGCTGGAACGCTGGCGTCGCCCTGGCGCTGCCGCGCTACAGCGGCGGACGCAAAGTACCGCCGCAGATCCAGCGGATGAAAAGCGAAGACCTGATTGCCAGCGTGTTTCCCGATCAGATCGCCTGCGTGGAAAACCTCGCCGGCGAGCGCGAGATTCCCGACCATCCGCTGGTGGAACAAACCCTCGACGATTGCCTGCACGAAGCCATGGACAGCGAAGGCTGGCTGGCATTGTTGCGGCGCATGGAACAGGGCGACATCCGCCTGATCAGCCGCGATTTGCCGGCACCCTCGCCACTGGCGGCGGAGATTCTCAGCGCCCGCCCCTACACGTTTCTCGACGATGCGCCGCTGGAAGAGCGCCGCACTCAGGCAGTGCTCAACCGCCGCTGGAGTGATCCGCAGTCCACCGACGATCTCGGTGCGCTGGACGCCGAGGCGATTACTGCGGTGCGTGATGAAGCCTGGCCGACGCCCACCGGCATCGATGAAATGCATGAAGCGCTGATGAGCCTGGCGTGCATCGCCGATAACGAGGCTCAAGCCAATCCGAACTGGCTCGATTGGCTGAACACCTTGGCCGACAGTGGCCGCGCCAGCCGTTTGCAGATCAACGCGGAGCAATCGCTGTGGTTGCCGCTGGAACGACTGACCTGCCTGAGGGCGATTTATCCACAAGCCACATTGGCTCCACCGTTGGAGGCCTTGCCCGGTTTCGATGAAACCTGGGAGCCGGACGAAGCGGTGCTGGAAGTGATCCGCGCGCGGCTCAGTGCGTTTGGTCCGTTGCCGCTGAAAGCGATTGCCGAACCGCTTGGTTTACCGCCGACTCAAGTCACTCAGGCCCTGGCACAACTGGAGCGCGAAGGCTATGTACTGCGCGGGCAATTCACCCCAGGCGCCCCTGATGAAGAATGGTGCGAACGGCATCTGCTGGCGCGGATTCATCGCTACACGGTCAAACGGCTGCGACGGGAAATCGAGCCGGTGGCGTTGCAGGATTTCATGCGTTTTTTGTTCGACTGGCAGCATCTTTCCGCCGCGAGCCAAGGCCAGGGTCGCGCGGTGTTGCCGGCGATTATCAGCCAGTTCGAAGGCTACCCCGCCGCCGCTTCGGCGTGGGACAGCGACATTCTGCCGGCGCGGCTCAAAGACTATTCGGCGAGCTGGCTGGATGAGTTATGCCGCAGCGGAAAACTGGTGTGGACCCGCCTGACCGCGCGCAACAAGAGCACCAGCACGGCTTTGCGCAGCACGCCGATTCTATTGCTGCCGCGCAGTCAGGTCGGATTGTGGAGCAGCTTGACCGAACAGACGCCGGTCAGCGAACTATCGCCCAAAACACAAAAAGTCCATGAAGCGCTCAGCCAGCACGGCGCACTGTTTTTCGATGAGCTGATTCATGAAGCCCATCTGCTGCGCTCGGAACTGGAAATCGCCTTGCAGGAACTGGTCGGTGCCGGGCTGGTAAACGCCGACAGCTTCGCCGGCCTGCGGGCGCTGATCACCCCGGCCAGCAAACGCCAGAATCGCAGCAGCCGACGCGGACGCGGAGCGTTTGTCGGCGGCATGGACGATGCCGGGCGTTGGGCGTTACTGCGACGCGGAGCTGCCGCACCGGCTGTGGATAAGCAACGACCCGCGCCCACACCCAGCGAAACCCTGGAACACATCGCCATGACCTTGCTGCGCCGCTACGGCGTGGTGTTCTGGCGCTTGCTGGAGCGCGAGGCGGACTGGTTGCCAAGTTGGCGGGAATTGCTGCGCACGTTCCATCGGCTCGAGGCCCGGGGCGAGATTCGTGGCGGGCGGTTTGTCAGTGGCCTGGCGGGGGAACAATTTGCGCTGCCCGAGGCGATTCCATTGCTGCGCGAAGTCAGGCGGCGACCTCATGATGGAAGTCTGATCGCGGTGTGTGGGGTGGATCCGCTGAACCTCGCCGGCACCCTGTTGCCAGGCGCGAAAGTGCCGGCGCTGGCGAGCACTCGACTGGTGTATCGCGACGGCTTGCCAGCCGCCGCCGAGATTGCTGGCAAGCAGCAGTTCTGGCTGGAGCTGGATCAGCAGGCCAGTGGCGAGGTGCGTAGCAAACTGATCCGGCATTGATGTCGGCCGGCTTGGCGCCTTCGCGAGCAAGCCCGCTCCCACAGGGAATATGTGTCGATAACAAATACGTGCTCCAACACAGATCAGATGTGGGAGCGGGCTTGCTCGCGAAGAGGCCATCACAGCCAACAAGATCATTGGGTTCGCGGCTGATCCGGCAACAACACCGACGATTCTTCCAGTGTCGGCCCGTCATTTTCCGGCTCATCCACATGCCTTTTGGGGATCAAAACCTGCTGTGGATAAGTCTGCGCGAATGTATCCATGACTGTTATCCACAAGCTTTTTCAAACGCTGATTGAATGCCTGGCACACCACACATATTGCCCAGCCAACTCTCCACAGGGTTTCATTCGCTCAATATTTGACCTATGCGCAAATATCAAATGCCCATCCCTGTATTTTTCCGCACGACCCAAACCCCGACACTGCGCTCCATCAATCAAATCCACCGGAGTTGCAGCCATGCCCATTGCCTTGCTCGCGCTGACCCTCAGCGCTTTCGCTATCGGGACGACGGAGTTCGTCATCGTTGGCCTGTTACCTACTATCGGCGCCGATCTCGGTGTCAGCCTGCCGTCCGCCGGTCTGCTGGTCAGTCTGTATGCTCTCGGTGTGGCTATCGGCGCGCCGGTGCTGACCGCCCTTACCGGTAAAGTCCCACGCAAATTGCTGTTGTTGTCGTTGATGGTGCTGTTCACGCTCGGCAACTTGCTGGCCTGGAAAGCACCGAGCTACGAGTCGCTGATCATTGCGCGGATCGTCACGGGCCTGGCTCACGGGGTATTTTTCTCGATTGGCTCGATCATCGCCACCAGCCTGGTGCCGAAGGAGAAAGCCGCCAGCGCGATTGCCATCATGTTCACCGGCCTGACCGTGGCACTGGTCACCGGCGTGCCATTGGGGACGTTTATCGGTCAGCATTTCGGCTGGCGTGAAACCTTTCTCGCCGTGTCTGCTTTGGGTGTGATCGCCTTCATCGGCAGTCTGCTCTATGTGCCGAAAAACATCGCCCACAGCAAACCAGCTTCGCTGTTGCAGCAATTGCAGGTGCTCAAGCAGCCGCGTCTGCTGCTGGTGTATGCCATGACGGCGGTCGGTTACGGCGGCTCGTTCATTGCCTTCACTTTTCTGGCGCCGATTCTTCAGGACATTTCCGGCTTCAGCGCCAGCACCGTCAGCCTGGTGCTGCTGGTTTACGGCATCTCGGTGGCCGTCGGCAACATCTGGGGCGGCAAACTGGCGGACAAACACGGTCCGATCAGTGCCCTGACAATCATCTTCGCCCTGCTCGCCGCCGTGCTGTTCGTGCTGACGTTCACTGCCGGAAATCCATGGTTGGCCTTGGCCACCGTGCTGGTTTGGGGCGCCGTTGCTTTCGGCAACGTACCGGGCCTACAGGTGTATGTGGTGCGTCAGGCCGAACATCACACCCCGAATGCGGTGGACGTGGCTTCGGGCCTGAACATTGCGGCGTTCAACCTCGGCATTGCCGGTGGGGCGTGGGGCGGTGGTTTGATCGTGGCGCACATGGGTCTGATTCATACCGCGTGGATCGGCGGCCTGGTGGTATTGGTCGCACTGGCACTGACCGCCTGGAGTGGGCGTCTTGACCGGTTGGGTCCGGTGTATGTCGAACCGGCTGAGGGTTCGCCCCGTATGGCCACCGGTCACTGACAGACCCTGTGGGAGCGGGCTTGCTCGCGAAAGCTGCGGCACATCCAGCATTGATGTGACTGACACACCGCTTTCGCGAGCAAGCCCGCTCCCACATTTGATTTGTAGTGTGTTGTCTAACTTTTACCGTCCGTAGCCCCGTCGAAACTTTCTCGTACGCCCGGCAGTCATCAAAAGACAGAGGCTGTCCGAGGGCTACATAGACGGGAGGCGACATGGCGGCGATTCATATTGGTATTTCAGGCTGGCGCTACACGCCTTGGCGGGGGGAGTTCTACCCGAAGGGGCTGACCCAGAAGCGCGAATTGCAATTCGCTTCACGGGCGGTCAACAGCATCGAAATCAATGGATCGTTTTACGCCCTGCAACGGCCCGAACGTTATGCCCAGTGGTACGCCGAAACCCCGGCGGGCTTCGTGTTCAGCGTCAAGGCGCCGCGTTTTATCACCCACATCAAGCGCCTGCGGGACATTCATAAGCCGCTGGCGAATTTCTTTGCCTCCGGGGTACTGGAACTCAAGGAAAAACTCGGCCCGATCCTCTGGCAATTCCCACCCAACTTTAAATTCGACCCGCAATTGTTCGAAAGCTTTCTCGAACAATTACCCCACGACACGGAACAGGCCGCCGCCCTCGCCCGCCAGCATGAGCCACGCCTGAACGGTCACGCCAGCATGAAGGCTTACGGCAAAAAACCGCTGCGCCATGCCGTGGAAATTCGCCACGAAAGCTTTGTCGATCCCGCTTTCGTCCGTCTGCTCAAACGCTACAACACCGCGCTAGTCATTGCTGACACGGCCGGCAAATGGCCGTATCGCGAAGACCTCACCAGTGATTTCGTCTATTTGCGCCTGCACGGCGCCGAAGAACTCTACGCCAGCGGTTATACCCCCCAAGCGCTGAAACGCTGGGGCGACCGGATCGAGGCCTGGTATCACGGACAGCAACCAGCAGATTCGCAATTGATCGCGCCTCGGCAAAAACCCAAGACACGCAGAGCCCGGGAAATATTCTGCTATTTCGATAACGACATCAAAGTCCGCGCGCCCTTCGATGCCCGCCGTCTGCTTGAACGTTTGCATCTCGACAAAGACCTTGCCACCGCACCCGGTGAGCCGGTTGCCGAAGGAGTGCTGCCATGAGCATTCCCGAACCGGTCGGCACGACGGATGAACAGCAGCCCATTATCAGCGCCGTGAGCCGTTTTACCGTGCTGACGGTCAACACCCACAAGGGTTTCACCGCGCTCAACCGGCGCTTCATCCTGCCCGAGTTACGCGAGGCGGTGCGTAGTGTGTCCGCCGACGTGGTGTTTTTGCAGGAGGTCCATGGCACCCACGAACATCATCCACAGCGCTACCTCAATTGGCCGGCGATGCCACAGTACGAATTTCTTGCCGACACCTTGTGGCCGCAATTTGCCTATGGGCGCAACGCGGTCTATCCGGCAGGCGATCACGGCAATGCGCTGTTGTCGAAGTTCCAGATCATTCGCCACGACAACCTCGACGTTTCCATCAGTGGCCATGAAAACCGTGGAATCCTGCATTGCGTGCTGCGGATGCCCGGCGATGGTCGGGAAGTGCATGCCATTTGCGTCCATCTGGGGCTTCGCGAAAGTCATCGCAAGGCACAACTCAAGCTGCTGATCCAACGTATGGAAGAGTTGCCGGAAGATGCCCCGGTGGTGATCGCCGGCGATTTCAACGATTGGCGCCTGCGCGCTGATGCGCAGCTCAAGCCCTGCGGCTTGCGTGAAGTCTTTGCCGAGTTGCATGGCAAACCGGCGCGTAGTTTCCCGGCGCGCTTGCCTGCGTTGCGCCTGGACCGCATCTACGTGCGCAACCTCAAGGCCAGCCATCCGCAAGTACTGGCGGCCCGGCCCTGGTCACACCTTTCCGACCATGCACCGCTATCGGTGGAGATCGAGCTATGACCGGCCCATTGATGGAAAAAACCACGATCGAACACGTTTCCACACCGCCGCCCGTACGTGAGCCGGCGGTTGTTAACGTCGTATACGGTTGGCACGGTAACAACCGGGTCCAATTGCTGGAGAACGGTGAGGAATACTTTCCACGGGTGTTTGAAGCGCTGCGCCAGGCCCAGAGTGAAATCCTGCTGGAGACCTTCATTGTGTTCGAGGACAAGGTCGGCAATGAGCTGCAGAAAATCCTGATTGAAGCGGCTCAACGCGGTGTGCGCATCACCGTCAGCCTCGACGGTTTTGGTTGTGGCGAACTGAGCACGGAGTACCTCGCAGCCCTGAGCAATGCAGGTGTACGCCTGCAAATATTCGACCCCGCGCCGCGTCACTTTGGCATTCGCACCAACTGGTTCCGCCGCCTGCACCGCAAGATTGTGGTGGTCGACGGCACGATTGCGTTCCTCGGCGGAATCAACTTTTCCGCCGACCATTTGGCCGACTTCGGCCCCGAGGCCAAACAGGATTATTCGGTTGAAGTGCAAGGCCCGGCGGTGGCCGACATTCATCATTTCGCCTTGCTGCAAAGCGGTCGCCCGGCCCGGGCCAAGTACTGGTGGCAACGCCGCAGACAGAGGCGCGCAGAACTGGCGGTCAGCGATCATGATGGTCAGGTGCGGCTGGTGTATCGCGACAATGGCGAACACCCGGGCGATATCGAAGAGGTGTACTTGCAGGTCGTGCGCGGTGCCCGACGTCGCGTGGTGATCGCCAACGCCTACTTCTTTCCCGGCTATCGGCTGCTGCGAGAGATCCGCAACGCGGCACGCCGAGGGGTCGAGGTACGCCTGATTCTTCAGGGGCAGCCGGATTTGCGGGTGGCCAGACTCGCTGCGCGCATGACCTACGATTATCTGCTGCGAGCCGGAGTAGCGATTTACGAATACTGCGACCGTCCCCTGCATGGCAAAGTCGCCCTGGTCGACGAAGACTGGAGCACCGTCGGCTCAAGCAACCTCGACCCGCTGAGCCTGGCCCTGAACCTGGAGGCCAACGTGTTGATCCGCGACCGCGCCTTCAACCGCGACCTGTTCGAGCGTCTCGACGAATTGAGCAGCAACCACTGCAAGGTCATGTCGGCGGACAAGGCTCCTCGCGGACGGGTCTGGCACATGACCATCGGTTTTCTGGTGTTTCACTTCCTGCAGCATTTCCCGGCATGGGCCGGTTGGCTGCCGGCGCATAAACCGCGCCTCAAACCCTTCATTCATCCGACCGGGAGCGATAAGGCATGAGCCATTCTGATGCGCAGCCTGCCCCTCACTCCGACACGCCGCGAAAATCCCACTGGCACCACTGGAAAAAGCCGCTGACGATGCTGTTTTTTCTGGCGTTGATCGTGCTGTTCACGATGCTTGCCCAACGCATCGAATGGGGCGAAGTGTTCGATACCCTCGCCGATTTCAAAGTGCGCACGCTGATCATCGCGTCCGGACTGACGTTGCTGAGTTTTCTGGTGTACGCCTGTTTCGACTTGATCGGTCGCACCTATATCCGGCAGGACCTGACCTGGCGACAGATCCTGCCGGTGGGGATCATCAGCTATGCCTTCAACCTCAACCTGAGCGCCTGGGTCGGCGGCATCGCCATGCGTTATCGGCTGTATTCGCGGCTCGGCGTGAGCAAAAGCAACATCGCGAAAATCCTCGGGCTGAGCCTGGCGACCAACTGGTTCGGCTACATGGTGATTGCCGGCACCGTGTTCAGCAGCGGACTGGTGCGAATGCCGCCAGGCTGGAAGCTGAGCAGCGGAGCCCTGCAAGGCGTGGGCGTGTTATTGCTGCTGCTGAGCGCGGGGTATCTGGCGGCCTGTCGGTTTTCCAGGCGACGGGAATGGTCGATTCGCGGCGTGGAAATCAACCTGCCGTCGCTGCACATGGCCGTCCTGCAACTGGCCCTCGGCGCACTGAACTGGTCGCTGATGGCGGCGGTGATCTTCACCCTGCTACCGAGCAAACTGGATTATCCGCTGGTGCTTGGCGTGTTGCTGATCAGCGCCATTGCCGGGGTCATCACCCACATTCCGGCCGGGCTTGGCGTGCTGGAGGCGGTGTTCGTGGCGCTGTTGCAGCACGAGGTCTCGCGGGGAAGTCTGGTGGCAGGGTTACTCGCGTATCGGGCGATCTATTTCCTGCTGCCGCTGCTGATTACCGTGGTGATGTACCTGGTGGTGGAAGCCAAGGCGAAGTCGTTGCGGATTTCGAAAAAACCGGGGTGAGGTATGGCGTTCGGGATGACGCCTTCGCGGGCAAGCCTCGCTCCTACAGGGGTCACACGCAACCTGTAGGAGCGAGGCTTGCCCGCGAATAATCGCAAGAACACCGCAATCCTCAACTCGACTGAATAATGCTCAACCGCTCACCCACCACCATTTCCGTGATCCAGCCCACCAGGATCGAGGTGTACGCCTGTTGCGAGACAGGCTCGCTCAAGGCGTGATCGGCACCGTCGATAATCCGGTGAGTCAGCGAGTGGGTCTGCTGACATGCCGCGCGGTAACTCATGATGGTCGCGTGGGGCACATAGGCGTCGGTCTCGGACTCCACCAGCAACACATCCCCGGTAAATTGCGAACAGGCATGCAGTGCGCGATTGCTGTCGGCGCTGACCCGCGTGCTGCGGTAATCGCGCAAATCGAGCTTGTCCAGATCACGCTTGGGCGTGTGCCAAAAGTCATCGCGATACAACGCCGGCACCCGCAGCGCCAGCCAGCGCACCGGGCGCAAGGACGTCAGGATCGCCGCCAGATAACCACCATAACTGGTGCCGACCACGGCGATCGCAGACGTGTCGAGCGCCGGGTGGGCGAGCAAGCGGTCATAGGCTGCCAGCAGGTCACGCAGATTGTCTTCGCGGGTCACCCGGGATAACGGAATACCGGTCCCGCCGGTGTGCCCGCGCAAGTCGAATGTCAGGCACACGCAACCCAACCCGGCGATGCCTTTGGCGCGTTCCAGGTCGCGCTCCTGACTACCGCCCCAGCCATGAACGAAAAGCACACCCGGGACTTTCGATTTGGGGCTGAGGAAGGTTCCGCTCATCTGTTCATCATCGATGTCGATCGCAATGGTTTCGCTTCTAGCCGTCATAGGATTTGACCGTTACGTACTTGAGAAGAAAGTCACTGTGTTCCGCAGGCCCCCGGTAGACCTCAATGGCGTTGGCCGGCAGCGGTCGGTCGGTATAGGTTTCGACCGACGACACGCGAATCGCGCGCAAGCCGGGGTTGTTGACGAAGCTCTGCAGCGCCGCGACTTCAGCACTGCTGGCACCGCCCAGGCGCCAGGATTGTTCGAGCACGCCGCTGCGTTGTTTGCCATCGCAATCCAGCCCCTGGGCGATGTCGTAGTTGCGCCGTGAGGCATAGAAACCGGGGTAGGCTTCATCGGCCGCGCTGTCGAATACCTGCGCTTGCTGGATCGCCAGCCTCGTGTCGTCCGGGAGCTCCAGCGCCAGCAGGTCCTCGTAATAACCCTGCACCACCAACAGATTGGACCCTCCATAAACCTGCTCGCCCTGACCGTCTTCGGTCAAGTATTGATCACCGCAATAACTCAGCACTTTGTCGCCGATAAAACTCTGACCGACGCTATGGGTGACCACCTCGGTCAAGTCTTGTTCCAGCACCACGCCGTCGGTGAACAATGTTTTGGCATCGGGGCGCGCAAGGATGGCGTCGAACTGGTCGAGGCTTGTGATCACTTCCTGACCACGTCCGGCGCAGGCATGAATAGGCTTCATGCGGATCGGACCGCTGTAGAGCAGATGCTCCGCTGCCGGGCGAGCATCCTCCAGGGAGAACACGCTGAGGCCATCGAGCACAACGCCGCGTACCCGTTCGGAAAACAACGACGACCAGCCTTCGGGCGCGAACGCATAGCGATTCAACAACCCATGGCTGATGGCTTTGGTGCAGATGAAAGCGTGGTCGACGTAACCGCCCCACAAATCCTCCGGCCCTTTGACGCCCAGCTGCCGGGCGGCAGCGACACCCACCAGCGTCTGGGTCGGCAACAGATAAACATCACGGCCGCTATGCAGATCCAAGTCATAACTGCCGCCGTATTCGAGCCCGACGGCTTGTGCCAGCCAACGGGCCAACGCGCGATTGGTTTCGACTTCGTGCAGCGGGGCATCGGGGCGTACCGAATGGGCGAGCACCAGTTTCTTGCGGTTTGTTGGGGTCATGCGTTCCCCTTCAATTTGCGCTTGATGAATGTAGCTGAAGGAGGTGCAGAGATCAGGCCAACGGCGGCTGGAGGGAAATGGGTTTCAAATCAGCCGTTTGTGAAATATGCGATAGCACAAGGCCTGCTTTATTCTGCACGACACCTTTCAATACTCCCGGCATTTTGCACGACCCAAGACTGGCACAGATCCAATGTGGGAGCGGGCTTGCTCGCGAAGGCGGTGGGTCAGTCAGCATCAATCTCGCCTGATGGACCGCTTTCGCGAGCAAGCCCGCTCCCACAAGGGTTCTGCAGTGATGCTCGCTACCGAGCCACTGCTGCGGTCGCAGACACACCAAACCGCGCCCGGTAATCACTCGGCGCAAGCCCGGTAATCTTCTTGAACGTTGCCCGAAACGCACTCGGGTCCTGGTAACCCACGGTCCAGGCAATGTGATCAATGGTGCCGTTGGTGAATTCGAGCATTTCCCGCGCCTTGCCAACCCGCAGGTGCTGGCAGTATTCGGTGGGTTTCAACCCGGTCGCCGCACGAAAACGCCGCAGAAAGGTGCGCTCTTCCAGCCCCGCCCGCTCGGCCATCACCGCCAACGAGACATCGGTCGCCCCGGTGCTTTGCAGCCAATGCTGGACCTTGAGAATCGCCGCATCGCCATGGCTGAGAATCGGTGAAAAATTACTGCCGCATTCGCTCGCACTGTCGCTGTGTTCCACCACCAGAAAACGCGCCGTACCGGTGGCGATGCTCGGCCCGAGCAAGCGGTTCACCAATCGTAATCCCAGCTCTGACCAGGCCATCAAGCCGGCGGTGGTGATCAGGTCACCATCGTCGACAATCGGCGTGTCGGCCTTGAGCTTGATCGCCGGGTAACGCTCGGCGAAAGCCGTGGCCGAGGTCCAGTGGGTCGTCGCACTACGGCCATCGAGCAAGCCGCTTTCAGCCAACAGAATAGAACCCACACAGACCCCGCCAAGGGTCGCACCGTTGGCATGTTGCTGACGAAGCCAGCGAATCAGCCCTTGGGGCGCCTGCCCCTCGGAAAAACCTCCGATCGAGGGCGGGATCAATACGGCAACCAATGCGCCGGCCGGGCCGGGATCAGTGTCATAGACCCGCTCGGGCACTTGATCACCCTCGACCTGCCAATGACTGACCCGCAGCAACGGTAGCTGCGCCGACTGATGCTCGGCGGCGATCCGGTTGGCCACGCCGAACAGGTCCGTCAACCCATGCACCGCCGCCATCTGCGCACCGGGATAGATCAGCATTCCCAGTTCGGCGACTGCCCTTTCCATGCCCATTGTCAGTTTTCCCCCTTCTATTGTCGGTGCGGCCAATCCTCGAATGAACGGCCAGCGCCAATACTTGATTCCACACCCAATACACACTTAGAGGAAACACCCATGGCCAAGCAAGCACTCATCGTAGTCGATATCCAGAACGACTACTTCCCCCAGGGCAAGTGGCCGCTGGTAGGCGCCGACGCCGCAGCAGACAACGCCGCACGGATGATTCAGGCGTTTCGCGAGGCCGGTGATCCGGTGGTGCATATCCGCCACGAATTCACCTCCGACGCCGCGCCGTTCTTCACTCCGGGCTCCGACGGCGCGAAGTTGCACCCTAAAGTCCTCAACCGCGCCGACGAGCCGGTGGTACTCAAGCACTTCGTCAACTCGTTCCGCGAGACCGAACTGGAGGCCATCCTCGACCAGCAAGGCATCGAACACCTGGTAATCGTCGGCAGCATGAGCCACATGTGCATCGACGGCATCACCCGCGCCGCGGCCGACCTGGGCTATACCGTCACAGTAATCCACGACGCCTGTGCCACCCGAGACCTGGAATTCAACGGCGTCACCGTCCCGGCCGCCCACGTTCATGCCGCCTTCATGTCGGCCTTGGGTTTTGCCTATGCCAACGTGGTGTCCACCGATGATTTTCTGGCTGGTTAAGTGAGATCAACCTGTGGGAGCGGGCTTGCTCGCGAAGGCGGCGAGACAGTCAACATTGATGTTGCCTGACCCACCGCTTTCGCGAGCAAGCCCGCTCCCACATGACCTTCTG